>NZ_BALG01000228.1 GCF_000315235.1 Paenibacillus popilliae ATCC 14706 | reverse complement strand
ATTGTGTTTAGATGATCATTTGCTGGTGTACTTAATTCAGACGCAATCAATGCCATGCTTGATTCCACGTCTTGCATCATGCTGTGTAATGCATGCCTTATGATGCAGCTCCACCAACCGTGATAACCCTTGTCATATCACTAGGGAATGCAAAATCCGATATATAGAGAAAGGAGAAACCTTTATTGAAATTGATAATCTTTATTAAAAGTAATCCTTTCCATATTTATCGCAATATGAGATGGATTTTTTAATATTATGAGTGGGAATCGGTTTGGGTGTAGCCCAAAGAAGCATCAAATCATGCTCCGGCCAAAATAATTCAATAAGCCTTGCAAATTGCTGTACTTGTGTATCACAATCAATAGAGATTCGAAGATCAATAAGAGTCAGTTAGCCGGAGAATTAGGTGTAGATCGTTCTTTTATTACAGAGCATACACCCGGGAAAGTGAACGCCAAGTTCGCTCAATTTGCAGCAGACTTTGGATGTAAAGTGAGACCTTGTATTGCGGGCCGACCGCGTACGAAAGGCAAGGTGGAGGCTCAGAGATTCTAGACGAAATTCATGCTTATCAAGGCAAGGTACGGGAAAAGTGCCGATCGTATAAGAAGTTCCTATATGTGTTCCGTTTTCAATGATTGTGCCTTTTTCTAATACCAATATTCGATCAGCATCTTTTATCGTACTTAACCGATGTGCCACAATCATAGCCGTTCTTCCATCAAACCAATCTGTGCAACTCTTGACTCAAAGCAGTATTCATTTGATACATTGCAGTGATTCTCCTTTCCTTTGTTGTTTTTTATTTGCCGTAGCCAAAGTTCAGTCATAATACAACAGATTAGTCCAGAAGCAGATAATGTAAGCTTTGATTTATCATGAATTAATCTTCTCAACTTCTCTGTATCTATGATTCCCACAGTAGCAAGTTTAGAATGAATTAAAAGATCATAAACCTGGGATGCGTTTTTATAAACGTATACTTCTTCCATTGCATTGATAACCTGCCTGTGATTTCTTGAAATAATTTCCTTAGGAAGTACATCTCGGTAGGCAAGGCGCAATACGGGTTTGTCTACCCACTGGCCCCCCGTTGGAATCATACGGTAACCTAATGGTAATTGCAGCGTAAATTCTAATAGCTCTCTTGAGGATAACGGATACATTAGATTCACATCATCGTTAAAAAGTCCGAGTTCCAGAACGGAATCTGTTTCGTTATCAGAACAACGTGTTAGTTCCTCTTCAAAGGAGGCTGCTGGCGGAATAAAAGTATGGGCCTCTTTCATGAGGTTCATAGCCTCATCACTCAAAAAGTGTTGATACCACGGTATTCGTTGTAACATAGGATGATTTCCATCCTTGGTTTCGTTTCTTTTGGCATACCATACCGTTCCCACAGATTCTTTTAAATATTTTGGAATTTCTTGGAGCGGCAATGATCGGATAAGTGATGTAAACGTTACATCTTGATTAGGACCAAATAACACATCCCCTAAATATCCATTGGCTACATATTTCACGCCATCTTCCAAGCATTTCTGTTTCGTTCTTTCAAATAATTTATAAAAACTGTGATTATAAGGAGCTTGAAAACTCCAATCGGTATCAAAATAAGAAGCCGTTCTAATCATATCTCCCACTTCAATATTCCGTTGCATTATCTTATGTTTACTAGAAACAGCATTTGCATAATCGCTTTCATCCGCAGCATGAATACCTGCAAACGACCAATGATAGGCAATCACCTCAAAATTCAATTTATTTAGGCCACAAAGCACAGCGGAAGAATCTACGCCTCCACTTAATAAGACACCTACTCTGTTTTTTCCTTCCATTTGATATTGAATCGAACGATCAACTAATCTGCGAGCTTCTTCAGCAAAATCTAAAAGCCTTCCTCTTTTTTGAGGTGTACGCAACGTTAAAAAATCAATCTTTTTCACCTCTACCTTTTGTTTAGAAAAGATAAGTAAGTGTCCGGCTGGAAGACGATAAATAGGATGATAGAAACTTTGGTGTGGGAGTGGGGATTCCCCCATACATGATAATAACAAAAGTTCCTTGTTAACCAGACGTTGTCCTGTTTCTTCTTCATTGAAAATAAGATCATTAGGTTCGACGGACCAGAATAATTCTTGTTCATGAAGTCGATAATAAATAGACTTTTTATAGAGTAGGCTTTTGTAAATCACAACGCTGTCCCTATTTTGAAGTGAGAAGCAAAATGAACCTTCTATTGCTCTTAGCTCCTCAGGATTGTTTAAAACCATTGCTTCTATTACATTTATAACGTTTTCATTCCCGTGTTTCAGTTCATGAACAAGTTTACCCGTTTTTTGATTATAACCCGGCCAGAGATTACCATTAAATTTCATTTCAGGTTTTGAGAAAAATCTAGACCGTCCCCATACCTTGGTTTTTAAATGCATATCCTATCTTCCCTTTCCACTACGAGGGTAATCGCTCTATCTCCATGAAGTGGGTCTTATTCGAAAAAAAATCATTCACCGGGCTGCCATCCAGTTCTACCCAAGCGTGGAAGTCATAATCACTGGCACTGTTGGCAGATGCCTTTCGTCCGATGATAACTTGAGCAGGTAATCCCATACTTCTCAATGCTGTACAGATTACAGAAGCCCTTTCTAAACAAATGGCTTGCGGGTTTTTATAATTAATAATCATCTGTGCAAATACACATATATTACGAGCAAAGAGTAGACTCTGAGTCGCATTATCGAAACGAATTTTCCGAATTGGCGAAATCCCTTGCAAACGATGTAGTAGATGACGGGCTCCCTTTTTCTTGTATGCTTGTAAAGCAGTTAAGGTTATAGCGAGGATCTTCATTTTGTCAATCCATCGAAAAACAGGTACGACGTATTCCTTTGATTCACCTGTTATTAATTGCTGGTAGTAATTCAATTCAATCCCTCTCCTTACGATTCTTTAAGAAAGACAGAGACTCAGTTAGGCCTGAGTCTCTGCGCGCGGGTCAAATCATTTTATAAAGGCAATCGTGTGAAGTACCAACCATCAGCCCTGATATAACCGCCTTGTCCAACAATTTTCTCAATGGGACCAAGCTTTTTAATCTGAGGTGTAGTAAATGCAATCTTTTTCATAGATTTCACCTCCTACTCAACAATAATTGGGTACCCACTACGATTATATCTTATAAAAATACTAAAAATCAACATAAAAAAGTAAATTGTGATAATTTTTAGGTCAATCTGATGGATGCAGCCCGAAATCTCGTATTTGTGGATGACCGGAAGGCGGTCATTATCGGGGGTAGCGACCTTATCGTCGCCCTGACTTCCAATGGATTGCTCATCTGCCCTAAATCCGAGGAGCCATGGTTGAAAAAATGGCTATCGACGGGAAAGCAAGGGGTCGACAGTCCCAACCTAAAACGATCGGCGCAGCATATTCTGATGATAACCGACTATGAAAGGGAGTGGATTCTCACTGGCCTCGAACTCTGATATCAAAATCGACGTCATCATTCCGGCCATCGACAAAGATTTGGGCACGCTTCCCTATGTAATCGACGGTGTAAGAAAATACGTGCGGCATCCCATCGGCCGGATTTTCGTCGTGGCGCCGGACAGCCCCAAAATCAAAGCCGTCTGCCATCTCAAAGGCTGTGCCTTCATTCATGAAAGTACGGTTCTCCCCCTGCGAAAAAAACAGATCGCGTACCGTTCCAAAAGATGGGAGAGATCCGGCTGGTTATACCAGCAGCTGTTGAAGCTCGGCAGCAGTTCCGTTGCGAGGCAGAGGCATTTCTTGGTTATCGACGCCGATACCGTGTTGATCCGGCCGCACCGGTTCTACGCCGACGGCAAGCAACTGTTCTATTACCGAAACTGGAGCCAGCCTGAATATTTCGTCACCTATCGCAAGCTACTCGGAACAAAAGCCCCACGTCCCCGTTCTTTCGTGACGCACTACATGTTGTTCGACAAAACGAAGCTGCGGTCGCTCAAGAACAAAATCGAAGCGAGGCACGGAACGAAGTGGTTTAAAGCCATTCTGAAAAGCGTCAACCGAAAAAAGCAGTTTGGATTTTCTGAATTTGAGACGTACGGAAATTACGTTTATTCCGTTCACCCCGGGAAAGTTCAACTCAAAAGCGCGCTTAACAAAAGTCTGTCGACCATCCCATCCGCTCTGTCGGGGTCTGCCGTCGGCAAGCTTGCCCAGCGCTACCGATCGCTGTCTTTTCACAAAAGAAAGAGTTACGCCCGAAGCTTGAAAACATCCGCTCGAAAGAACGTTTTAAGCAAATGGCTGAAAACAAAGGCCATTTTGAAAGACCCGAAAGTCCGCATGCTGGTGCCGGAAACCCGCAGAATGAACGAAAAATCGCTTCGCGAGATGCTTCGCCGCTATTCCATGGTTTACATCAAACCGGAAGCGGGCTCTTACGGTAGAGGAGTCATGCGCGTAGAACAAGGCAACGGCTCCTATTCGTATCAGAAGAAAGAAAAGAAGCGCGTATTCGATTCGTTCCCTTCCATGTATCAGTCTATCGTTCGCAACAAACGCAAACGCCCTTATTTGGTTCAGGAAGGAATCCATCTCTTGAAATACAAGGGCCGCCGGTTCGATATCCGCGTTATGGTCCAACGCAAGCGCAAGCGCGCTTGGGAGATGACCGGCATAATCGGGCGGGTCGCACACCCGAGGAAGATCGTGACGAATTACCATAGCGGCGGCAAACCGACGGAAGTTCGGACGTTGCTGAGGCCTTTTGCTTCCGGAGAGAACCTGTCCAAAATCGAGAAGACCCTTTCCAAAGCCGGATATGACGCCGCCAAAGCTCTCAGCCGCACGTATCCCGGACTCAACATGGTCGGCGCGGATATTGGCCTGGACAACCGACTTCGCCCTTGGATCATCGAGCTGAACACGAATCCCGACCCTTATATATTCCGGCATTTGGCCGACAAGAGCATCGCCCGCAAAGTGCTAAGTTACGCCAGAGCCTTGAAGCGTATCCCTCCGGCCAAGTCCAAGCCGAAGCGGTATAGCAATCGATCCCTTTCCCGAAATACTTGACCGCGGCTTGTTAGCCTTTCGCTTCAACGGATCCAAACCTTCTCGATTGGCGCCACGGTGCGTCTACGTCTTCGCCAATTCACGTAGGATGCTTTGTTTCAACCAATCGTACTTTCTAAATCATTGTTTGCAGTCAGGACAGCGAAAGCGAAACACCGGAATCGTCCACCGCTGCGTGAGCGTAAACACCGTCCGCCAGAAACAATTATGACGATGAGGACGCCGGCTGGATGGGCAACGCCCACAGCGCCGGGGCGCTTCGCTTCCGGGAGTCCGTCTTCTATTCGCTTCAAATAAGCCTTTACAACGATAGCAGCATCCACTACGATCGACATGGCAAAAAGCACGATGATTGTCGAACAGGAAGACGGGGCGGCCAGACCTTGCAGTCTCCCTGTTTCTTTTTCTCGCCCTCTACGCCGATTCATCGCACGAAATATCCGAAGAAGTGGTCGAGCTACTTGCGAGCGATGGAGCAAGGCTACTCTCTTCGTAAATGCACCACAGAGTGGCCAATGTTTCTTAAAATAGACTGGGTCAAGTCAAAGACAGCATGAATGCGCCTAACTTGTTTGACGGAGGAAACTTGTTGGATGCCGATCAAATGAAGTCCATCGGCTTCTATTATCAAAGAATCGGCTATGGTTAGCCTTTAAACCAATCCACCCGATGAATGTACCACGGTTCTGGGATATGAAGGAGTTCCCCAATTGGTCTTCCTTTAGAAACGCACTTCATTTCATAATTCTTTGGGAAGCTTCAATTGACGTTTAGCCCGCCGATTGCATTTTTGAAGCACAAGATGAAATGACCTTTTGAACAACTCAAAAGGAACAACCTTAGCTTTCTTTGAAAAAGTCGAATAATCGGCTTGAGTTAGACCGCAAGCAACGGCGCGGTCAGCCCCGTCTCGAAAGCCATCCCATTGTGACGGATTTGAGTACATTGAGTATATAAAGAATAGGTTTGACCTTTAATAAATCTAAGATATGGAAAATCTGCATTAAACCGCGGATGTTCTTTTATCATTAAATCAAGGCTTTCTATACGGTTTATTAGTTCCCCATCGCATTTGTTATTAAAAGCCCTGGACATTTTCATGTTCTTCACCGAAGAAAGTGCGTTGAGATAATTAGCAACTAATTTGAATATGACTAAAGCTAGCAATGAATAGAGAAACATTGGGAAGTCCCCGCCAAAAAAACTATCCACTATAATTTTTGATTAGAAGATATCAAAGTACGTGCCCAGAGAGCTAAATAGTAACACCAGAAGTGTTAGTATCACCGTGGTTTTATCAAATCCATACACTTCAATAAATGAGCGCAAAGAGAAGTTAATTACATTGAATATTCGTCTCATTTTTCACCTTTTCTATAGCACGGATTAAAGGTTGCAATAACTCCACTTCCATGATGGCCACGCGCGTTAGGATCTATTTTTTACCTTCTCCCTTTTCACTAATTCCGTCACATTTTCTATTATCAAATTCGCACATTCCTCAACGGTCATGTCTCGCTTGATGGCCTTTTGTAACGACGTATCTAACATTTCATACAGATCACCATAAAACTCAGTAGATAACCATTCAGGGAATGTGCCCGGATGACCATCGATAGATTGCCTCCAAATATTCGTCAAATCAACTCCTTTGTAATTATTTGCATATTTTTTAAAAGTTGAAACTGTATTAAACCTTTCATTATCCTTATATTGAATGACTGCCTCTTCCCCCATCAACATCTGAATAATTTCCCAGGCTAACTCTTTCTGAGATGAGCCTTCGGGAATGGAGAGCACTCGATAAAAAATTATACTTCGACTTATCGATTTATCGTTTACGCCCACCGGCGAGGAGACAAATCCCCACGAAAATGGATGTTCAGTTCGCAATTTCTCAACGGAATTTACAGGCGCAGCGTAAAGCGCTGATTTTCCTTTGAAAAATAAATCCCCTGCTCCCTCTGCCACCGAATTCGTTTGATTTGCCGTGACAACAGCCTGAACAGCCTTCAGCCATTGCTCTTTGTTCCATGATGTAACTTTTCTTTTTTCATCAATAAAGTTCCATTTGTTCGTCTCCACCATTTGCATAAGTAAAGCGCCCGGGGATGAAATTGTACTTTCAAATCCTACAATGCCTCCGTCAAAACGACTTGCTAGCGCGAGCATTTCGTACCAATCCATCCCATCTTTAGGATAATCAATATGCATATCATCAAATAGCTCTTTGTTATAAAATATGCCATCTATATATACATTAGGTGACAGGCCATATAACTTGCCTGCCGGTTGATCGGTTAGCGCTCGAATCATCTCCGGTTGATAACGTTCGGTATCGAAATGATCCCGCTTGATTAGCGGATTAAGATCCAATAAATAGGAGTTATCCGCCATTTTCCTGTATTCATCTATACCTATAATTACAAGATCAGGTGACTTTTGATTATGTTCCCCATCCTTATCCCAAGCAAAGTCTTTAGAAGTAAGTACCCGCAAATTTAACCCGGGGAACTGTTGCAGAATCAAATTACCGTACATGCTGTAAAAAAACTGTTCATGACTTTCGAAAGCATAAATCGTAATCTCTTGATCGGAGTAATCTTCTTTTTTATCCTTATGATGTGCTGGACTACAACCATACACGATAACAAGCGACAATAACGCAATCGTCATCAGAACTTTTCTCATGTTTCCTCCTGCTAAGCTTTGTTAAGGATTAGACCGGCTCTCTTGCCGGATGATTTCCGCAACATCATGTTCCCATTTCAGAACCGATTCATCTCGTAGCGCTGTATTATCGCTGTCCAGACGTTGGATTTCGGTTCGCAAATACGTTTTTATCGCACCTTTTACACGCAACGGCAAATCATTGCGTTTGGTCACAAACACCGAATCAGGTGCAATCTGATAGAAGGCGGAAATGTTTTTCAATTCCTTATCCTGGACTATGCCGGATCGAATCGGGAGTGTCATAGGACAAAAGCTGCCATTATGCTTTATCTTGGCCATTTCTTGCCCGTTAAGGTATGCCCATACTTCCAAGACCACTTCAAATTGCGATGTGAGATGGTTTATGCCATTCAACGTTTCAAAAGAATAAAATTGACTTTTCGTTGCTCCATCTGGCGAAACAGGAGCCGTGACAAGCGCCCAGTTTATTTTTTTCTTACTTTGCTTCAAGCGGTCAACCAATGCGTAATCATCAAGAACCATGGCAATTTTCCCATCAACAAACCCGTCTGAGTACATATCGTCTGTTGGCGGTATCCGATGATCGTCTTTATCTTTTTGCACCAATTGTTTTACTATCGTTTTCCATGCCTCACTTCCGAACAAGGTCGCATGATTTGCCGGATGATACCAGGTCAATCCTTCGGCAGTCCCAAGATGTAAAAACAAGTCGGCGATCCCATGGTGAGGTGTAGTTAACCCTTGAATAGAATCTTCCCTGCCACGCTCCGCAACTTGATGAGCAAGCGCAAGCACATCCTGCCATGGCATAAAATCTTGCGGCCCAGGGAGCCCATACTGCAATAATAGGTCTTTGTTATAGTAAATGGCTTCCGGAGCAAACGTATTTGATAAGAAATAAAGTTCCCCCTCTCCCATTGCCCGTAATTTTTCCAGTATTGGAGCAGCAATCCCCTGAGCATCATACTGGTTGGCATAACCGGTTATCTCCTTCAACAGATTCGCATCTAGCACACGCTGATATACGGGACATGGAAAGAAGAGAATGTCAGGCTGCTTCGCCTGTATCAACTGGAGCAGCGCTTCCTCATTCCACTCCCCAGATGAGGAGGGACATAATTCACATAATTCATATCATTCCACACCCCCTGCCCGAGAACAGGATTATATTCTATGATGTGAAATGTAAGATCCGGAAATTTTATTTGCAGAAATTTGCCATAGTCCCTATCAAAATCTAATTTGGAGCTATATAAAATAGAAATACTTTTTTTCTCCTCTTGTACATGAGACGGCACGCATCCAACCATTAAAGCGATCAGCAATAGAATTGGGCATCCTTTAAAAATCGTTGAGCAGTAATATCCCATCATATACCAACATCCTTTATGCGAATTTGGAATTCCAGTTGAGTAGAGAACGAGGGTAAAGTACCTCATTTCACTGAATCGTTCTCCTTCTCTTTCTTCTATCATTTCTTATGTGTGAATTAATAAATGTGTAGTAGGTAGTTCCAGCTAAGTTGATAGGGTTGTTTTGGTAGGGCTGTAAATTTTATTGTGAAGGTAATTTTTATTATAGGATAATAAATAAAATTATCAACAATTTATTTTTATATCTTTTTCTCTCTTAAAATGTAAATTTTTATATATATATTTAGAATGATAAATATATAAAGGAAAGTGAGTCCGAAAAACACACGGCACCGTCGAAGCGATCTGGATCCCTTTATCGTATTGCTCTATGCTTCCTGATCAAAAAAACAGACCGGAACTCTCCGGCCTGCCTGTCTTTCGTCCTGATTCCCTTTTTATTCCATACTCAGTTCGAATCTTGAATTCCCGCATATTGAAGGTAGGAGATTCGCCGCCTGCTTCGGCATGGTGAACGACGAATGGGGTGACGACTCTCCATAGCTAAAGCTAGGGGTTTTACGGCGCTAAGTTATAAGCGCCTGTCCCAGCTCCACCGTCAGCCAATGCTCGCTGCGGCACGGTTCAACGGTTGATAGCAACAGCGGCTAGCAGCAGCAACGCTTCACGCCTAACTGCCTGGATTCGCACTCGCTATCGCCTGAGCATGCTCTTCAGCATCCACTTCCGTTCTTCCCGCTTCTTGTAACGCGGCAGCGAGCGATAGATGGCAACAGCCTGGTTCCGTGCCTCCCCGGCTTCCTCCTTGCGGCCAAGCTGTTCGTACAACCGGCCGAGGCGATAATACGATTCGCATGATGACGAATGAACCTCCTGATAAGTCTGCAACGCCTCAATCGCCCGGTTCTTGTCCGCCTCTGCATACAAAGAGGCGAGCCGGAGATGCGGCTGGCCGTATTTGACCCGGGGGTTCAGCTCCAATGCCTTCCTTATCGCGGCTTCTCCCCGTTCCGGCTCGCCGGTGTGCAGCCAGCAGGTTCCGAGATCATCCCAGAATTCAGCCGAATGATCCATCGTCTCCTGCAACGGCTCCAGCCATTGTCTTGCCTCCCGGTAGGCTCTGCGCTCGATCAGCAGCCGGGCAAGCTCCATCTTGGCGGACACCTCATGCGGGTTGGTGCCAAGCTGCTGCTTCAGCTTCCTGATCCGGTTCCTTCGTTTGAGCGGCTTGAACAAGCTCGGTGACAGCCCGATGAAGCGCCGATCAAGCACATATAGAATAAGCAGCAGTACGATGATGGCTACAATCGGATTGCCAAAAAGCCAAAATAGCATGCCAAAGGCCAAAAATTTGCTCACGTTCAAATCACCCCTATGAATAATAATCCGATTATACCATATATTAAGCACCGCCAATGCTTGCCCTGTCCCTATCCCTCGCTAGTCCGTTGCTATGAATTCGGCTGCGGCTTGCGATGGAAGGAGACCATGTTTGGCTCTCCCGTGACGGGAGACCTTATACTATCCGTAGATGATGCCGGAGGATGCTGGCCGCTTGCAACCGGTGCGCCGATGGATTCATAATAAGGAGAGCTTGTGACTTATACTACGACTAGCGGAGGAGACATCCATGGCTTCGGAAAAGGAGAAGATGATTCAGGGCGAGCTGTACCGTGCCGGAGATGAAGAGCTGGTGCGCGACCGCGAGCGGGCCAGACGATTGACCCGGCTGTACAATCAGACCGTGGAAACGGACTACAAGGAGCGGACAAGTCTGCTGCAATCGCTCTTCGGCAGCTTGGGAGAAGGGTTCTATATCGAGCCGTCATTCAAATGTGATTACGGCTACAACATCCATGTCGGAAGCCGATTCTACGCCAACTTCGACTGTGTCCTGCTCGATGTATGCGAGATTCACATCGGCGACGACTGCTTCCTGGCGCCGGGCGTTCATATCTATACCGCAACCCACCCGCTAGATCCGATAGCGCGCATCTCCGGGGCAGAGTTCGGCAAGCCGGTAACGATCGGCGATCGGGTCTGGATTGGCGGCCGGGCCATCATTAATCCGGGCGTCACGATCGGCAACAATGTTGTCATCGCCTCGGGAGCCGTCATCACGAAGGATGTGCCTGACAATGTCGTCGTCGGAGGCAACCCGGCTCGCATCATCAAGACGATCGACGTCAAATAGCACAGCCGAAACGGACAGCGGTTCAGCGAGCAAATCAGCCGAATAAGCACCTTTGCGGCTTCGCATCCGGCTGGCGCCGATCGGTCAGTCCATCATTTCATGCTAAAAATTAGGCTGTGGCGATGTTCGTCTCATACGCCGCGCTTTTAGAGCAGACCAGACGCTCCGCATTCAAAACTTGACGCTTCGAATTGCTCCTGCGGCTGTGATATGATGGTACAAGACCCTAGCGCAAAAAGAAGGGGGACGAGGCATGCAATACCGCAGATTAGGACGGACCGACTTGAAAGTATCCGTCATCGGGATCGGGACATGGCAGTTCGGCGGCGAGTGGGGACACGATTATTCGCAGCAGGAAGTCGATTGTATTTTATATAAAGCAAAGCAGTTCGGCATCAACCTGATCGATACCGCCGAATGCTACGGCGACCACCTGTCGGAAGCCTTTATCGGCGATTTCCTGCGACGGGACAAGCGGGAAGACTGGGTCATCGCCACCAAGTTCGGGCATCAATTCCATTCCCATCTGAACCGCACGGACCGGTATGGGGCAAAAGAGGTGCGCAGGCAACTAGAAGCATCGCTGCAGGCGCTGAAGACCGATTATATCGATCTGTACCAGTTCCATTCGGGCAATGATCAGGCGTTCGACAACGATGACCTGTGGACGATGCTCGATAAGCAGGTGCAGGCAGGGACGATTCGGCATCTCGGCCTGTCGTTGAACAAGCGCAACAGCATGCACCAGACGGCTTCGGCGACGCGAGTCGGAGCGAGCGCGATTCAGCTTGTCTACAATCGGCTCGATCGCGGGCCCGAGGTAGAGGTATTCCCTTCTTGTCTAGAGCAGGATCTCGGCATATTGGCGCGGGTCCCGCTCGCGAGCGGCTTCCTGAGCGGCAAGTACAAGCCGGGAACCGAGTTCGCCACCAATGATGTGCGCCATCGCCATCGCCGCGAAGAGCTCGACGAGCGGCTAAAGCAGGTGGAGGAGATTCGGAGGAACGAAGTGCCCGACGGTATGGACATGGCTGAGTGGGCTCTGTCCTGGTGTCTACGCCATCCGGCGGTCACCTGCGTCATTCCCGGCTGCAAGAACGAAGAGCAGGTGGAGAGGAACGCCCGGGCGGCGCGGCATGCCGCGGACGATCATCCGCAGCTCTGGGCGGTCCAATAACGGATAAGCCGGCATTGGCGACAGCCTTGGCATCCACTGCATGACAAGCAATTTGTATGGAGATACGGAGTTGTCCACAATACAGCACCCATGACCGTCTTACCGGTATGGAGCCTGTTGAACCGGCTCCGCAGGAGAGGATACATCCGCAGAAGCGAAGGAAGGTGTAAGAATGGCAGAACAGCAACATGAGCCGAAGAAAGTTAATTTGGCGGATGCGATGAGAGAAATGCTGGCCAAGAAGAAGCAGCAGCAGGCGAATCAAAGAGGCGGTTTTTCCGGTTCATCGGCAACCAAAATGTTAAAAAGCCAAAATACGAAGAAGCCGAATAACCAGCGGCGCCGCACGGGGGGATCCTAGCAGCGTTCCGCACACAGCTCAAGGGGATGCGCAGGCCGCACCCCCCTTGTTCGCGTTGATCGATACTTCCGCTCTTGATTTGCGCCATTGCTTTGGTCGGCTGCATTCTTTATCATAGAAGCAAGTGTAACCGAGGTAGCTCCTTAAAGGGGCATTTATCAACTCCTTCAGACGATGGGAGCGGTACGAGGAGCTGCGCGACATCAGCGTCGCCATGATGGCGGAGCAGACCGTATTATTTCGATTGATTCCTCATTATGACTAAGCGACTAGAACGTGTTGACACAGGCCAGGTATCATCACGAGATCTTCTACATGTACAGAATGGAGTGGCAGCAATGGCTCAACTTTACTATCGCTACGGGGCGATGAACAGCGGCAAATCGATCGAATTGCTTAAGGTTGCCAACAATTATGAGGAGCAGAACAAGTCAGTGCTTATCTTTACCTCGGCAGTGGACAATCGGGACGGCGTCGGGTATGTATCGTCCCGCATCGGCTTGAAGCGCCCGGCCCGACTTGTTCACGCCGATACGAATATATACCGTGAGGTCTCCCTGCACGGAAGCCCCGTCTCTTGCGTGCTCGTCGATGAAGTCCAATTCCTGAGTAAAGCGCAGATCCTTCAGCTTACCCGCATCGTCGATGAGTTGGATATTCCGGTCATTGGCTTTGGGCTCAAGAACGACTTCCGCAATGAGCTGTTCGAGGGCAGCCGCTATATGCTGCTGTATGCGGACAAAATCGAGGAAATGAAGACGATCTGCTGGTTCTGCCAACGAAAGGCGACGATGAATCTTCACGTCGGCGACGACGGCAAGCCCCTCTATTCCGGCGATCAGATTCAGATTGGCGGTAATGAGCGGTATTATCCGGTATGCCGCCGCTGCTATTTCCATCCGCCCTTGTAACGGATATTCAAGATGGGATCCCCACTTTCTAGAGTGAAAGGAAGGCTAAATCATTTCAGCCCGGCATACCTTGTCGTACAACATATGGTATCTCCTGCTCTTGCTAGTCTTGGCAGCATGACCTCACTTTTCTCGGAGTTGCCACTCCCTATTACATTGGATCGAACGCCATGCTGAAGGAGCGTGTTAATATGAACTGGTTGGCTGAAGTCAAGAAAAGAAAAGAAGAACTGCTGCAAGACCTGCAAGGCCTGCTCCGGATTGAGAGCACGAAGGATAATGCTACGGCAGGGCCGGGACAGCCGATGGGACGAAATATCGCCCAGGCGCTGGACTATATGCTCCGGCTGTCGGAGCGGGAACAATTCCGCACCGGCAATCTTGACGGCTATGTCGGCTATGCCGAATACGGGAATGAGGCCGCCTCGCAATATGTCGGTGTGCTCTGCCATCTGGATGTCGTCCCGGCGACTGGGCAGTGGACTACCCCACCGTTCGAGCCGGATATCCGGGACGGGAAGCTGTTCGCCCGGGGTGCGATCGATGACAAGGGCCCGACGCTGGCAGCGTTCTACGGTCTCAAGATCGTCAAGGACCTAGGATTGCCACTCAAGTGCCGGGTGCGCGTTATCTTCGGAACGGACGAAGAGAGCGAAATGGAGTGCATGAAGACCTATACGGAACGGGAACCGATGCCGGTGTCCGGGTTCACGCCGGATGCGGACTTCCCGATTACTCATGCGGAGAAGGGGCAAGTCAATACGAAGTTCTACCTCTGCAGCTTCGGCGGTTCTTCAGCCGGAGACGCTGCGGCGCCGCAATACGAGCTCGTCCGCTTCGATGGCGGAGGCATCGCTAATATGGTGCCGGAATCGGGGGTCGCCGTCGTCGCGGGCAAACCGGAAGCGCTCGCCTCCCTCGCCAAGCGCTATGAGACGTATTGTTCCGCTGCGGGACTGGCCGGCACCGCGGAAGTGAGCGCAGGTCAAGCGACCCTGCGCATGCGGGGCACATCGGCGCACGGGATGGTGCCGCATGTCGGCGTCAACGCCGCCTTGAAGCTCATCCGCTTCCTTGGCGGTTACACCTTCCAGCCGGACGCCACCCGGTATATCGGGTTCATTGACAAGCATCTGGTCGATGATCATCTGGGCACCGCACTCGGCATCGCCTGTGTCGATGACATTACCGGGCCCCTCACGGTCAATGCCGGTATTTTCCAATATGATGGCACGTCGGTTCCGTTCTTCCATCTCAATATTCGCTTCCCGGTCTCTTACAGCTCTGCCGATGTGCTGAAGCCGCTGCAGGAGAAGATGGCGGAATACGGCTTCGAGATGGATCGCGAGATGGATCTGAAGGAGCCGCATCATGTCGATCGGAACCATCCGATGATTCGGACGCTCCAGAAAATCTATGAGGAAGAGACTCAGTTAGAGCCTGCACTGCTTACGACCGGCGGCGGCACTTACGCGGCCTTCCTCGACAACGGCGTAGCCTTCGGCGCCCTCTTCCCGGGACGCGAAGAGACGGCGCACCAGGTCGATGAGCACATTATCATTGACGATCTGCTGAAGGCAACAGCCATCTATGCCCGCGCCATCTATGAGCTGGCCAATCTGGATTAATTGAAGCGGATGGCTCGCTGTTCCCGTCCTCTCCCTGCCTCGCATTTCAATGAAATCGGACCCTCCTGGGCATATTAGGGATATATCGATGAGGAGGGATTGGGAACGTGAGTGATCTGTTGAAAAAAGCGGTCTCCTTGGGCTGGGGCCTCGCCGTGCTCAGCAAGGAGAAAATCGAAGCCGCCGTCGACGAGCTTGTCCAGAAAGGACAGCTCGCTCCCGAACAGTCCAAGGAGCTCGTTAACCATCTGATGGAACGGGGAGAAGAGGAGCAGGCCTCCTTCAGCACCTCCATTCAGGATATGGTGAAGCGCAAGCTGCAAGACTTCGATGTGGCCGCCATCTCCGACCTGATCGCGTTGAAGCAGCGGATGCTGCTGCTGGAGCAGCGGGTTGCCGCGCTCGAAGGTGCTAGCCCGGAAGAACCCCGCGAGCAAGATGGACATCCGAATATGGAGACGGACGGCCGTGCGGATTAGGCATGCCGGCCGCTACCGTGATATCGCCATGGCACTGATGCATCATGGCTTCGGCTATATTGTGGAGGAAATTGGACTGCGCCGGGTACTGTCCTTGCCCCGCCGCTTGATTACGCATGAGACGCCGCAGACGAAGACGCTGGGCGAACGGATTCGCCTCGTGCTGGAAGAGCTTGGCCCGGCATTCATCAAGCTGGGCCAATTGCTTAGCACCCGGGCCGACCTGCTGCCGGGCAGTATCATTCAAGAGCTGGAGAAGCTGCAGGATCAAGTGCCACCCTTCACGGGCATGGAAGCTGGCCGAATCATCGAGGGCGAGCTGGGCCGACCGCTTGGGCAGCTGTTTCTACGCTTCGATGATATCCCGCTCGCCGCCGCCTCCATCGGCCAGGTTCACAAGGCTTGGCTGCCTAACGGCGACGCGGTGGCCGTCAAGGTGCAGCGGCCCGGGATTACATCCATTATCAAGCGGGATCTGGAAATACTCCAGGGACTGACCGAAGCGGCTACGCGCCATTGGTCCTGGGTGTCCGAATACCAGATCCCGGAGATGGTTCAGGAATTCGCCAAGTCGATGATCTCCGAGCTCGACTATCAGCATGAAGGGCACAACACCGGCAAGATGGCGCAGTTGCTGCGCAGAGACCCGGGCATCCATATTCCCCAGATCGATTGGGATCGCTCCTCAGCTAAGGTGCTGACGATGGAATATGTTGACGGCACGATGCTGAACTATTACACGGAACGGCTCCCGGACGGACCAGAGCGCAAGTCGATCGCCGAGCGCCTCGTGCACGCGATGCTGCATCTGATCTTCATCGACGGCTTCTTCCACGCCGATCCTCATCCGGGCAACATTATGGTGCTCGATCAGAACCGGATCGCCCTGATCGACTTCGGCATGGTCGGCCAACTGAACGGGGAAATGAAAGAGTATTTAGCGGAGCTGCTTATCGCGCTGATGCAGCATCGAACCTTGGGTATGCTCCGGGCGACTGCGCGGCTCTGCCTCATCTCCGACAAGACGGACATGGATGCGCTTCGCCGCGACTTGGACCAACTGCGGAACCGGTATTACGACGTGCCGTTCTCCGAGGTGAGTCTCGGCCAATCTCTTCATGACTTGTTCGCCGTCGCCAAGAAGCACCGGATCGTCTTCCCTCCCGATCTGATTCTGCTGGCCAAGGCGCTGCTCACTTTGGAAGGCATCGTGGAGAGGCTCGATCCAACCCTCTCCATCCTTGATATGGCCGAGCCGTTCGGCATCAAGCTGCTGAAAGAGAGGTACAGCTTCCGCCGCATCCAGAAGAAGCTGGTCGGCGGCACGCTCGATCTGGTGCAAGCGGTGTCCGATCTGCCGATGCAGGCGCACCGGCTCTCCTCCCTAATCAGCCAGGGCAAGATCAAGGCTGAACTGGAGCTGCGCGAGCTGGATCATATGCTGTACAAGCTCGATCAAATCAGCAACCGGCTTTCCTTCAGCATTGTGCTGCTTGCCTTCAGCATCATGATGGTCGGGCTTATCGTCGGCTCCTCCCTCAACGTGAAGCCGACGCTGCTCTGGGACATTCACGTGATCGAGATCGGCTTCATCATCGCGGCCTTGATGTTCATCTGGCTGCTCCTGTCTATCTTCCGATCCGGCAGATTCTAGCCCGGATTCCCGACAGTTCTGTCCTGATAAGAGAAGACCCATCGCGCGATGGGTCTCCTCCCTATCGATAGGGTTAGCGATACACCGGTCTCTTATGCCCTGAGAAGGATGAACGCTTCCCGGGAATCACGACCCTGTGCCGACATGGCCCGCTTGTCTGTCTGGTGCGTAGAGCATGGTCTGAACCCGCGCTATATCCATGCACGCCGCCCCTTTCCCCACTATGATCTTATCGGCCCGCGCCAACGGGAGATTCTGCGGCAGGAGCAGCAATGGGATCAGCTCGAACGGTTCTGGCTGACATAGAACAAGCGGGGCGCCTTGCCACCCGCTTGTTGTTCATCCGTCTTGATGCAGAAAGTCGTTCGTCACGGCCAAACCGTATCCTTATTATCGAAGTCGGGTAAAAAAGATCGTATCTGACTCGCAACCCGTTCCCGCTGCTCCAACGCCACAAAATGCCCGGCCTGTGTTCAGTTCCTCCCATAAACTGCGCATGGTCTGATATCCGAGACGCATATGGAAGAAACCGACAGGCGCTACGTCTTGTACGCGAGAATTTTGTCGCTGCACAAAGAGTCCAAGGGATACCTTCAACTGAATTTCCTGTAAATCACATCTGCCTTAGCTTATCTCATAGCTGCGCTGAATCAATGCTTTCGCCTGCTCCAGTTGATCGGCATTGGCGATCGTAATCTCCAAATCCCCCGTGCCGTAATGGCCAATTTGGCGCACATCTCTCGTAAAGGATGGTTCTAATTCTATCGAATCGGGATTGAGTTTCACATATACAGAAATGCACTTGTTCTGCGGATGAATCTCCACACAGGCAAAGTTCTTTATCCGTTTGAACGCAAAGTAATACTTCAACGTGTTCATCTGCACATCGTCTCCAAGCGCCATCATAAAGGCGCGCAACGCTTCAAACCGATCGGTCAGTTCCTCGCTTGCTTGGGCAAGGTAATCGGAGACGGTCTTGGATGAAGACGGGGTCTTGGCTTGCAGAAGTTCCCCGTCCTCCGTTTCCAAGTGAGCCGTTGTTACATTCACCAAATCGAGCAGTAGCAGTTCGTCACCATAACGTTTATATGTATATAATTCAATATTGCGGTTAATTTGCTGTACGGCATGCTCGTCATACTTGGTAAATCCCCCGGCCACACATAACAGTCTGGGAGCGCTCCAATCGATGGATTGGGCTATCCCCTGACCCAAACGATTCATAACCAGTACCATAAAGTCCGCCTGGTGATCCATCAGCCAATCAAGATAATACAAGCCTTGATTAATGACATTTTCATTTGTAGACCGCTTGTATTCAATAATAACCGGCGAGTTATTCTCATCAATACCAAGCGTGTCGATTCTTCCCCGATGCTTCTTGCCTGTAGAATATTCAGAAGCCAGAAATCGAATGCCTAACAACGCCTCCAAGTTTTTCTCCATCAACGTTTGCAAAGATTTTTCTACCGTAACCGTATATCCGCTTAGCTCTTCTACTCCATGACCTACTAGCCGAAATAATTTCATATCTCCCATTGAACAACAGGTTCCTTTCCTTACTCCGAATCTATAGACAATGCAGCAGCTTTCCGTTCAAAATACCAGCACAGCCGATACTCGCAAATCTCCTTTGTCCACGCATATAATCGTGTCTGATCCGTTTCTTTCGTCGTAATGCGTATGTCGAAAGCACCATCTGAAAAGCGGATCAACTGATTCCCCTTCGCCCAATGGGTCATCGGCATACGGGCGATAAGTTGGGCCGTACGTTCCACCGGATTGTTCCATAACTTTTGCGTCTCATTATCCGAGAAATCAATCTGTTTGCGGTCTGCGTCGCTCATATAATATTGATAAAACAATGGAGCTGCTTCTTCAGCCGTAATCGGCTTCATCCAATCGCTTACGCCTCGCTCCAACATCACAAGCAACAGTACCATCTTATAGCTCTTGCGGATCATTGTGCTTTCTACTTCTTGTAGCCAATCTGCATATCTCCTTGCCGTTCCCGCTTCTTCCTTGGTGAGCTCGCCTGCTTGCCGTAAGAACGCATAGTAGGAATCGAATAACTGCCGATATGCTTGACTATCCGCCTTTCCGAATTGATGCAGTTCCATGTAGGTAGGGCGATGGCCCAATCGCTTCTTGAGCTCGCGGTAGGCACTTACCGCATGTTCTTTTCGTTTTCCCGATCCGATAAGGCGTTTCTCTTCCGCAATCGCATCTTCCAATTGCTTGACGAAACGCTCCACTGTCTTTGAGCCGACACCGCTAATCTTCTCGGTCAGATTCGATAGATCCTCGGGAAGCTCATGAATCGCCGTTACGTTGCACGCATCCTTCAGATATTGCAGCAGACGGGCACAGCCGCTCATAGGCAGGTCATCGAGTCCCATGTCTATCATTGACGCCGGAAAGATCAGCTCCTTATTGTGGAAAGACTTCCGCAACTCCGTTTTCTCGTCGTTGACGCTCTCTAGGTCTCGAGCAGATTGTGTCGCATCTGTATGTATGGATTTTCCTTGAGACGGTGGTCTAACTTGCACTTGCGTTCCGGTCTCTCCCCCTGCCATAGATGATGTGCAATGGCCTTGCCCAGCAAGTTCCTCTAACATTACCGCATGCTCTGTTAGGCCAGGCTCTGCAGATGCTACAACCGCCGCAACGGCTTCCTGCGCAACCGCTACTTCCTCGGTGCTCCCCTCTTCATCTGGGATGTCGACCCAGCGCAATCGGCTCGGGTCTTTCCCCATCATGAACCAGGCAGGCTTCCGCTTCGTCGACTGACTCCCATTCTTGACATACTTGAAAAAGATCCCTTGCGGCTTGAGGGAGAACAATACCTCCTTCAGCTCCCAACCGCCAACAACCCACAGCGCCCCGCCATTAGGCCGCTTGTCGACCACAGTCAGTCCTTGATTGGAGAGGTAGTCACCTACTTCTACCTCTTCTCCCTCTCTATTGTTTGTCGGTTGCTCTGACGACCGACCCGCAGGAATACCTGCTTCGATGTTCGCAACAACCGCATTCATTCCCTGCGGTGGTGTCCCAACGAAGGCCGCAGGGTTCGCAGCCTCTGTCCCCGGTGACGATGTTCCGGTTGTCGAGGCAGCACCGTTCATCCCGGCCACTTGGCTTATCGTTGCATGCAGATGCTTGAACTGCTCCGTAATTGTAGGCAAGATTTTGGCTTCCAACTGCGCACTCAATAACTGTTCCAACTGCTCGCCTACATCCAGCTTCGGTTCATTTGACTCATCATTGCGGCTCACAGGCAGGTTCGGCATCGTATAAGTCGGAAGTTCAATCTCAAGCGGCCCATAGGATTCCACATACCATAAGGCCAACGTGAACATGTGCCGATGGGCGGTTAAGGCCAGATCCGGCGGCACGGGCTTGACATCATGGGCGGCTGTATTCCCGTTCCGGCGCAACCATTCGAAGCTATCCTTCATCTCATCCGCAATAATATCTTTGCGGGCTAACAACTGAACACGTTCGCTGGCTTTAATGAAATAGACGGGTTCAACCTTCTCCAGCTTGGACACTGTCGTCGCCATTTCTTCGCTAAATAATCTGCCTTGGGTCAGGGTCGCGCGCGGGTTGCTCCACATATCCGCCTCCGCTTGTACCGCCACAGCATAGAGCTCCTCGTTCACCTCACCCAAAAATGAAAATACGGATGACATAAGAAGTCGAGTATCCTCCTCTCTTACAACGTTGATTAAATGAGCATATCTTCATAACTAAAATATAAGATCTCAATAGTGGAATTGTTCCAACTCAGACTTCCCCATGACTTCCGCCTGCTCGATTACGAGATCAATCGCCATTTGTGCTAAATCCGGCGGATATCCGTATTTTTTCAGCAAATGCTTCACAATGACTCTCATCTGCGCCCGGACATTCTCGCGCAATTCCCAGTCCACCTTAATATTGCTTTTAATCGCTTGCGTCAGCTCATGTGCGATCTGCTTCAAGACAACGTCACCCATCATCTGCTTCGCAGACTCATTTGCAGCCAGCGCATCATAGAAAGCAAGTTCTTCCTTAATAAGGCCCAGATCTTCTCCGCGCTTGACGGCGGCATTCATCTCCTTCGCCATCTGGATCAACTCTTCGATCACCTGTGTCGTCTCGATCGTACGATTGTTATATTTCCGAATCGCTTCATCCAGCATCGCGGAGAATATGCGGGACTGGACGACACTTGTACGGGACACCGCCTTCACCTTGCCTTGAAGCAGGCGCCGCAAAAGTTCAACAGCCAGGTTCTTCTGCTTCAGACCTCGTACATGCTCCAGAAACTCATGGGACAATATCGCGATATTCGGCTTTTGCAAGCCTACCGCATCCATTATATCCACGACTTCTTCCGAAATGATCGATTTCGAGATCAACTGATTCAATTGCGCATCCAGTTCACTCGTTGTCTTTTTCTTATTCTCTGGTGTAATCAGCTTAACGATTCCAGACTTGACCGCTTTATAGAAGCTGATCTCCACATTCAATTGCTCTGCCGCTTCCGTTGTCGCACACAGCGCAAAAGCGTGCGCCATCTCCACCGTCCAATTCAGGAAATTACGTTTATCCTCTTGGCCTAGACCAAGGATGTAGTCGACTGTCCCCACGATTGCCTGCATCCGTTCCGCTGCTTTCTCCGATGCGAATTTCGTATAGTTGTGACCATACAGCAGCTCACGGATTAATTGAATTCTCTCTACCATATAATCAACGGCCCGATCCGTATCGATGCCCGCGGTTTTGCGATCATGTTCGGTATATTGCTGCAATGCCGATTTGAGGTTATCGGCAATACCGATATAATCGACGATGAGTCCGCCCGGTTTATTTCCAAATACGCGATTGACACGGGCGATGGCCTGCATCAGATTGTGCCCCTTCATCGGCTTGTCGATGTACATCGTACTCATGCTCGGAACATCGAAGCCGGTCAGCCACATGTCACGGACGATGACAAGCTGGAGAGGATCGTTCACGTCTTTCATCCGCTTCGCCAGGTGCTCGCGGCGGCGCTTGTTCCCGATATACGGCTGCCAATCCGCCGGATCGCTGGAGCTGCCCGTCATGACGATCTTCATCTTGCCTTCATTGTCATCATCACTATGCCATTCCGGACGGAGCGCAATGATGGCCTTGTACAGATCAATCGCAATGCGCCGGGACATAACGGCGATCATCGCTTTCCCTGCCATCGCCCCCTGCCGTTGTTCGTAGTGGGTGACGATATCTTGCGCGATTTGGTTAATGCGTTTCTCTGCTCCTGCTAATGCTTCGAGTCGCGCCCACTTCGACTTCAGCTTTTCTTGCTGGCTGAATTCTTGATATTCCGTAATTTCCTCATAGTCATTATCGATCCGCGGACGCTCTTCATCGGATAGCTCCAGGCGAGCAATACGGCTTTCATAGTAAATTTTAACCGTCGTCCCATCTTCGACGGCACGCGTCATATCGTACACATCGATATAATCGCCAAATACGGCTGGCGTATTTTTGTCTGCGAGTTCAACCGGCGTTCCCGTATATCCGATATAAGATGCATTTGGCAGCGCATCGCGCATATATTTCGCATAACCGTATTTAATAGCTGCTTCGGCATCTTTGCCTACCATCTCGGCATGGAAGCCATATTGACTGCGATGCGCTTCATCCGCGATGACGATGACATTCCGGCGATCGGTCAAGACAGGATACGCTGCTTCGCCTTCTTCCGGGGTGAATTTATGTACCGTCGTGAAAATGATGCCCCCGGACTCTACCGACAACAACTCTCGCAGCTGCGCCCGATCGTTGGCCTGCTGCGGGGTCTGCCTGAGCAGTTCCTTCGACTTGCTGAACGTAGCAAAGAGCTGATCATCCAAGTCGTTCCGATCCGTTACCACAACGATGGTAGGATTGTCCAACGCCAGTACGAGTTTACCTGCATAGAAGACCATAGATAAGCTCTTGCCGGATCCTTGCGTATGCCAGATGACCCCGATCTTGCGATCCCCTTCTTGCAGCGTCGCTCGCTCTGTGCTGGCGATTGCTTTATTGGTGGCATGGAACTGATGATATCCCGCCACTATTTTATAAATATGCTGGCCATCGGTCTGGAACAAGACGAAGTGCTTCATCATATCGAGCAGCCGCTGCTTCTCGAACATCCCCTTAATTAATACTTCAAGCTGCGGAATGGTGGCCGCGGCGACATCCTCACCGTCGATCGTTCGCCACATCATGAACCGCTCCTCATCTGCTGTTAGCGTGCCCACTCTGGCATTGACTCCATCGCTTATGACCATAAATGAGTTATAGGTAAATAACGACGGAATCGTCTGTTTGTATGTCTGCACTTGATTGTAAGCGTCGCTGATCCCGACTTCTTCATGGGAGGCGCTCTTCAACTCGATGACGGCAAGCGGCAATCCGTTGACGAAGACAACGATGTCCGGCCGCTTCTCCGCCTGCTGCTCAATGACCGTGAACTGATTGACCACGAGAAAGTCATTATTATGGATTCGATCAGGATGCGAATCGAAGATCCAGACCTTCGCCGTCAAGTAATCTCCGTCGGCATTGCGATAGGGCACATCAATGCCATCGGTTATCATCTTCTGAAATGCTCGATTGTTGATTAACAGACTTGGGCTGCGCGGAATCGTAATGATCCGCACCGCTTCCTCTATGGCTTCTCGCGGTACCTGCTTGTTTATGTGAATAAGTGCATCGCGAAGCCGATCTTCCAAGATAACATCCTGATAGTATTGTCGTTCCGGATATTCGCCTTCCGGGGAAATATCCGGACCATAGGCCTTGTCGTAGTTCAGTTCTTCAAACCATTCTAGCGCGGCTTGCTCGAGATCGCTCTCTACATAGGAAACCGTATATTGCGCCATGCCTTTAACCTCCTATAGTTTATTAGGCCTGATCTACGCGGATCTCTCCCGACATGAGTTTGGGGAGGAGGGTGTCTCTTATAAGATTTAAGCTATGCGTTTCCAAATCATTTTTTTTCATGAGTTCAAATCCAGGGTGAACTGTATTCCCAAATTTCCTAAACAATTCAAATGTATCAGGAATAGCTACTGGATAACTACTAACGCTTGCTTCAGGAACGCGTTGGCGTCCGGAAGTACCTGTCATGTTATTAATAGCATACAATCTAAACTCATCCGATCTTGCAAGAAAATAAGCAAATAAATGGGGAATACCTTGATGGCTTCTCAAAATAATGTATTCAGTTGATCCCCAGCCAACTTGATTTTCTTCCAAAAAATCAACATAGGCCGTCTTTCCATTCTCTAAACAAGGAGTAATCCTAGCTAAGAGGACATCACCATTCATAAACTTTGTCCCAGATTTAAACTCCCTGTTATATTGTTCGGTGACTCTTGCATAGTAATTCGTTATACTTTTCATCTCTACGTACGGAGCATTGACACCTTTTTTTAAAGTTCTTTTGGGATTAACTTCTAAGATTTCAATTAAAGGACGTACCCTCCACCCCTTCGGTATCAATCCCAACTCACTCTCTTCAAACTCACCGCCACTGGACTTATAAGGCTCTCCATTTTCATTAGGAAATTCAAAATCTACAAACCAACGTTTAAACAGAGCTTGGGCCATTTCTTCAAGGTTTTTGTTGATGGCGTTGTTGAGTTCGATTTTGTCATCTATTTTGGAAAATACTTCTGATATTTTCCTTTGTTCCAGGATCACAGGAACGGGCACCTTTAATTTTACTAAATCACTACCTCTTATACCTGCAGCTGCGACTTGTTCAACAATCAAAGAAATAAGCTCTTTTCCTATTTTTGATTTAAATAGGTAGTAATAAAACATTGGATCAGCTATTTCTTTTTGTAACCGTGCTCTTATCAAATGAGATTCAAATGTCATTTCCTCGTCCGTCATTACAATTGAACATTTCCCCGCACCTTTTAGTGTCAGCGACTGTCTTGCAAAAAGCAGATCGCCTTTTTTAAGAATATATTTATCGTATTCTTTTTCAGAAACGGGAACCCTGTCCATATCTTGTTTAAATATTCTATCGTAGGCAAATATCTCGCCCATATTGACCATTTTTATTCCGTCTCCACGAACCCGCTTAGGTCTTGTCAAACCATTTCGAGTAGGTTCTGCAAACAACTGTTCAAATGGC
Source organism: Paenibacillus popilliae ATCC 14706 (assembly GCF_000315235.1). Taxonomy (GTDB): domain Bacteria; phylum Bacillota; class Bacilli; order Paenibacillales; family Paenibacillaceae; genus Paenibacillus_B; species Paenibacillus_B popilliae. The sequence continues at coordinate 29,322 of NZ_BALG01000228.1, read as the reverse complement.
TTAACATCCCAAACTCTTGGGATTCCTTCATTAAAACTCAAACCCGATCCCCCCAAGCTGCTTGCGAATCTCGTCTTCCAACTGCCGCGACTTTGCGAATTGCTCCGCCAACTCCGACGTCAGACGCGCCATCTTATCCCCGAACGGCTCGCTATCTTCTGCCACATCTTCAATGCCGACATAACGGCCCGGCGTCAAAATATATTCATGCTCCTGCACTTCCGCAAGCTTCGCCGCCTTGCAGAAGCCTTTTACATCTTCGTACGTCCCCGCTTCCGCTTGTCCACGCCACGCATGGTACGTATCGGCCACCTTCTGTATATCTTCCGTGCTCAGTTCGCGATGCGTGCGATCCACCATATGCCCCAGTTTCCGAGCATCAATGAACAGAATTTCTCCTCTGCGGTCGCGCCATCCGCGCGGAGTTTTGTTCTTTGCTAGGAACCAGAGACATACCGGAATTTGCGTGGAATAGAACAACTGCCCCGGCAATGTCACAACACAGTCCACAAGATCGGCGTTCACCAGCTTGCTGCGAATCTCCAGCTCCGCCGTCGTGCTGGTGGACATCGAACCATTCGCTAGAACGAAGCCAGCTACACCGCTTGGGGCCAGCTTGTTCACCATATGCTGAATCCATGCATAGTTCGCATTTCCCGCAGGCGGAACGCCAAAGGCCCAACGCACATCTTCCGTCAGTCGATCGCCGCCCCAATCACTAATATTAAACGGTGGATTAGCAAGAATATAATCGGCCTTCAAGCCCTTGTGAAGATCATTATGGAACGTATCCGCATGGCTCTCCCCCAATTTGCTGTCAATGCCGCGAATCGCCAAGTTCATTTTACAAAGACGCCATGTCGTTGGATTCGATTCTTGACCGTATACCGCAATATCTCCACGCTTCCCGTGGTGCTCTTCGACAAACTTCCCGCTTTGTACGAACATACCGCCCGACCCGCAGCATGGGTCATACACCCGGCCTTTATACGGTTCGATCATCGCAACGAGCATCTGCACGACACTGGAAGGCGTATAGAACTCCCCTCCATTCTTCCCTTCCGCGCTTGCGAACTTGCTGAGGAAATATTCATACACCCTCCCCAGCACGTCCTGGGAACGGCTCTCTTCATCCCCCACCTTGAAGGAGAACAAGTCTATGACCTCGCCCAAGCGAGACTTGTCTAGCGCAGGTCTAGCGTAGTCCTTCGGCAATACCCCTTTCAGCGAAGGGTTCTCCCGTTCGATGTCCATCATCGCTTGGTCGATGATCTGTCCAATTTCCGGTTTTTTGGCGTTATCCTTAATATTTTTCCATCTCGCATCCTTAGGTACCCAGAATATATGGTCAGCCAAATATTCATCCCGGTCTTCCAGAACGGCATAAGGCATAGTCTTCAATGCTTCATACCTCTCTTCAAATGCATCCGATACATACTTGAGAAATAGCAGCCCCAATACAACATGCTTATATTCTGCGGCATCCATGCTTCCGCGCAATTTATCCGCCATACTCCATAGCTTCTCTTCAAACCCGAGATTAGCTGTAGCCATAATGTTGTCATCCCCCTTAGAATATCTCGCTGTATAGATTGTTCTTCGCTAGAAGAAATTTACAGGTGTAGTGGTAAAGAACTATCGACATGGCGGTCTTTTTCCTTGAGATTGACTGTTCATCTCTCTAATCGTAACGTGTATGCTGTCGCCCGGCTGTTTGCCAATCTTCGCGCGTATATCCTTAAGAACACCGATGACATAACACACCGAGCCGTCGGCGTTTTTCACACCCATATTGACGATGCTCCCGTCATAAGGCTCACCATCAAATGTCGCGTGAACTTTTACTCTGCCCTTGCCGAATTCCTCACGAACATCGTATGGAAACGGGACATAAGCGCCGCCATTGTCGGCGGGCTGGATTGCCGCGTCGTATTCGTAGATTTTTTCGTTCATTTCGCATTGTACCTCATTCCGATATAGTCGTTGCGCTTTTCATACACTTACTTTCCTGATAGGATGCCGTATTACCGTTTTCAGCTTCTCCGGCGCGACCTTGCGCGGGTCGGAGAGATAAATCTCATGATGACGGCTAACTTCGTTAATGTCTATTGCATAGCCATTTTCGGCGGCATACTGCTCCATCGCAGTGATTGTCGCGGGCTCATCGTCATATGAGCCAATGTGCATGACCTGCACGCACAACCCTTCGGTTCGTTTTTCAAGCCGCGCTTTCGATATGTCGAGGTTCGGCTTTTTCTTTGCGAGCGAGGACTTGGCGGCTTCAAATACCTCCGCAGTAACAAAATCCGGCTGACGAATCGACATCGTCCATACGAACTTATTCTTATCGGTTATAACCGCCCCGCCACCTTTGAAGTCATCGGCAACGCTCCAAAAGCCTTCTAACGGAGGGACGACGTATTCCAAAATCGACTTATTACCCATTTTGATAGCGTAGGACAATCCATACAGCGACTCAACGGCGTCGGCATAATCTGCGCTCGTATTTGGGTCGCCTTTACCGTCAATGGCAATGAAAGTCATCTCAGGCACGTCAATAACTGACGGCGTGGATTTGGGTTGATACAGGGCTTTGAAATCCTTTTTAAAGTCAATCATTTTGGACCCCCCAGTTTTTTCAATGCTTCGCTTACCTCGTTCACGAAATACAAATGCCCTCCATTGTTGCACTCGTACATATATAATCGTGGAGCGGCTTGCTCGTATATCCCGAAAAATCACCAATTATAGCGAGCCGATAATCGTAGTTGACAAATGAACTCTTTTAACTTGTGTGTCAAAATTGATGCTGTCATCAGAAGCGATGATGTCTTTTAACCCAAGACGGTAATGTTGTCATCCCCTATAAAATCTTGCTGTATAGGTTATTCTTCACTTGTTCCCATCTCACCGTAGCCTGTTGTATGGCAGCCAAGTATCGTTCTTTCTCCTGAATATAGCGATGAATCAGCTCGTCCTGCTCTGCTTCCGAACGAAGCGGCAGTTCAATCTCGCCTACATCGGCCGGATTGAAGTTCATGACTGTTGTTCCCCGCTGATAGCTCTGGAGAAGAGCCCTACCCGTTGGACTTTCCAAAAATATTTTGGCAAAATGACTTCGTACCGTCGCCCTAAACCGAATGACGATTATATTCGCAGAAGCAATCACGATGGAATCACACGGTGGAAACACAGCCAGCTTCGTCACGGTTCCCCTACACGTTATCACCAGATCACCAGGGACAATCTCGTACCGCTTCACTTTCCGTTCTTCTTCATCCATCGTGTCAAGTTGCCCGAGCATCACTTCGCCATCCTCAATGTTGGATATATTGAGTACTTTAATCTTGCCCGGCCTCAAGTCATTCTTCATAATCGACTTGCCACGAAATATTTCTGCAATCTCGCTTATTTTCACTTTCGGCACTTGGGCTTCGCGAAATGCGCGCAACGCACCCTGATTGTGATCCAGCAGCAGGTCAATTCGCCAATCGGACAAAGCTGCGAAATGATCGGTAGACATCTCCGCTTCCTGCCCGATGACAAGCCCCGTTCCCTTAGCGTGCATTCGCACCAGCTTCACTTCTTCTGGCGGCCTAGTCCCTGCGATCACTTGATACAAGCGAACAGAAGTGTAGGGACGGAGGAGTCCATCCGGCAACGCCGCTATGGCTTGGACAGGTGCCGCCTTGTGAACCTGCTTGCGCCAGTCCGCATATTCCCCCGCTTGGAACATCATTCGCGCGGGCAGTGTTACGCTTAGCGTCCCGTTATCTTGCAGCAACGGAAGCAAGTGATGAACCGCCACACCTTCCGCATCGCGAACCATTGTGCTCTCTTGCTCACCTATTTTCATACCGAAATGCGGGATCGCCAATATCGCATCGTACTTCTCTTCTAATGGCAAGGGCTGATAGATCGTACCTTGCATGACCGATACGTTGGGATAAGGTGCAAAGTAGGTTCGAAATACTTGCGCCAATATATAACTTTCGGTCAATAATGTTATCTGATAAGATGCCTTCTTATAACACTGTGTCTCCCCTATTCCGCGTATATATTTCTCCGCTTCCGCGATAAGGACGTACTTGTCATTCTTCTGTTCACATCGTTCAATGAACATTGTCATCATACTCGTAGGCACGATGACAGTCCCGGTTATTCGATCCTGCTGTAAGGTTTGAAGCGCATACTCAAGCAGATCCAACGTCTTGCCGGCATGATACAGTTTATAGAATAAATCCCGATCACCGGGAAAATGTCCGAACGGTTGCACTTCAACATGCTCCTTCATCCATTGGAACAGCTTCTCCGGTTCTCTTTCTAATTGAAGAGGCGCTGCCGCACCTCGCTCCAGACTTTGCCTCGTCCTGATCACTCGCAATGCTTCACGAAGGAGCTGATCTCGGGTGTAGATATTATGCAGCAAGCAAATATTCCAAAATTGTTCGATCAAAGTGCCACCTTCTTGCCGCTAGGTATTTTATACCCTAAATATACCATTTACTAATTTAGTATTTCAATACTAAAAAATAATTTGCTAATATTACTAAAGTCCTGCTTTGCCACCCTGTTCAAATATCCTAAAATATAAAGAATATAGTTTCTATTCTATCAAAAAACAGGTGTATATGAATCAGCCATCCCTGCTCTCCGGCAGAGATGGCGCTATGTCCATATTTTAGATGTTCAGGACCCATACCCCTTACTTCACGGCAAACAAATACGCCTGCAGGCTCTCGACCACACATTCCATAATCAAGCTGATAAATGGATGCCATTGACCACGAACGCTCGCTTCTTCCAAGGTCTCATAATACCGCAGCCGAGCGGCATCGGCTGCCTTAACTATCGCTGGTGGATAGCCATGCTCCATAAGGATAAGGTTCATAAGCAGTCGCGCAGTCCGGCCATTTCCATCTGAGAACGGATGGATAAATACAAATCGAAAATGGAACTCTGCAGCTAACAGCACAGGATGAAGCACGTCCCGCTGCTCCATATACCACTTCATCAGCCGCTCCATCTGTTCTGGCATAGCGGTATAATGCGGGGGCACATGTTGTGAACCCGATATCCTGACATTGACCATGCGATACCGTCCGGCATCATCAGCGATGTTTTTGAGCACAAGATGGTGAAGGGATTTGATCACATGTTCTGTAAGCTCTTGCTTACGGTGAACCAGATCTTGAATATATTGTATCGCTTCCGCATGGTTGATCACTTCCAAATGCTCCCGAAGCTTCTTCCCCCCGATGGTTAGCCCCTGTTCCAGCACGAGCTTCGTTTCGAGCAACGTCAAGGTGTTCCCTTCGATCGCATTGGAATTGTAGGTCCACTCCACACGGAATACCTCTTCCAGATTGTGAGCAGCCGCAGCAGGCAAGGGGCGAAGCGAATCCAGTTCTCGTTTCAATCGCTTGATTTGTTCAAGCTCCACACCGTCCACCTGCTTTCTCGTGTTATCGTATGGCTCTATTATATCAGCTCTGTAATGAATTTAGACAACTGAGAAAATATCTCTGGTTTGAATGTTCCGAAGCAATATAGAACAACCGGAACGCACAAGGCGCCCCGGTTGCCGTAATCCGGCTTGCAGCAAGCCGGCGATGATTATTGAATGGCCGCTCCGACTTCTTTCACCATTTCTTCGACGGAGACAAGACCGCCACCCGACAGATACCAGTAGTTCGGATCGAGGTAGACAATATGTCCTTCTTTGTAAGCCTTGGTCGTCTTGACCAGCTCGTTCTCTACCACTTGCTTCGCTGACGATTCACCGCCTACAGCAGCGCCTCTATCGACTATGAACAAATAGTCCGGATTTTTCTCCACAATATACTCGAAGGAAACGGGGTTGCCATGAGTCGATGTTTTGATTTCAGCATCGGCGGTCGGGAAGCCGAATACGTCATGGATGATGCCGAAGCGGGAACCGGCGCCATAGGCGCTGATTTTGCCCTCGTTCGCCATAATAATAAGCGCGTTTTTGTTCACCGCCGTCACTTTCTCATGTAATTGCTTGATATCCATATCGATCTTCGCAAGCTCCGCTTGGACTTCGGATTCTTTATTGAAGATTTTGCCGAGCGTTTCCATGTGCTCTTTGAAAGAATCCATATAACGGTTCGTGTCGATATCCATGTAGATCGTCGGTGCGATTTCCTTGAACTCATCGTATGACGACGCTTGTCTGCCGGCAATAATAATCAGGTCCGGCTTCAGGCTATGAATCTGCTCGAAGTCAGGCTCCTTCAATCCGCCTGCATTTACATACTTCTCGTCTTCGAATTTGTTCAAGTAAGGAGGCAGGCTGTTCTTCGGCAGCGCCGCGATGTCAACTCCCAGTTTGTCCAGGGAATCTACGATTCCGTAGCTGAATACAACGACTTTGGACGGGTTCTTCTTCACCGGCGTGTCGCCAAGTTCATGCTGAACAACGATTTCTTCCACCGGCTTGTTCGCATCGGCTCCAGTTGTTGTCGAACCATTGCTGCTATCTGTCTTATTGGAGCCACATGCGGCAACGAGGGTTGCCATCATGGCAATGACCAGAATCATGACTGTTTTCTTCAATTTCTTTCACCTCTACATCTATTTTTTAAAATATTTATCGTCGTTAATATCACAAATTCGTATTCATATTGCACGACATTGCGATATTATCGAACGGTGTGATCCCGACTCCGCGCTGGCTATGCATAGTAGACACAGATTTTGTTATCATTGAAGTGCTCGATGCTCATGTTCATCTCATAAATGTCCTGAAGAACCTCGGTGTCGATAATATCATTAGTAGTGCCCTCCTTGATGACTTTGCCGTTCTTCAACGCCACGATATGGTCGGAATAGCAGGAGGCAAAGTTAATGTCATGGATGACGATGACAATCGTTTTGCCCAACTCATTGACGAGTCTGCGCAATATTTTCATAATCTGGACCGAATGTTTCATATCCAGATTGTTAAGTGGTTCGTCAAGCAAAATGTACTCCGTATTTTGCGCGATGACCATCGCAATATAAGCTCGCTGCTTCTGTCCGCCGCTCAACTGATCCAGGTACTTGTGCTGCAACTCGGCAAGCCCCATATATTCAATCGCTTCATCGACATACTTCCAATCTTCGTCGGACAATCTGCCTTGCGAATAAGGGAAACGGCCGAACGAGACCAGTTCCCGAATCGTAAGCCGCAGATTGATATGGTTCGACTGCTTCAGAATCGAAATCTTTTTCGCCAGCTCCTTGCTATCCCACTGACTGATTTCTTTCCCGTCAATGAGCACTTCTCCGGAATCCTTCGCAATGAGCCGGCTTATAATAGACAGCAGCGTACTTTTGCCTGCGCCATTCGGACCGATGAAGGACGTGATTTTACCTTTGGCAATCGTAACGGAGATGCCCTCGATCACGTTGTTGCCGCCATATTGTTTGGATACGCCTTTTACTTCTACCATGATTTGTTCTCCTTCAATAGCAGATAAATAAAGTAGACCCCGCCAATGAAATTGATGATGACGCTTAGCGTCGTGGAGAAGGTGAACACCCGCTCCACGATGAGCTGGCCGCCCACAAGGGCGATAATGCTGATGAGAACGGAACCGGCGATAAGATAGCTGTGCCGATGCGTCTTCAGAAATTGGTACGTTACATTCACGACGAGCAAGCCGAGAAAGGTAATCGGCCCGACTAGCGCCGTGGAGATAGAAATAAGAACAGCGACGACAAAGAGCAGCCGCTTCACGACATCGTCGTACTTAACGCCGAGGTTAATCGCCTGCTCTCTGCCCAGTGCAAGCACATCCAGGTACTTGATGAAGCGCAGAAAGTAAAGCGTGACGAGCAGGAGCAGCACGCTCCCCATCAGCAGCAGCTTCGTGTTGATATGGTTGAAGCTGGCGAACATTTTGTCCTGTACGATCATGAACTCTGCCGGGTCGATCAGAACCTGCATAAAGGTGGACATGCTTCCGAAAAAAGTGCCAAAAATAATGCCAATAAGCAGCAGGAAGTATAGGTTCTGATTTTCGCCCTTGAATATGAGCTTGAACAATAGACCCGAGAACAGAACCATCAGGCCGACGGATACCAGGAAATCCACATTGCTGTTCATCATCATCAGCGTCTTCGAGCCCAATACGAAAATAACGATCGTCTGAATCAGCAAATATAGCGAATCCAAGCCCAATATGCTCGGAGTCAGTATGCGGTTGTTCGTAATTGTCTGAAATACGGTCGTGGCAAATGCGATCGAAGCGCCTGTCAGAACAATCGCCAATACTTTGATTATTCGTTTCGGCAGCACGTAGTCCCAGTTGTCCCCCAGCTTGAAGAACAGGAACAACCCTATCAGCGCGAGAGCAAGGACAGCAAGCACCCCCGTTTTCGCTTTATAACCCATGTGCCCTTCTCCTCATTAACATATAGACGAATATGGCGCTTCCGATGACGCCGACTGTCAGGCTGATCGACAATTCGTACGGAAAAATGATGATGCGCCCCAAAATATCGCAGAACAGAACGAATACGGCCCCGAGAAGCGCGGTGTGCAACAAGCTATTCTTCAAATTATCGCCTCTGTATATGGAGACGATATTCGGAACAATGAGACCCAGGAAAGGAATCGTCCCCACCGTAAGTACGACCGTGCACGTAACGAGCGCCACCAAGATCAAACCGATATTGACCACGCGCTTGTAGTTGAGCCCCAGGTTTTTCGAGAAATCCTCACCCATCCCTGCTACCGTGAACTTATTCGCATACAGGTAGGCAATCACGATAAGCGGAATGCTGATATACAGCAGCTCATAGCGCCCCTTGATAATCATCGAGAAGTCGCCCTGCAGCCATGAGGACATGTTCTGAATCAAATCATACTTATACGCGAAAAAGGTGGAAATGGAACTGATAATATTCCCGAACATCAAGCCGACGAGCGGAATAAAGATGGTATCTTTGAATTTAATTCGATCCAATATTTTCATAAACAGCATCGTGCCTAGCAAAGCGAAGACGAACGCAACGAGCATCTTCACCAACGGGCTTGCCGTCGTGAACAGCATCAAGGAGACGAGTATCCCCAAGCGGGCCGAGTCAAGCGTTCCTGCCGTCGTGGGCGAGACGAACTTGTTCCGGCTGAGCTGCTGCATAATCAGGCCGCATATGCTCATGCTGATCCCGGCGAGAATGATGCTGATAAGCCGCGGCACCCGGCTGACGAGAAACGTATGGATCTGGTCATCGTTCAGTTGGAACAAGTCCTGTGGCTTGATGTCTATGGCCCCGATAAACAGGGATATGAAGGCAAACAGGATAAGCGCAATAACCAGATATCTCTTCTTCATGTCTCTTTCCTTGCAATTAATAGTATACGCATCCCGGATGTATAATAATGATATTCATTATCATTAAACGCGTTGTAACAGTTATGATTATAGCGGTTCCCCCAGGAAAGTCAATGGATTGGGGCAAAATAATGATTATCATTATCAATGATAGCGGTTATTCCCGCTGGTGAGGCCGGATGCAACCAAGAAAATAGCCCGGTGAACGTATCACCGGGCTCTCGCCTGTTCCGACTTAAGGATATCATGATGAGCTAGTTGGCAGATGGCTCTTGGCGTACCCGCTTCTTCTTTACGCCGTGAATGATCTGTGCAATCGCACCGTCTCCGGTTACGTTGGCTGCCGTTCCGAAGCTGTCCTGTGCGATATAGAGCGCAATCGCTAGGCTAACCATTGCTTCATCGAAGCCGAGCATCGACTGAAATAATCCAATGGCCGCCATCACTCCGCCGCCTGGCACGCTAGGAGCGGCGATCATCGCGATGCCAAGCATAAGGATGAAAGGCACCATTGTGCTCAACGTCAGTGGCACGCCATAAATGTACAAAATGGCACTCGCGACCGAGGTGATCGTAACCGCCGATCCGGTAATATGAATCGTCGCACACAGCGGCACGACAAAGTTCGCCACCTCTTCGTCTGTCCCGAGCTTCTTCACTTGCTGCATCGTCACCGGTATCGTCGCTGCCGAGGATTGGGTGCCGAGCGCCGTGAAGTACGCCGGCACCATCGTGCGCAGCAGCGCCAGTGGGTTGCGCTTGTTTACTGCGCCCGCGAACGCATACTGGCATAGGATGACAACAAAATGCATCAGGAGGATGACCGCGAATACTTTTATGAATACATGCAGAATGAACGCGACTTCGCCTGCCTGCGTCATATTCATAAAGAGCCCCGCGATATGAAATGGCAGCAACGGTATAATTATCGCTTGTATCGCTCTGGATACGATGTCCTTAAATTCCAGCGAAGCGGTAAGAAGCGCGTTTGTCTTCACGAAGGTGATGCCGACCCCGATCAGGAAGGACAACAGCAGCGCCGTCATAATGTCGAACACGGGCGGCATAGGCAATTCGAAGTAGCTGGTCAACAGCATCTCCTCCGGATTTTGAGCTGCCAGCCCGGAAGCCCCGGACAGTAGCCAGGGAAAAGACGACGCAGTAACGCCATAAGCCAGCATCGCGGATAGTACCGTAGATATATATACGATGAATGTAGTCAATCCAAGGAGCTTTCCCGCCCCCCTGCCAAGCTCCCCGATCCCCGGAACAATAAAGCCCAAAATAATGAGCGGTATAAGGAAGCTCAAGAACTGCCCAAATACGTGATTTAACGTCACAAAAATTCGTATGAACCCGTCCGGCATGATAAGTCCTGCTCCAATGCCGAGTAAAATCGCAATGATAATGCGCGGAAACAATCCCAATCGCATATGTATACCCCTTCTCCCTTCTGCCTCAGAAAAACAAAATCACGATTTGTCTCCCTATCAAATACAATTGTTCCCCTTGTGAGTACAGTTTAATATACTAACATATCATGCATGCGCTTGACAATTCCCAAATAACAAAAAGTCCGATGAATGATTCATCGGACCTTTTCATCGGTTTATTTATACTTGTGCCAATCCATGCTGCTATTGTTCAGCAAATAATGAAAGTCATTGTCCAGCCGCTTCTGTTCTGCCGCTCGGGCTTGCTCCACCTGGCGTCTCGCCTCTTCCTTCCGCTGCGCTTCCTCCGCCTTCAATACGGTAGACTGCGCCTTCAGTTGTGCTACGACATCAGGGCGCAGCAAATCCTTCAGCGTCGCCGGCTGATCTTGAGCAGTATGGGCAGTCCCTTGCACAGCGGCTTTCCGGCCTCTCTTCTTCGCCATCGCACTCACCTCATCCCCATTATAGCAGAATCCCCCTTATGCGGCACCGCGGGCAGGGTCCAATCACGACTCGGACCGAATCCGCAGCCAGCGGGTCCGGGCCGATGAAGACTCCCATCCTGTCCAGTGCACGAGCGGGTGGGAGGCGATGGCTTCGGTTACGCCTCCGCACCTCGCGCCGGATCAACCTGTACCATCGCTTGCTTGCCGCTCAATTGAATGCCGGTGCGCTTCGTTCCCGCCGGACGCAAATCCTGCAGGAGCCGATCAAGCAGCTGCTGCGCCAGCGCGCCTTCCTTACCCTTCATGCGAATGACGAGCTGCACCGAATCTCCGGCGCGCAGGATCCGTTCCGCCTGATTTTTCTTCGTCTCATAGTCATGATCCTCAATCTGCGGCGTCAGGCGAATCTCCTTCACTTTCGGCTGCCGCTCCGCCTTACGGCCCTGCTGCGCCTCCCGCTTGGCCGCTCCCGCTTCGATCAGCTTGCAGGGAGGCGGACTGCTCATCAGCGACAGGCAGACGAGATCTACCTTCAGCTTTCTCGCCATTGCCAGCGCCTCCGGGGTCGGCACGATGCCGAGATGTTCCCCGTTCAGACCGGTCAATTCGACTTCGGCAGCCCGTATCTTCTCATTCTTAATCATTGTGAATCCTCCTGCCCATCCGCTATAATGAACCCATATTACCGTCTGAAAGGAGATATATCAATGTCTCGCAAAGAAATCGAAGAACAAATTATCCACAACTATGAACGGGACGAGCAGATGATGATCCTCGTGTTCGCCCAGTGGTGCGTCAATCATCAGCTCGATCCGGCCGCGCTCTATCAGCAGGCCTATCCGCAGCAGGGCCCCAATCCTGCGCTGCAGCAGGCCATCGGGCTCACCGTTCCGAAGGAGGAGGCCGGCGACATACCGGACGACACGGTGCTCGGCGTCCTGTCGCTCTACGGCAACGATCATCTGGCCTTCGTCGTAACGGAGGCGATTAAGAATCGGGCGGCTCGCACCAAGGCTGCCGGCGATAACGAAACCTCCTGACAGACAGGGCACGCGGCCTGAAATGTGCCGCTCAGCTAATGCAGCAGGAGGCATGACCGCCGTGCTGCGCATACTGACGCCCGCTGTGCAGCAGCGCTATCACCGCCAAGCCCAGCGGGAGAGGCAAACATTCGCGCCCACCATCCCATGCCAAATATCCGCGTCCACTGGTGCGTCCACAGCCACTGCCATAGCCGCTGCCGCAAATGGGTAGTCGCCATTTCCGTCATAGGATCTATACCTTCGCTTCCCGCAGGTTCCGTATTTAATAGGTATGTACGGCACAAGAAGCCTCCCGTTCCATCACGTCCCATGAATGACGCTGTTCACAATATTCCTGCCGAACGCTCTGCACAATTCTTTGTCCGAGTCGGACGGGGTCAGCTCGACTTTCAAGCCGTCCTGGACGATCTCGCTTCCCAACTCCCGTAGCCGTTCCATGAGAATATCGACCGCCTTGCCTACTTGGGCATAGCATGAATCGCAGGAGCCGAACACGGCCGCTTTGGCACCGCTCAGATCAAGCCCTTCCATATCATCGTAAAAATCGAGAAATTCGTACGGAAGCTCTCCGTCTCCCCAAGTGTAGGCGCCAAGCAGGATTCCGTCATATCCGGCCAAGTCAGCCGCATCGGCATCCGTTACCTCCATTACCGTCAGATCCTCTCCGGCTTCACGAACCCCTGCTGCAATCGCATCGGCCATCTCCTCGGTATTGCCGCTCATACTGGCATAAATTAAAATGATTTTCGCCATCCTCTCATCCCATCCTTTCCTTATCTCGACCATAACCTCTCTGGCATCGCCAACGCTGCTATGGGAAATCGTCAAAACTTGTAAATCCCCTTCTCCTGCAAAAAACCGCATGCAAACTGAGTTAGTGATACAGACCGCTGCCCATCGGACCCTCATTCATGACCCCGAGCATCAAGCGCATAAAATCGAGCGAGGGATAATAATGCTCCTCCTTCGGGCGGAAGGCATACACCGAGCCGTTCATCAAGGCATATATTTCGATTCGGTCCGGCAGCCAGCCAAAAGCCTTGTATACGAACACGAGTGCAAATTGGACGTAGGCTTTAAACACTTGCGGCTCATCGGCGACCACATATTTCCGAATGACGAGGGACGAATCGGAGCACTCGGCAACTTGGAGCGTCATCAATAGATCCGCTCCCAATTCCACAGCCTGTACGGTCAGCTTCTCTCCTAGCAGCAGCGCATGGCCGGGGGATTCACCGGTCAAGTATTCATCCAAATAGCGGGATACCGAACGCTTGATTCGCCAATAATGCTGCTCTGATGGGAAACGCTCCCGCTCCAGTGTCCAATATCTCTCCATATCGCATAGGACGGAAGCGACCGTTCTTGCCTCGGGAGCGCGTGAATAATACGCATGCACGATCTGATTAACCGACGCTTGCGCCGCATACACCCAGCTCGATTCATGAGCGTTCCGGCACTTGCGATAATAACAATGCCGGCAGCGGACGAACCGTTCGATGTCCTCATCACTGAGCTGCTCCTTCGGCACCGGTATTCCCGGCAATGACATGGGATTCCTCCTTATCTCATCATTATTTGATAATGATAATCATTATTAATGACAACTCTATTTTATTACAACCAAAGCCACGCTTCAACCCGTAAGATCGCAGCGAAGCTGTACGCAGCAAAAAACACAGGCAGGCCGGCCTGTGTCTGTCCCTTGTATGCCCCAACGTTAGCATAATCCTGGGCGTTTAAGGCGGAAGAATCGTTTTCCTTGACTTTTCCCATATTTCGGCGGTAAAAGCGTGCTCATCCCAGAGCACAAATTTCCTTACTACTTCATCTCTTCGCTCCGTCCTGCGACGCTCCAGCGATGCGCATACTGCCGCAGCCGCGGATGCGTCTCTTCCGGCTCGGATGCCAGTAGGAGACGGAGCCTCCCGATCCATTCCGCGAAGGAGGCGAAGGAGGCGAGTTGGTTCGCTATCTCCGGTGTCACATATAAAAAATATGGAGAGGGGTACTTCTCCGTCAGATGGCGAAGCACGATATCGAACGGGGTATACTTCTTCCGCTTGCCTTCCCAATCTTCGACGGCCGCCTTCGCCCCGCCTCGCTCCCGAGTCCATTGCTCCAACCGGTTCACTCGCTTATAATAGGCGGTCGCGGTTCCCTTTGCCATTCGCCTCAACGTCTCCTCATGAATTGGATACAGCACCAGCATTTTGAAGGCATACATCGCGGCATATTCCGCTGCCCGATCGAGCTCTTCCTCTGTGGCGCATTCGAAAGAATCGTAGTAAATCAGCGTTCCTTTCTCCTTCTCGACCGGCGGCTCATAGCCATACGGTACGGTTATATTGCTGCGTTCCATGGCTGCTCCCTTCTGGGCGAAGATTCTTTATTCGTCCGCCTCGGCATAATGATCGCTGCAGAACAAATTTACCGCCGCTATCTCATCGTCTTCCAGATCGAACTCCAGATAGCGGTCGGTCGTCCGCTCGTACAGTTCGTGCTTCACGATATAGGCTCGATCCTCTTCGACGGCATAGATAACTCTGACGTAGACGCCGTATTCCGAATACAATTCATCTTCCTCGGATACTTCGATATCGAGTCTGAATTCATAACGCCGTCCGGCCAAAATGCGGAACGGATCCTTCACCAGTTCTGCGCTATAGTCTGTTATGTTCAACATGATCTCATCCCTTCGCTGCATTGCCTGCTTGTATTCGGCAGCTTCCTGCCGCACTCTTGTTCCGGTGCACATTTACGATATCGCCAGGATCGATATTCAATTCATTGGCGGCATATGATCGCCAGTTGGTCCAGCCTTCCGGGGCGTCATCGCAGTCTTCCCAGAATCACCAGCTATCCGTTCGACCACCGGATTTATCATAGCAGAAATCGTCTCTTATATAAATTCCTGACGGCCTGTGGTGCCTCTCAAGTATCGGAGTACCTGATTCTCGCGCAACCCTTCCCATAATGAATCGTGACAGCAGCACCGCCGCAACACGATGTAAGCCACATGTATAAACGTTTCGATGAAGGAAAAAGCTATACCGTAGTCTGGAAGAGGCCTCTTTTCCTACAATTCTGTAAAGAAATGAATCAGGCATTATGAGAGCCAATAGTAAGATATACACGTGTCATGAAGCAATGCCTTATCCGCAGCAGATAATAAAAAAATAACATGCGATATTTTTCACAGACACATTCAACATTGTTCCGTAAACTGTTAATCAAGCAAGTACTTACTTGATGGGCGGAAGGGGGGAGGATATCCGTGAAACAGACGGTTAGAGAAAAAATGCTGGCAGCCGCTTTGGACAATATGGCGCTGCATGGATTCAAGGGTACAACAACCAAGTGTATCGCCCAGCAAGCAGCCATTAATGAAGCGACGATATTTAAGCATTTTAAAGGCAAAGATGATCTCATTCATGAAGCGCTAGAACAGCAAATGACCCTGATAAAAACAAAGATCAACACCTTCTTCCATGCCGATCACGAAAACATCCGTGAACTGCTACTGGCGAAAATTGAGTTTATAAATAATATTTATGAAGAACACAAAGCTTTCTTCTTAGTCACTATGAAAGAAATGGGCAGCAAAGAGCTGGCATTTATGTATCCCTCGATATTTGAATATATCACGGAGGAACTTGAAAAAGAGATTGCCAAGATGGCAGATAATTTCATCGCTGAAGATGAAATTAGCGGTATCGCGCTTATTGCGCACAGTGTGCTAATGACCATTATTCTTGAGAAAGTGAAGGCAGAATGTTTTGGATACCCGATTAGACTGGATATGAAAAAGGAGGTGCTCGTTGAATTTTTGCTTCGGCTTTGGGGCGGATATAGATTAACAAAAAAAGAGGTGCACTAAATGAAATGGATGGAGAGAACACTGGAAGATATCTTTAAGACGCTTCGAACCAATAGAGAGAACGGCCTGAGCAGCAAGCAAGCATCCGAGCTGCTGCAACAGAAGGGCTACAATGAGTTTGAAGAAGAGAAGAAAGAGAGCATTTGGGCGAAGCTCTTGCATCAGTTATCAGAGGTTACAACAATAATCTTGATTGTAGCCGCCATCATTTCCACTTATCTTGCGGTGACAGAGGGACATGACTTTGCAGAGCCGATCGTTATCATCGCCATCGTCATCCTGAATGCGGTGCTTGGCATCCGCCAGGAGCTTAGCGCGGAAAAGGCTCT
Organism: Paenibacillus popilliae ATCC 14706; assembly: GCF_000315235.1. Lineage (GTDB taxonomy): Bacteria > Bacillota > Bacilli > Paenibacillales > Paenibacillaceae > Paenibacillus_B > Paenibacillus_B popilliae. Next base: position 12,844 of record NZ_BALG01000228.1, on the reverse strand, counting down.
CGATGCGCTTAAAAATATGAATGCTCCTCTCGCCAAGGTTGTGCGTGATGGAATGCTGCAGCCAATCAATGCGAAAGAGCTCGTACCTGGCGATATTATCGTGATCGAAGCTGGAGATATGATTCCGGCGGATGCCCGGATTATAGAGAGTTCCAATCTGCTTGTTGAGGAGTCTGCCCTTACGGGTGAGAGTGTGCCTTCGGAGAAAAACCCACATGCAGAGGTCAAAGAATCTGCTCCGCTCGGAGACCGGGTGAATATGCTCTTCTCCGGCTGTCTGGTCACTAATGGACGCGGCAGAGCGGTTGTCGTAGCGACTGGGATGGAGACCGAAATGGGCAAGATCGCTTCCCTTCTCAACAATACGAAAAAGAACAAAACTCCGCTTCAAACGCGCCTCATGGAGCTGGGGAAGAAGCTAAGCGTTGTTGCTATCGTATCGGGTGCGCTTGTCTTCTTCATTGGCCTCATGCATGGCGAGACGATGATGGAAATGCTGATGACCGCCGTGTCCTTGGCCGTAGCTGCCGTACCGGAGACGCTTCCTGTTATCGTTACCATCACCCTGGCATTTGGCATTCAAAATATGGTGAAGAAAAATGCAATCATTCGCCGTATACCAGCGGTGGAGGCGCTTGGCAGCGCGTCGGTTATCTGTTCGGATAAGACGGGAACACTGACACAGAACCGAATGACGGTTCAGCAAATCTGGGCTCCCTCTCATGAGCCGAAGGAAGCGGGGGCTGAGTTTAATGATACCGAGAACGATCTTCTCGTCATGTTCAGCTTGGCAAGCAACGCATCCATCGAAGTAAAGGATGGAGAAGAGACGATTATCGGTGATCCAACCGAGTCTGCGATTATTCGCCTCATGATGAATAAAGGGATGACCAAGGCAGAGCTTGAAGCGAAATATCCGCGTGTGCATGAGCTTCCCTTTGATTCTTCACGGAAGCTGATGACGACGGTTCACCGTACAGCGGATGGCTATATTTCCATCACCAAGGGTGCCTTCGACCGTATTCCGATGGATCCGAAGGCAGCCTGCACGATTCAGCATCAGGCACAGGCGCATCAGGTTCACGATCAATTCGCAGAGCAAGCCCTTCGCGTCCTTGCACTAGGGTACAAGCACTATGTTGAGCTGCCTGAGAAGCTGGACGCAGAAGAGTTGGAGCAGGGTCTCCTCTTTGCCGGTCTCGTAGGAATGATTGATCCTCCGCGTCCGGAGAGCAAGGCTGCGGTACAAGCTGCCAAGGATGCCGGAATTAAGACGGTCATGATTACAGGAGACCACATGGCAACGGCATCGGCCATCGCCCGTGAGATTGGCATCCTCGAAGAGGGAGACCTCGCGATATCCGGTGAAGAACTTGCACGCATGTCCGATGAGGAGCTCACCCGCAAGGTGAAAAATATTGCCGTATACGGACGCGTCTCCCCGGAGGATAAAATTCGTATCGTACAAGCTTGGCAGGCAAATGATGCTGTCGTAGCGATGACAGGTGATGGGGTGAATGATGCTCCTGCCTTGAAGGCTGCCGATGTCGGTACGGCGATGGGCATTACCGGTACAGATGTAGCGAAGAGCGCTTCGGACATGGTACTGACCGATGATAACTTTGCAACGATCGTCGATGCCGTTGGTGAAGGAAGACGTGTATACGAAAATATACGCAAAACGATCTACTTCTTGCTAAGCTGTAACTTCTCTGAGATCATGATTATGATTATTGCGATTTTGCTCGGTTGGGGCGCACCGGTCATCGCTATTCAATTGCTCTTGATCAACGTCGTCGCGGATGGTATCCCGGGCTTCTGCTTGAGCCGTGAAAAGATGGAGCCTGATGCCATGCGTCAGAAGCCAATCGCGAAGAATGCCGGCATCTTCTCAAATGGCTTGGGCAAGAAGATTGCCTTACAAGCAATAATTTACACGATTCTGACGTTAATTGGCTTCTATGTAGGGAACTTTGTACAAATCTCCGATCAAGTCGGGCCGTCCTATGAAGTTGGACAGACGATGGCCTTTATCATCCTGGGCTGGTCCTCTGTCGTTCATATTTTCAATGTACGCAGCAACAACTTGTCGATCTTCACGATCGGGTTTATGTCCAATCGGCCATTGTTCTGGTGTGCGATGCTGTCACTGGCGATCGTATTTGGTGTAGCCGTCATCCCGGCGCTGATGGACATCTTCCAACTCGTACCGCTTAGCTTGACCCACTGGGTTCTCGTTACGGTTCTATCCGTATTCCCGCTCGTCATTGTCGAGCTTGCCAAGCTCAAGAGACGCGCACAGCTAAGAGCGCAATAATATAGATTCGGATGTGGGGCGGCATTGCGCCGCCCCAAGCATTCGCATAGAAGCTCGATCTTTCATCCGGATGAGATGAAGCGGCAGCACATAGATCCTCAAATTAGGAAATCACAGGGTTCGCAAACTTTCCACGTTATATCCGTCGAATTAGATTAACAACACATATTGCCCTTGATCGTCACAACCTATTGATACTTCATAATGACGCGAATGTTGATTTTCTCCCCGTCGATTATGGCGGGAATTTCCTTAAAATCACGTCGGTTCATCAAGGGGATAGACGTAAAACCCGTACTCAAAATCATCTATTGCGAAATGAATCCCTGCCGTAGACAATCGCTCGATATGGCTGAGTATCAAGTTCGTATACGTGGAATACATCAACAACTCCTTGGTTATCACCGGCCGACATAATGAACCCGTCGCTAATGCCTCCCCATATTCTGGACAGGAACAACACCCATACCTGGTCCCGATTCCAAAACTTTATGCGTCCACCTTTTCCAGATAGAAATATACCAACCCCATAAAGAAACTTCCCCCGATAATATTGCCGAAGGTTACGGGAATCAGATTATGCAGGGCTCCATACACCGAAATGTCGGCTGGATGCTCCGTGAGCAAAGCGATGGAGAAGGAAGTCATGTTGGCGATGCTGTGCTCGAAGCCCGAAATGAAGAAGCAATAGACAAACAGAATCATAGCAAAAAGCTTGGGCCCGTCGCCCTTCAAGCTCATTGGAATAAAGAACGCCATACATACCAGCCAATTACACAGTATCGCCCGAAAAAATAATTGAATTGTCGGGGTTTCCATTTTATGCGCGACTACATCATAGAAGAATGCGTTGCTGTACGACCCACGGAACAAGCCGGTACACCATAATAGAGAAGCAAATAAGAGTGCCCCTATAAAATTGCCGAGATAGCTCGTGGCCCATATCTTTAACGTGTCTCCCCGTGTCGTCGATCCGCGCAGCGTGGAGAAGGTAAAGTAGAACGTATTGCCTGTGAAGAGATCTCCGCCTGCATAGCCAATCAATATAATAGCTGCTCCGAACGTGACGGCAGCCGTTATATAGGCAAACGGAGAATCGCCTTCATCAAACAGATTGCCCGTCTTAAAAGCAACGACAATGCCGAACCCGATAAACATACTCGCCAGGATGGAACGAAGCAGAAATTGAAACTTGTTGTAGTCCCATGCCTTCTTCTTTTTTAATGCCAAAGCCTCCACCTGATCTAATGCTTGCTGTTCCATAGTCTACTCCTTTTCCCTATTTTTTTGTGTAGCATGGCCTCTAAGTAATATGCCCCATACGTGCATATTCATTCATGCGAGCTGGGTCTAATCCAGGCTTCGTTCCTGCATACGGCCCATCACACAAAAACAGCCCCAATGCCAAGTATACGCACCGGAGTGGTCTGATCCAACGAATATTGAGCCTTCCAACAATCTATCGACCATGACTACCCCAGCGCGCGTTATCGCCTCATTCAGCGCGATGCAGGGAGCACGGCCTAACTGATCTGATACGACAAAAGAAGACATTTTCTACCCATTTTCATATATGGGTAATAATGAGATTATATTGGTAGGATACTAGTTTGCGCGAGTATGCTACCCAAAAAACTTTTAGGAGGTTCAGTTATGACATTAAAAGCTATGAATAGTAGAACTGTCATTCTTTTTCTTGTTTTATCCTTGTTCCTTCTCGGCTTAGGAATAAGGGCACCCCATGCAAATGCTGCATCTTGCGGCGCCTATTGTCAGGAGGTAATTCTATCAACAAGTGATCATGAAGCTACGAGTGATCACTTTGTTAACCAAGATGATGGAAAAACAATTTCTTTTGGATTCAAATCAGATTCGACAAGCAAACATAACGTTGCAGTAGGAGTATACAGCACTACGACTGGAAAATTAGTTTCTTCTGTAATGGTGGTGGCTTCAGGAGGTACCGGAAGCGATACCTTTTCTGCACCAAAAACAGATGGATATTATATTCGAGTGGTTTGTGGCGGTAAAGCTCAAACAGGCTGCTCCGGCAAGGGAGAAATAGAAGCATGGTAACTTTTCATTGCCTCTTATGTCAATATAAGGGGTTTTATTTTTTTTCTAGCGAACTTGCAATTTTCAGCAATAATTCTTTTTTAGAACTATTCTTTAGTATTAAACCTAAGCGATATTCATATTCCTCCTTCTTAAAAAACAGGTAATCTGCGAAATATTCATTACGACTCCGTATATATGCTGCATTCGTCCCATCTTGTAATTTTATTTTCTCATATTTTGAAGGGACGTGATGTTCCAAATCATCCTGTGTATAAAACACAGATACTGTTAGGGTATCCTTTGTATCTGAATTATAATAGCTTATCCTTATCCTTTTATTTTGTATATCATACGTCCCCCCCCTATGGGTTACTTTAAACGGTATGTATGTCGGTAGCAATACTTCCTTCTTGTACTTCCCCTTAAAGATCGATACTGTGTCATCTACAGTTTGATTATCGCCTATCGGATTCCTTCCTTCAAGGATTGCACGACTTAACGGATCTTCAGATGCTACTTGTGGAGTAGGTAGCAGGGTAGCGATAAGAACAAATTTTAGAATCATGCAATGGCTCGCCTCCCATTAGTTATACACAATGTTAACGTGTCCAAATGTTTGCAATACTATGCTTGAACACGCAAGAATAAGAAATTAGCCCTGTGGGGGAGTAATCCAGGTATTGCAGATACCACTCCAGTATATCAATCATCTAGAGGCAATGCCTGTAACCTACAAGCAACCCTGTCCGGTGTGCCATTCCGAACAAGATGTGAAGCGAGATGGCAGCAACAAACCGCGTAAGATTCGGCATCTGGCTGTCTTTGGCAGGAAGAGCTATTTGCATGTGCCGTCCATTCGATTAGCCTGCTCTCGCTGTAAAGTCGGTTTTGTTTGGTCCTATGAATTTGTGGCAGCCACCTCTTTCGTTTGCAAACCGTGGAACAGGCACTTGGCTCTACCGCGGCACACAGTGCGAGGATACAAGAAGCGCCTGCCAGCATCCGAATTTTCTTGCGCTGAAACCCAAAGCCGTCGTGATGGATCTGGCTCAGGCGTATCAAAAATGGATCAGCGAATGTTTCCCCAATGCCCTCCGCATTGCGGATCGGTTCCATGTTCTCTGAAAAGAGCCAAAACCAGTTAAACATGCTGCTTTTTGCTTCTCTCCGCTGCTGCTCAGCGTCTGGGAATGGAAAGAAGCCTTTTCCCGTTGGTATGACTGTATGTTTAGCTCGCCTCGGCTTTAACCGTTGGTGCTCATCGACCATGGTTCGGTTCGAAGCACTTAAAAAAAACGATGCGCAATGGGGAGGATGAAATCGTGAACTACCATCGCTGCCGTCGGACTAACGCAACCGTAGAAGGACGCCACAATCGCATCAAATCGTATCAGCGACGACACTACTTTACACGTAATCGGGTTTACTGCAAAGCTGGCATTTTAACCGACACCACTTATTAGGCTGAAAATATCAACCACTAATTTTTAGATTCAGCCATAGTTTATGCAGCAAAAGTAACTGGTTTTATATAGGAGATAGGCATGATAGGCTTACTACTGACCTCTGCGAAGCCTATAGCTTCGCCCCTTCGCAGTGAATCATGCCATAGAGGCTCCATGTCAAACCTATGCATAAACCTTACTTGTTGCTGTATATTGATAAAATTACTTGGCTGCAAAACTCGGCACTTTTCGATTGCCAAAAACACAGAATGAGAGCAATCTAACGGGTGGTATTTCCCCATAAGATAAAGCCGAATCCTTAATTAACAAAAAAACAGGCTTCTTTTGCACAGCTTATATGTGCGAAAGACGCCTGTTTGATTTTCTGACACTCTTTCAGTGGCCTTTCTTATCAATAGGAGGTTCCACTGCGATTATCCCACATTGTAATGCGTTTTTAGCACAACTTCTTGGTTCTTGTCCGACTGATTACGTTGGCTAGGTACTGAGATAAAGATCGCGATCAAGAAAGAGAGCATACACAAGACCGCGATGACTGAAAAGGTAATATGGAAACCACCGAACAAAGCACTAAGAAACGAACCAGCCAAGGCACCTAAACCGAATCCTTGATAAATGATTCCATAGTTCTTGCTTTGGTTCTTCAAGCCGAAATAGTCAGCCACAATCGCTGGGAAGACTGTGATATTACCGCCAAAACAGAATGCGATCACCGCGACACATGTGAAGAAAATGCCCAGGTTCAAAGGTATGAAGCTTAAAGTCATGACGGACAATGCCGTTGCGAAAAGCGCTCCAGCTACAACTTTCATACGTCCTACTTTATCGGACAATGCACCGAGAATGATCCGGCCGGCCGTATTGAAAATCGCCACCATAGCTACAGCATTCGCTGCTGTGCTGATATCAAGAGCGGCAAGCTGCACACCGATGTCTTTGACGATACCAATTAGATACAATCCACTCATACAAGCTGTAAATAGAATAATGAAGAGCATATACGCTTCTTTCGTACGCAGCATTTCTTTGACTGTATAGTTCCGTTGACTGTGCGATTGGGTATTTGCGTTCGCAGGTGTTTCCGTAATTACGGCTTCTTTGATTAGGAACGAACCGGCAACCACCATCACCATCACGATCAATCCCCAGACCAGAAATGCATAGGAGACCCCCATGGTATTGATGAAATTCGCATTGATATATTTAAAAACCAAGCTGCCTGTCCCAAAAGCTCCCACCGAGATCCCCGATATTAATCCTTTGCGTTCAGGAAACCATTTAATTAAATTCGATAGCGATGTGATATATGCTGTACCATCCGCAAAACCAACAACCACACCAGCAAGTAAGTACAACATCCACAACGATGAAACCTGTGAGCTAGCGATTAGCCCTGCACCGAGAACAGCACCTGCAATCATCGTCAAACGCCGAATTCCGATACGATCCTGAATTTTACCGGCGAACAGTGTCGCAAAAGCCAGTGCAAAACTGGTGATGGAAAACGTAATCGATACGGAGCTAAGCTCCCATCCAAATTTGTCAGCTAACGGCTGATTAAATAAACTCCACGTATATATTGTTCCTAATCCCATTTGTACAGTGATTGTTCCAAGGACGATCATCCATCGATTTACCTGCGATTGGGTTGCTTGATGCGTTCTTATGATAGATCCCCTCTTTCCATTCTGCTATGATCAAGATGTGTGCGTTATTTGCAGGGAAGAAAGCCCTCTTACGCCTTGCTTTCACACCCTTATCTTACAAGATAAGACGCTTTCTTGAGCCAAGAGCGACATGAAATGACGGGATTACGGAATGAACTGCATTTATATATGCATCAACTGCCTAAATTCTTTGACTTTACTTCGACTGACGGGCACTTTGGCATCCATATCACGTAGACGCAGCAGGTAGGTATTATTGAACCATGGAACGATTTCGTGTATTTGGGATAAATTAACAGTATAGGAACGATGACAACGATAGAATCGATCTTGAGGCAGCATGGCATGAAAGTCCGAAATACTCATCGGCATCGTATAGATACCGCTCTTCGTGAATACGTTCGTCACCTTCTCTTGTGCTTCCGCATAGTAAATGTCATCGCTATCCGTTACGATATATTTATCATTTTTCTGCAGATTAATGCGTTTCTCCTCAAATCTTTGCCTGCTGTCCACAGGATTTGAACTTCCTCCTTGCTGCAGATCCCGCTCGAAGGCGGTCTCCAGCTTACGTAACATCGCAGCAATCCGGTTCTCGTCATAGGGCTTCAAGATATAATCAAAAGCTTCCAGTTCAAAAGCTTGGGCAGCATGTTCCTTATAAGCTGTTGTAAAAATAACATACGGTTTCTGCGCGAACTTACTGATATTAGTCGCTAGCAGCATCCCGTCCAGAGATGGAATGTTGATATCGAGAAAAATCGCATCGACTTCCTTCTCCTGCAGAAATTTAAGCACATCAAGGCCATCCTCGAATCGCTCTACGATTTCAATGCGGCTATGTTTTGTAATCAGATATTCCAGCTCTTCACTGGCCAATACTTCATCTTCCACAATTATCGCTCTCATCGTGTCTCCTTCTGTATGTCAAAAAAGATATTCGTTCCTTGATCTAGTCGCTCCACTGTAACACCATGCCCGAAAATGAGCTTCACACGCTTATGCACATTGAAAAGACCAATATGGTTCAGTGGAACACGCTCCTCCATCACCTGTTTAATGATATCTTCACGGATACCCACGCCAGTATCCTGCACACCAATCCGAATGTAATCTTCTGTATCTTTGACATAGATGGTGACCGTTCCAGATCCTTTCTCCTTCAATATACCGTGGACAATCGCATTCTCCACTAACGGTTGAATGATGAGACTGGGAATCTTCACAGCGACTTCATCTACATCATAAACGACATGTAACCGATTTCCAAAGCGTGCTTTTTCAATTTCTACATAATTCCGAACCTGCTCCAGCTCCTTATGGATATCGATCAATTCATCCGTTAGCTCCAAATTATAACGTAAATATCCTGATAAATTGACGATCAGCTCCCTCGCTTGATCCGGTCTATTCCGGATCGAGGACCCAATCGCGTTCAACGCATTGAACAAAAAGTGAGGCTGAATTGTTGTCTGCAGTGCTTTGAGCTCAGCTTTATTCGCCATCTCCTTAATCTCTTCCACACGGGAAACTTCCGTTAATGTCGAAATGATCTGGGATAAACCGACGGCCATAGTCTGCAGCGGATAGGTAATTTTATGCGCTTTCCGATAATAAATCTTCAAAGTCCCCGTAACTTCTTCTCGCTCTTTCAGTGGAATAATGAGTAAGGATTGAATGCCGGGTAGCGCATCGTCCAACGCATGGTTGCTTATCATGAACTCCCCGCTCCGTATCGTCTGTTTGGTCATATCACTTATGATCTCATGCCGGAATTGATAGCGGTCTTCCCCAAAACCGACGTAAGCGAGCACGTTCGAGGCATCCGTAATCGCCACTGCATCGGCTTGAATATCTTCTTTAATAATGGAACAGATCTTGTGCAATGATTCGGTATTGATGGAGCGGAAATAGGGTAATGTCTTATTCGCAATGTCCAAAGCTAACTTCGCTTGCTGCGCAGCGATTCCTTCCCGCTCACTTTCTACATTCTGAATTAACAAAATGATCAATCCCACATTCAATTGCCCTAGAATCATCGGTGTTGCAATTTTGGATACAATCTCGATACCTAATGTTGTAGGCTGCGCTATGAATATGATCAACAGCATCGTTAATGCCTCGCAAGCCATCCCGGCAAGAATCCCGATAAACCAACGTTTCGCTTTAGGTGTTCGAAGATGAATATAGCCAGATACCAGCCCCGCAATAATACTCGTGATGAGACATGGAATCGAGGTCACCCCGCCGATATCGATCAAATAACGATGGATTCCGGACACCACGCCCACGACAAGACCGACCCAAGGCCCGAATAAGATGCCTCCTGCCATAATCACGATGATCCGTACGTTGACGAGCGAGCCTTCCACATCGATGCCTGAGTAGGTACCGAATAGTGCAAAGGTACAGAACAGAATCGTAACGACGGCGAACTCCTTCGTTGTCAGCGATTCTTTTTGCAGAATCTGCTTAAAGCTCGGAATACGAGTTAAGAAAAACAAAATAATTAGCAATAATGCTGCCCGCTCAAAGAGCTGAAGCAGCATCGTGAAATCTCCGTCTATGGAAACTACCTCCCGTTATCACAAGCTGTTGTTTATTTATTTTATCAAAGTTTGCTCTGTTTTCACGTTCCAAATCCATACAAAATATTCAACATACACTCGTATGGAAGTCTATGAAACTTGCAAGAAAAGTCAAACGGGTGGTAGATCTATGCTTCTTGTATGGAGCGTTCGTGACAGCCGCAAAAACTCGATCATTTTCTCAAGTAATGAGAAACTATATAAGTTGAATCAATCAAGCGATTCAGAAAACCTGGTTTCTTCGCGGGAAGCAACGAATCATTCCAACCACGGGCAAGCATCGCGGGGTCAAGCTACTCGCGACGGTTGACTATAGCCCGCAGTTAAACATCGTGGAAGGACTCTGGAAATGGCTCAAGTCCAGTGTGATCAACAATGTGTCCTATTCCACCGTTTCCGAAATCCGTCTGCGTGTCGGACAGTTTATGGATGAAATCATGAAGTACCCTCATACAATCATTGACCGCCTATGCGTTCGACTTTGATTGCTATCTTCTTTCGTTCAACTTATATTAGAGTTAAAGTTCATATTGATTCAAAAGGCAATATTCACGGGTATCCTATACGATAATGGAGGTATCATATGAGAGATGACGTACTGAGTAATATTGAAAGACTATATAGCAAGGGTGACTTTCAATATATACTAGCTAAATACGTTGATAAGCAATATTGGATAAGTAAATTCAAGGAAAAGTTAGAAGAGGTTTTTGTTGATAATCTTACCGATTTTAGTTATTCTACGTGTTTTTCTTATTTTATTCAATCTTCATTAAATCCAAAGTTAAGATTAGGTAGTGATGAGTTTAACGATTACCTCAAGAAGAACTTTGAGATAAAGGGTGTTATGGTCTTAATTTCTGTAATTGCTCCGTATTCAGTGGTTAAATATGTTAGGTACCACTACAACGATAAGGCTATTCAATTACATGAAGATTATTCTCCACTGGATAAAGAGACTAAGCGAATCGGTAAGTGTATTTTAGAGTTACTTAATAAAAAAGGGATAATGAATCTCGATGAAACTGTACTTAATGTTGGAGTACCAAATATTTCATTAGAATTAAGAGAGGAGGGTGTTACAATTTATAATTGTCTTTTTGAGGATAGTTATTAAATGATAAAACCTTGATTGGCTCAGTGCCATTCAAGATTTTCTTGGGTCTGTCAATAACTTTGTGTAAACTCGTTTATAGAGAATCTCCCCCGAGAGGGAGATCGACCCTCACGGCAGATGCTGGCCGATGCGCTCTGGAAAGAAAACGGAGAGCTGCAGCAGCATTTGGCCCCAGTTTTGCACGCGGCCCGTCCATTTGCGAGTGACATCCATAGTAACGAGGTATAGATGAGCTTGCGGATCTCTAGCGGATACTTGAATAAGGTCGCGAGCTCATTCCAATTGTTGCGCCAGGAACGGATAATGCTCCATGTCCTTCAGGGTGTTAATGAAGTTCTATTTTTGTACGAAATGCTCGCATCTCTCATCGAAGTGTAACAGGGCGGGCCATTTTTATAACACAAGCCCCGGAGCGATCCGGGGCTTGTGTTTTTCAGTATGACGGATTGTCAAGCCAAGTGCGACAGTTCTTCTGAGAAGGATTCGTGAGCAGTCTTCTAGCCCAAACATTTTCGTGGTCGTTGATTGATCAGGTGAAGAGCTTTCTCCAAAGCCTCATCTGTAATCTGGGCGAAATCCGTCCCTTTGGGGACAAGCCATTGGCGTTTTCATTGGAACCTCGTTGGATCAGCAAAATAAACCTGCACGCCATGGGTGGCCTCCAAGCTCGCATAACAGGCAAACTCTTTGCCACGGTCAGCCGTAGCGGTTTGGAACGCTCCCGTGGGGTACTGGGCGGCAGCCACGCCAAAGGCAATCTCCATCGACAACGCCGTGCGATCTGGCATTAGAATGGCTGTGTACAGGCGGGTTTTTCGTTCCACAAACGTAGCTACACAGCCCTTGCTTTTCCCACGGCCAGAGACGACCGTGTCGAGTTCCCAATGACCGAATGTTTCCCGAGATCGAACCTCTTTAGGACGCTGGGAGATCGCCTGTTTTTGGCAATCGAAAAGTGCCGAGTTTTGCAGCCAAGCAATTTTATCAATATACAGCAACAAGTAAGGTTTATGCATAGGTTTGACATGGAGCCTCTATGGGCATGATTCCCTGCGAAGGGGCGAAGCCACAGGCTTCGCAGAGACCAGTAAGCCTATCATGCCCATCACTCCATATCAAACCAGGCTACTTTTACTGCATAAGCAATTGCTGCAAAACTGAGCACATCTACCCTGCAACAAACAATCGCCTTTCCTACGGTAAACTTACCACGCGTCTCCACAGGCTTTTGACGCTTGCCTTTATGCCGGAGGACGGCCAGAACACCTTTCATCAAATGGCCAGCATACAGCCAGCGATAGATCGTTTTAAAGCACACGATCGCTTGTCCCTCCTGACGCAACCGCTCCATGATCTGCTCAGGAAACCAGGTGGCCTGAAGCTTCTCTTCGATGACCATGGTCAGCTCGAGGCCACTGAAGAACTTGCGTTTTTCTTCGGAGGCGGTGCAGATAGTGTAAAAAGAAGACATTCACCCCGCGTTTTGGAGATGAATGTCTTCTTTTTGTCTTCATAATGCTGTATTCACCAGTAGTTCTTAGTCTACTAATTTCAGTATTCGCTTGAGATTTACAGCGAATATGGCCATCGCACCTTGCAGTTGCATGCCAAGCAGACCCGAGGATGTGGCT
>NZ_BALG01000229.1 GCF_000315235.1 Paenibacillus popilliae ATCC 14706 | reverse complement strand
TTGTCGTAAAGGAAAAAAAACAGATTGCTACTGGTATGATAGCGTATACCATGATGCTTAAATCAAAAATTCAAAGAGACACTCATCATATGGGTGTCTCTTTGAATAGTAGCTATTTAGAGATAAGCGAGAAATATAACAAGGAAAGGAGTGTTTACAATGCAAAGAAAACGACTGCTTTGTACCGTTATTGCGTTATTTATGTTGGTCGGTTGTACGAAAAAGACAATCGAACCGCCCCTCCAACCTATAACACTAAAAGTGATGCATAATATGGGTGAATCTAAATTTTACGAAGAATATGGAATGTACGCCGATGTAAAAGGATTACAAATTACGTTTGACGTTATTGCTAGAATGAACACAAACAAAGAAGGAGGTATTGAAAACGTTGTAAAAAAGTATTATCCTGATGTATTGTTACTTACGTTACAAGAATATAAAACACTATTGGACAAAGGGGAATTAGTCGACTTAGAACCACTAATAAAACGAGATAACTTCGATATTGAAAATATGTTACCTTCGGTGATAGACTTTATACGACAACAGGCGGGGGACAGAAAACTATATGGATTAACATCCTCTTTTTCTAACCAAGCTGTTTTTTACAATAAAGATTTATTCCAAACCTATAAACTCATGTTACCGACAGATCAAATGACATGGAAAGAAACATTATCTATAGCGAACCAATTTAAGCCAATAAAAGGGGTGAGTGGTCTTAGTGTTCGTACTACGCCTTATCACCTTATTTGGCAGATCGCAGATACGGAACGGTTAAAAGAAGTTGATTTAAAACAAAAAAAAGCATTCGTCCACACAAAACCATGGAAAGAAATTGTGGAACTTGTTTGCGATCATTATCAGGCAGGGAATTTAATTTTTAATCCATTACAACAGTCAATAGATAGTAAACGAATTCTTCGATATAGCCTAAAGGATCAAAAAAAGATCTTTGGGGAA
>NZ_BALG01000230.1 GCF_000315235.1 Paenibacillus popilliae ATCC 14706 | reverse complement strand
CGGATCTCGTATCGGCTGTACGATATTCATGCCATCACCTCACTTCCCAACTAAAAGAAATACCGCCCCCGAAGGAGCGGCAAAGTATATGAAGGTTATGAATAACTGTGCCTCTATATATAGGTGGCAACCGTACGACAAAAATCAGCCCACTAACCTTTCATGCGCATATTTTATACGCATTTATTATTGATGCGCGTTATTTATGCGTGTTATAATAGATAATGAAGGGAGGGAGAAACAATTGGGGAA
>NZ_BALG01000231.1 GCF_000315235.1 Paenibacillus popilliae ATCC 14706 | reverse complement strand
ACCAGTTCATTGATTTGTCGGAGCATATTGTCCTTCGGTACAACGATGTCATACAGTGCCGCATAAGGACTCAGAACCAAGGTTTGTTGTTGTCGAATCATCCGCTCACCTGCTTTCCATGATGCATTAATTATAAACGAAAAAAGGTACGGCTCCTCAATTTTCTTGAGGAGCCGTACCTTTTTTCATGAGAAGGACTTTTTCAGTGGCCTC
>NZ_BALG01000232.1 GCF_000315235.1 Paenibacillus popilliae ATCC 14706 | reverse complement strand
GGAGCGTTCGATGGTAAGCTAGAGGCATCATGCAACGGCAGTCTTGGCTGCCGGGAAGGAGCTGCTGCAAATGATACCATCCGATCAAGTTCAACTCGGACAAACCGTGCCGGACTTTACGCTTCCGTCCTCGACGGGCGCCAATCTATCGCTGCGCGATTATGCGGGCAAGAAGGTCGTGCTCTATTTCTATCCGAAAGATATGACACCGGGCTGTACGCAGGAGGCCTGCGACTTCCGCGATTGC
>NZ_BALG01000233.1 GCF_000315235.1 Paenibacillus popilliae ATCC 14706 | reverse complement strand
GGGGAAATTGATATTGTTGTAAAAGCAAAGGGAGTGATAAAGACGAGCGAAAAAGTGACAAGAATAACCAACAAAGTACTGGGTGAAGTTGAGTTGGTGCACTATACGGACGGACAAAAGGTCAAGCAAGGGGACATATTATATTCTTTAAAAAAGACGGTATGGATAAGCGACGAAAGTTAATTGCTGATGAATTACGGAGAGCAAAATCAGAGTACGGACATGAAAATCGAGAGCAACCTATCGACGTAAAGGATGCACTTCAGGCAGAACATACGACACCCATGAAATTTTCCATACATATGGCACAACGGAACAATAAAATCTCGCAAGTCCATTCTAAATTAGAACAAGTAAAGCTGTTGCAGAAATCGATGATGACAGGTAAAAATTATTTTACAAAGAAG
>NZ_BALG01000234.1 GCF_000315235.1 Paenibacillus popilliae ATCC 14706 | reverse complement strand
ACGTAGGTCAGGTCGCTGACCACGAATCGCTTGAGTTCCGTTTGGTCAAATTCTCGGTTCAAGTTGTTGGCTGTAGCCTCTTCATTGCACTTGGTCTTATGCGGCTTATACTGCGCCACGGTGTACGTCGAAACCAACCCTTGCTCCTTCATAATCCGACCAATTCGGCGTCTGGACACAACTATCCCGCGTTCATGGAGCTTGACTTTGATTTTTCGAGTGCCATA
>NZ_BALG01000235.1 GCF_000315235.1 Paenibacillus popilliae ATCC 14706 | reverse complement strand
AGAGAGGGACTTGGGGGTTGCCGGATTTTCGGAACGTATTATTAAAGCCTCCGGTTTTCAGGATGAGGCGGTGTATCAAGCTTTTGAAATTTAAGCCGAATTGAGAGGCAGGACGGTTTAAATCCGTTCTGCTTCTTTATTGAGTCGCAAGACATATTTAAATATGAGCGTGTAAGGTACGAACACAACAACCCGTAGACGTATAAATTACACCATGGTAAGATATAAATAGAAAAGGAGCCGTGTTAGCAGCACGACTCCCGAGCAATAGCCGCTTTAAGAGCGGTCGGCTTAGAAAAGTAGTGTCCAAATAGACCGCTAACCTTTCCCGAGGGGCGGTCTATTTTTTATGGTTCAAAAGAGCAATGACGATGGTAAAGATTAACGTCAGTAATGCAATAGTAAGCAAACCGAAATCAATCATAAGCGTCAAAGCGTCTTTTATCTCCATGTAGCGTCACCTCCCTTCCGGGAGAGTTAGCCGACCGCGCCATAAAGCCTTTCTATTGCTCGTCTATCATACCATATATTTCAATGTATGGGGACAGAAAACGACAAATTTATGTAATTGCAACCACGCACTGGACGAACCGGGCCTGCTGATTGGAGGTGTCACTTATGCCCCAGTCCGGGCGGTTGCGGAGGCTGTTAGGGCTAAAGTGAGCGGGTGGGTTGGGGAGGAACGAAAGGTGAATATTCAAAAGTAGCAACAAGAGCCGTAGGAATACGTTTCCTACGGCTCCATAAAAAAGAAACCTTGAAAGACACGGAGCCAATCAAGGTTCTCAGTATTAGTTAGGTATTCGGAATATCATAAGCATCTCCCAATGAAACAAAATCTTCTTTTAACCAGTACCAATACTGGCCTTTATTCTGTATAAGTCTTTCTAACAATTCTACAAAGGACAGAGCAATAACTTGAGACTCTCCAACAACACCATGCCTATCAAAAAAACTATCGTAGCATCTCCCTAATCGGCAAGGTTTAAGGTCAATGGTAAGGTACTCCCCTTTACCATCGTTTGCGACTATATACCAATTAGATGAAATGTCTTCTTCGCATCTTTCTCCCACTATCACTGGATTAGCAAGAACAAAATCTTCAGGGGATACAATATTTATTTGATAATCGGAATGCTGATAGAGAGCAATGCCTCCACAAATTTCATAGAATTCTTTTAAATCAGAGGGCAATTGTAAATCATCCTCCGTTTGCGGAATCCCTTTAGGTGGTAAAACCACACAATTGGATGTAGACTTAACCATTTCGATTAGTTTACAAATTTCCATTCTTATCTACCCCCTATAATTGTATTGGTTGAAAGCCCTGTGCCTGAACGAGATCCCCGACCCGGATTTGTTCAATCGGCTTGAATCCTACTTCGGTCTGCACCAAGGTGCCATTCGCGAAATCCGCATAAGCAAGAGGAAGGCTTGTAAATGAAAGGGCAAAAAATAATAATAGGGCTATAAATTTTTTCATATTCTTCTCCTTATTATAAAAGAAATTCAATCAATAACTGCGTTCATAATCGCGGCAAAGAAATGCTGTCGTCCATAGATTTCTTGAACATAATTCGATCAATAACCACTTCTATCCCCCCCCCTCCTGTATGAGAGATTATATAGATATATTCACCGATGCAAAAAAAGAGCCGTTGAGGAAGATGATATAATTAGGGCAGTGAATGTTTCCCATTCCAGACCCAGCATACAGGAGACGCTCTTTTTGTTCAAACCTCGAATTCATTCATTACAGGAATTTCTCTTTATACCAATTAACAATATTCTTAATAAAAGAAGCTTCCAACGACACAGATTCTATCCCGAAGCGATTCTGGCAGACCAAATCTACCGAAACCGGGAGAACCTTCGCTATTGCTAACAACACCGTATCCGCCTAAGCGGCCCGAGCTTGGGGTGTCCGAAGAAAGAAGCAGAATCAGATCAGAAACAAGCACACAGGATGCTTCTGCACGCAACGCAATTGAAGGAATTTTCGGAGAGGCCAAACGCTGGGCGTATTCTAGCACGCCTTCGGGAGACAAGTGAAACCGCGATCGCTCTGCAACTGCTTGTCATGAATCTTGAACGTAGGCTACGCGTTCTCTTTTTGAAATTATTGTAACTGAAGACTTAATGATTAGTTAAGAAAGTTGTAATAGGTGATTAATTTCAATTAGAAAACGATTGTTTTAGAATTCAAATGTAAGCACAAGTGCTGAAGGATAAGAACTTGGAGGAGATGACGAATATGAAGTTTCTTGGAACTGCAACAGTAATCCTGGCCATATCAGCAGCAGCTTTGGCGGGTTGCGGTGCAGCTAACACAACAACTACTGGAAGTACGAATGCGACACAAACTAGCATGCCCAAATCAGAATCACCTGACAAAGTAACTGCTATTGTCGACGAAGGAACAAAGCAGCAAACAAGCACAATGATGGTGAAGTATGGTATCTTGACAGGTACAGGAAATGAGAAATCAGAAGGTAATGTAGAAATTAAGGACGGCAAGGTAATGCTTACGAATTTTAAAACGGCTAAGGGACCGGACTTGCATATCTATCTGACAAAGGGCAAGGATGTGCAGACAGGCAAAAAGCTGGGGAAGATCGATGTAGACAAGAGTGAACAAACATTTGATTTAGCGGGAGTCAACTTGGATGATTATGACTCGGTTATTGTTTACTGCGATACAGCACAAGTTACGTTTGGCGCTGCAGATCTGAGTGATAAACAAATGGACGATAAAGCAGTATCATCTGCAATGAACGCGAAAAAAGGTGTGCTAACTGGTGAGAAATCCGAAGGCGATGTGGAAATCAAAGATGGCAAGGTAATGCTTACGAATTTTAAAACGGCTAAGGGACCGGACTTGCATATCTATCTGACAAAGGGCAAGGATGTGCAAACTGGCAAAAAGCTGGGGAAGATCGATGTGGACAAGAGCGAACAAACATTTGATCTGAACGGAGCTAATCTTAGTGAATATGACTCCGTCGTTATTTATTGCGACAAGGCTCAAGTGATATTTGGTGCAGCTGATATTAGTTAAATTAAAAGAACCATTGGTACCGTGCCGATTTTGAGGATGGTACCTTTTTTTTTAAGGAGATTATATAATGATGAAAGTAACTCAACAAATAGGTGGTTGGGCATTAGGTGTGATTCGTATTCTGTTTGGATGGATATGGCTTAAATCTGGGTATGACAAGTATTGCGGAAAACCGTGATTCTCCTGGAAGAGGTTCACATCTTATGTGAGTGTGGAACGCTGGCTTTTTCGAAGTGGCGGAAAAGCTGGAAAGGTGCAGAAAAAAGAGGATGTGATAATAATTGCTATCCATATTGATTGTTGATGACGAACAGCCGATTGTAGATGTTTGTCAGCTATATTTGCAAAATGATGGCTATAAGGTATATACAGCGAGCAATGGAGAAGAAGCGGAGCATGTCGTTCATAACCAGGTTATCGATTTTATAATTATTGATGTAATGATGCCTAAAATGAATGGCTACGAGTTCATAGAATCGATCCGAAATCAAGGATTTGACATTCCATTCTTATTTTTGACCGCGCTAAATCAGGAGAAGGATACCTTATACGGTTTGGCATTAGGAGCAGATGATTATATGACCAAGCCATTTAGCCCACGAGAGCTTGTTTTCCGAATCAAAAATATTATCAAGCGATCACAAAAATCGAAGCCTCGAATTTCATTCCTTAATGATGAAGAACTGTATTTGAATCGGGAGGAGCGGGTGGCAAAACTTCACGGAGAGCTGCTAGATCTCACAAATAAAGAATTCGATCTGTTGTGGTTCCTTGTTCAGGAGAAGCACCGAGTTATCCCAAAGTCCGAATTGCTAAAAGAAGTATGGGGATATGATTACTATGAGGATGCCAACACCGTAAATGTTCATATCCATCATTTAAGGGAGAAAATAGCTTCAAAGGCCGGACAGGAGTCCATATTTATTAAAACTGTATGGGGGCTTGGATATCAGTTCAAGAGGGAAGGAGACACAGTGTCATGAAACTTCGCACCTTGGTGTTATTTTCGTATCTAAGTAGTTTAATTATCGTGACACTGATTCTATTTGTTGCTTATAAACAGATGTTTTTAGACTATGACAGATTGAGGATAGCAATGATGATCACGGTATCGTCCAGTGTGTTGTCGTTGTTGATAAATTCACTGTTTATTTTCCCTATGGCACGGCATATAACACTGTTGAATAAGCAAAGTCAAGATATTGCCAGAGGACACTACGATCAGCTTTTAAATAATAGTCGTGTTGTGGAATTGCGTGAGCTTGCTGAATCCATGCACAAAATGGGACTTGAAATTAAAGCGAAAATCAAAGCGCTTCAAGACGAAGAGCGTCGTCGAAACGAATTGATTGCTAATTTATCGCATGATATAAAAACACCAATTGCCTCCATAAGATCTTATTGGGAGGCCTTGGTCGATGAAGAAGTAACTGATCCAACAGAAGTTCGAAATTATTTGCTTGGTATTGGTAAGCAAACCGAACGGGTGGTATCGTTTGCTAATGAGCTATTGGCCATCGCATCCATAGATGATAAGGAAATTGCTTTCAAGCCGGAAGTCGTTTGGATTGATCAGTTGATATTGGATACCCTGCAAGCATTTGAAGCTCAAATCTCGCGAGAAAATCGAGTCATTGATGTTAATATTAGCAAGGACTGTGTATCTGTTCGAACAGACAATGTTTGTATTCAACGAATTTTATATAATTTAGTAGGGAACGCTATCAAATTCTCCAAACCAGGAACCAGTATTAAGCTTTATATTTATTGTGATGATACCTACACGTATATAGAGGTTAAAGATGAGGGAATTGGAATTCCTCAAGATGAAATGGATAAAATTTTTGAACGGTTTTATCGAGTTGAAAAATCACGGAATCAGCAGTATGGCGGATCTGGATTAGGACTTGCAATTGCCAAAGAACTCACGGAATTTATCCACGGTAGACTGACCGTGACATCGGGTCAAGGGATAGGAAGTATTTTTATTATTCAAATCCCAAATGAAATTGGCAGTGAATTTGAATTGAATGAGAATTCCTATTTTACTAAATAGTTATGATTTTGTGTATATTATACATATAGTAAATTGTTTAACCAGTATATGGTATATTAAGTTTATCCAGCATCCCCCAACTCTTGAAGCACTACTTTGTACCCTTGTTGTTTGATTGGTCCCGGAATCGTATCCAGCAAATACATCGCTAAGATAAGTGGTCAACTTAATGTTCCCATCCTGAATGATTTTGTGAATACGGTTCTTTTCCGCTGTCACGGTGAGGGATAGCCTTGCCTTTTTCCACTTGAAGTGATAAGATCCGTTACGTAATTGATTGTCGATTACTCCATATGAAATCTGCTGAACCTTCAGGGCAGGGTGTAATTCCCGACCGGCGGTGATGGAACGGTAGCGATGTTGATGGCTATTGTCTTCCTTAGTCCGCGACCCGGGCGAACGTTGTTCGAACGGTGGATCTGGTGCAACTCCAGAGCCGACAGTATAGTCTGGATGGGAGAAGGGCGTCAGGGAGAGTTTTGTTGTTAACTCTTTTTAGTTCTTTTTTTCACATAGTTTTTTTCAGTTGCCGATATTCATCCGGTTTATTTGCCGTATAAGGGAAGGCGGTTTCCTCCTTTATCGCGGACGATGCCGGACGGTTTGTTTGACTGTGCCTATGTTGAAGAAGAGTACATACCTGTAAGCTCAACTACCAAGCCCTTCGGAGGAATCCGAAGGGCTTTTTGCTGCGATAGGGCAAGCTGTAAAAGAAGGAGGGACGTTCTGGTGCATCCGGTAATCAATGACGAGTTCTACATGCAGTTGGCGCTAGATATGGCGGAACGGGCCATGGGACAGACCGGCATCAATCCGGCCGTCGGCTGTGTCATCGTCCGCAAAGGCCGGGTCGTCGGCCTGGGCGCCCACCTGCGGCGCGGCGAAGGCCACGCGGAGGTGCATGCGCTGCAGATGGCCGACGAAGCCGCACGCGGCGCTACCGCCTATGTGACGCTCGAGCCGTGCAGCCACTACGGCAAGACGTCTCCCTGCAGTCTTCGCCTGCTGGAGGCCGGAATCAAGCGCGTCGTCATCGGCTGCCTCGATCCGAACCCGGCAGTTAGCGGCCGGGGTGTCAAGCTGCTGCGCGAGCATGGCGTGGAAGTGGTAGCGGGTGTGCTTCAGCCCGCGGCTGAGGCCCTCATTGAGATGTTCGCCAAGTACATCACGACCGGTCTGCCGTACGTCACGCTCAAGACGGCGAGCACGCTGGATGGCCGCATCGCAACGTATACAGGCGATAGCCGGTGGATCTCCAACGAGCAGGCCCGGGAACGGGTGCACGCGATGCGGCATCGCCATCAGGCAATTATGGCCGGAATCGGCACGGTGCTGACCGACAATCCGTCGCTTACGACGCGGCTTGCCATGCCGGGTCTTCATCCAACGCGGCTTATCATCGATTCACGGCTGCGGCTGCCGCTGAAAGCGAAGGTCGTCGCCGATCGCTCCGCCCCGACGATCGTGTTCACGACTTCCCGGGCGGACGCCGGGAAGCGGGAAGCGCTGGAGGGCCATGGAGTGCAGGTTATCGCCTCGGGCGACGGGCCGCAGGTCGATCTGCGGCACATGTTGGAGTGGTGCGGAAGCCAGGAGATCGGCTCCATCCTGCTGGAAGGCGGCGGCCGCCTCAACGGTGCCATGCTGGAGGGTAGATGTGTGGATCGGGTCGTGTTGTTCTATGCGCCGGCGATTGTCGGCGGCAAGGCGTCGCCGGCCAACTTCGCCTTTGACGGCGTAAGCAAGATGAACGACGCTTACCGGCTGCGGCATACGCGGGTCGATAGCCTGGGAGACAATGTTTGCATTAGCGGCTACCCGTTCGGCACCGTATTTGAACGGATTGCCGCAACACTGGATAAGAAGGGAGGGGGCGACGATGTTCACGGGACTCGTTGAAGAAGTCGGTCGGCTCCAGGCCGTTACGAAGCGCGGAGAAGCGATGATGCTGCATATCCGTGCCGCGAAAGTGCTGGAAGGGATGGAGAGCGGCGACAGCATCGCCGTGAACGGAGTATGCCTGACTGCGGTCTCCCATGACTCCGGCTCATTTATGGCTGATGTCATGCCGGAGACGTTCCGGCATACGAACCTGAAGGATTTGCAGCCGGGCGCTCCGGTCAATCTGGAACGGGCCATGGCGGCGGACGGCCGCTTTGGCGGCCATATCGTACAGGGGCATGTCGACGGGCTGGCGCGCATGATCCGCCGCACGGCACAGGAGAATGCGGTCGTGTTCGAATTCCTGGCCGAGGATCCCGACATGGCGAAGTATATGATCCCGCGGGGATCGGTTACTGTGGACGGGATTAGCCTCACCCTAATCCGGGCGGAGGAGGACATGTTCGTCGTATCGATCATTCCGCATACGCTTGCCGAGACGGCGCTGCACGGCAAACAGCAGGGAGACACGGTCAATATTGAATGCGACGTGCTGGCCAAATATGTCGATCATTTGCTGGCCTTCGGCAGCCGCTCCGCCAATAGCGGAAGCTCTCGCATCAGCAGCGCCTTTTTGGCCGAACACGGCTTTATGTGACAACTTGCAAAGGGGGAAGGGCGATGAGTGAACAATTTCAGTTCGATACGATAGAGGATGCCTTGCGGGACTTAATGGAAGGCAAAGTGATCATCGTCGTCGATGACGAGGATCGCGAGAATGAAGGTGACTTCCTGGCGCTGGCAGACAAGGCGACGCCGGAAGCGATCAACTTCATGATTACCGAGGGCCGTGGGCTCGTCTGCGTGCCGATTGCCCCCGAGCGGGCAGAAGAATTGGATCTGCCGCCGATGGTCTCGCACAACACGGACAATCACGGGACAGCCTTCACGGTGTCGATCGACCATGTCGAGACGTCGACAGGCATCTCGGCCCATGAGCGCTCGCTGACGATTCAGAAGATGCTCGATGCGAAGGCACAACCGGCGGACTTCCGCCGTCCGGGCCACATCTTTCCTCTTATCGCGAAGCGTGGCGGCGTGCTGCGCCGCGCAGGCCATACCGAAGCGGCCGTCGACCTGGCCCGCCTGTGCGGAGCGTCGCCGGCGGGAGTCATCTGCGAAGTGATCAAGGAAGACGGGACGATGGCGCGGCTGCCGGACCTGATAGAGATCAAGCAGAAGCACGGCTTGAAGCTTATTTGCATCAAAGATCTGATTCATTATCGCAACGAGAAAGAGAATCTGATTCGCCGCGAAGTCGAAGTCAACATGCCTACCGACTTCGGTGTATTCCGGGCGTTCGCTTACACGAACAAGGTCGACAACAAGGAGCATGTTGCCTTGGTTAAGGGCGAGATCGACGGCACGAAGCCGGTGTTGGTTCGGGTCCATTCCGAATGTTTGACCGGCGATGTTTTTCATTCGCATCGCTGCGACTGCGGGCCTCAGTTCGCGGCCGCCTTGCGCGCAATTGAGCGGGAAGGGAACGGTGTTCTCCTCTATATGCGGCAGGAAGGCCGGGGAATCGGCCTCATTAACAAGCTAAAGGCGTACAAGCTTCAGGAACAGGGCCTGGATACGGTGGACGCGAACCTGAAGCTCGGGTTCCCGGCGGATCTGCGGGATTACGGAATCGGCGCGCAGATTCTGAAGGATCTCGGTGTTCGCCATATCCGGCTCATGACGAACAATCCCCGCAAAATCAAAGGGCTGGAAGGCTACGGCCTGGAAATTGTCGAGCGGGTGCCGATTCAGATGCAGGAAAATGAAAATAATACGCGTTATCTGCATACGAAGGCAGCAAAGCTCGGACATATGCTCGTATTCGATGATATCGAGCAGAACGAACAAACCAAATCCTGAATCGCAAGCTAGCACAGCAAACTATATTCCATCAGGAGGTTTACTCTATGCCACATGTATTTGAAGGTCATCTCGTATCGGAAGGGTTGAAGTACGGCATCGTAGTCGGTCGTTTCAATGAATTCATCGTCTCCAAGCTGCTGTCCGGTGCCCTAGACGCGCTAAAGCGCCACGGCGTGAAGGATGAGGAGATCTCTGTCGCTTGGGTTCCAGGTGCGTTCGAGATTCCACTCATCGCCCAGAAAATGGCGGAAAGCGGCAAATATGACGCGGTGATTACGTTGGGCGCTGTCATTCGCGGATCCACGCCGCATTTTGACTATGTGTGCAGCGAGACGGCCAAAGGGGTCGCTCAAGTCAATATGAAAACAGGCGTGCCGACCGTGTTCGGCGTGCTGACGACGGATTCGATCGAGCAGGCGATCGAGCGTGCGGGCACGAAGGCCGGCAACAAGGGTTGGGAAGCGGCCGCAACGGCAATTGAGATGGCTAACTTGACGAATCAGCTGAAATAGTGCTTATTTAATGTAGTGCCCCAATAGAGGTACACCCTTTATTATGGGGCGCTACATTTGTTTTTTACGGGAGGAACGTTCGTGTCCGTCACATACAAGCTGGAGCTGTTCGAAGGGCCGCTTGATCTGCTGCTTCACCTTATCGATCAAGCGGAGCTTGCAATTCAGGATATCTCGATCAGCGAGATCACCGATCAATATATGGATTATTTACATAGCATGAAGGAATTGGAATTGGATATTACGAGCGAGTTTCTCGTTATGGCAGCGACCCTGTTAGCGATGAAGTCCCAACAGCTCTTGCCGAAGCCGCCTGTCATGGAATGGGACGAAGGTATAATGGACTACGAAGAAGAGGAACTGGATCCGCGAGCGGAGCTGATCCGCAAGCTGGTTGAATACCGGAAGTATAAAGGAATCGCCGCGCATTTGCGGGAAATGGAATCAGAGCGTAGCCTGCTGTTCACGAAGGAACCGGAGGATCTGACTCCGTTCATGCCGTCGAAGCCGTCGAATCCAGTGGAAGGACTCCATGTTTCGGATTTGATTGCCGCCTTCCAGAAGGCGCTGCGCAAAGCATCCCGGCGTACGATGGTCGCCACGATTCGTCGCGACGAGATTTCCGTGAAGGATCGGATTCGCGATATCGTCACGGTTCTGCAGCCTGTAGGAAGGGGAGGCAAGCTGCTGTTCTCCAAGCTGCTGAGCGAGCAATTGACCCGCCACGAGCTGGTTGTGACGTTCCTTGCGGTGCTGGAATTAATGAAGATGAAGCAGATTCGTTGTTTTCAAGATCGAGTATTCGATGAAATCGTGATTCAGTGGCACGGGGAGGGGGAAGGCGATGGACTTTCAGACGTTAAAGTCGATTATTGAAGGACTCCTGTTTATGGCGGGAGATGAAGGTTTAAATAGTAAGCAAATCGCAGAAATTACGGATCATCGGCAGGAAATCGTTATAGAGGCGCTGCATGATTTACAGGCAGATATGGAGCGCTTGAAGCGCGGGATTCAGATCGTTGCCATTGCGGGTATGTATCAATTGGCGACCTTGCCGGATCATGTACCTTATTTCGAACGGATGGCCTATTCGCCTTCCCGCTCGTCTTTGTCCCAGGCAGCGCTTGAGACGCTGGCCATCGTGGCCTACCGCCAGCCGATCACTCGGGTGGAGATGGAGGAGATTCGCGGTGTCAAGTCCGATCGGGCCATTCAGACGCTCGTGAACAAGGACCTAATCGAAGAAACGGGCAGGGCCGAAGCGATCGGAAGGCCGATACTGTACGGCACGACGCGAGCGTTTCTCGATTATTTCGGGCTTTCCAGTTTGTCCGAGTTGCCGGCAGCCTCGGCCTTCGAACAAAGTGAAGGCTTGGAGGAGGAGACGCAGTTGTTGTTCGAGAAATTAGAAGGACGTCAACTGACGATTGAAGATGTGAACGAAGAAGGAGGAGAACGTTAAAATGCGAATTCAGTTTCATGGGCATGCCTGCGTTGAAATCGATTCCGGGAAGCATCGGCTTATCATCGATCCGTTCTTGACGGGCAACCCGGTCGCCAAGGCCACTCTGGATCAGATTCAGACGAATTATGTGCTGCTTACCCACGGCCATGGCGATCATATCGCCGACGCGGCAGACATCGCAAAGCGGAATGATGCCACCATATTGGCCATTGTGGAGCTAGCCGACTACATGGAGCAGCAGGGGGCGCGTGCCATCGGCATGAATCTGGGAGGGGGAGGCACGTTCGACTTCGGCTCGATCAAGTGGGTCAATGCCCTCCACAGTTCTTCGGTCACGGTCAACGGACAGGCTCAATATTTGGGCAACCCGGCGGGGATCGTGCTTCAGTTAAATGGATTGACCGTGTACCACGCCGGAGATACTGCGTTGTTCAGCGACATGAAGCTGATAGGGGAACGGTATAAGCCGGATATCGCCTTTTTGCCTATCGGCAGTTTCTTCACTATGGATCCGGAGGATGCGCTCCTGGCCGCTCAATGGATCAAGGCAAAGTGGGTCATCCCGATTCATTACAATACGTTCCCGCCGATTGAACAGGACGGCGCGGCCTTCGTGTCCCAATTGAAGGTGATCGGCATTCAGGGCGTTGAACTGGCGCCGGGAGAATCGCTTGATACCGATAAGTTGGGGCTTGGCTGACCTGCGCTGGGTTGAGCGGGAAGAAGCACGGAGAGCAGCAGATCACAAGAAAAATAGAAGAGCTGAAATAAGCGGCCTACCCAAGCCCGCCTGCGGACGACGCCAGTCGATGTGCGGCGGGCTTTGCCGTGCCTGACCGTCCGCCTCGGCAAGACGGCGATGGAACTTTCTGCATGTCTGATTGGATATAAGGCCATAATACGGTTAGGTCAGGAAATCATACGGATCGGAGGCAGATTGAGGCAGACTATGGTGATATGGATTATGATAGGAGTCGCAGCGGTTATCGCCATGCTGCTCTTCCTGATTCTTTTCTCGACCGTCGAATGTAAGCTGGTCATTCACAAGGTGGATAAGCATGAGCGGGTATTTATTATTGTCCGGACCTTCTACGGATGGATTCGCTGGCGGTACGAATGGCGCTCCATGCGCTTCATCAATTTGAAGGAAGGCTTCAATCTGAAGCAAAAGAAGAAGGAGAACTTCGGCGAGAGCAGCCAAGATAACACGAGGCAGAAGGTGAACCGGGAGAATGTCGCCCGGTACATCAGACGGATCAAGCGGCTGGCCCGGCATACAAGAGGCATCGTCGAGTGGATCGAGGAGACGATGGACAAGATGAAGTGCAGCCGGTTCATCTGGGAGACGGAGATCGGGGTTGGCGATCCGGCCGGAACGGCCATCGCCACGGGCGCGACCTGGTCTCTCAAGTCATGGCTCGTTGGCAGGCTAAGCTATTCGCTTCGTTTTCAGGATGATCCGATTCTGGAAATTACCCCTCAGTTTCATCATCCGTACTTCTCCACCCGCATCGTCTGTATTGCCGAAATACGATTCGGCCATGTCATCCGCTCGCTGGTCCGGCTTGCCTTCCGGATTGTGCGTGCCGAAGTCGGGATCGGCATATGGCGGCGGACGCTGGCGAATGCCTGTGCACGGAAGGTACAGGGCTAGCCTATACATACTACGCTTTATTTGTGCGCAGACTATGCATGTGCAGGCAAGTACCTGATGTGGGGATAGGTGTAGAAAAAGCCGAGATGTGGCTTTGGGAACGGCACTATTTTATATATGCGGAGGAGGACTCTAGGCAATGGCAGAACATCCTGTCGAAGGATTGATGCAAGCTGCGTTCGCGAACATCAGAGCAATGGTCGATGTGAACGCGATCGTTGGCGACCCGGTACAGACCCCGGACGGCAGCGTTATTCTTCCCATCAGCCGAGTCGCTTTTGGCTTCGCTGCGGGCGGGAGCGACTTCCGAGTGGATTCGCGGCGCTCCGGCGGGAACGGACATGAGGAACGGAATTCGTCTCATGCCCTGCCGTTCGGCGGCGGAAGCGGCGGCGGCGTGTGTTTGACCCCGATTGCATTCCTTGTCGTAGGCACGCAAGGCATCAATGTCGTATCGCTCGATAACCAGACCCATCTGATCGAACGGATTATCGACGTCACCCCAAGCGTGCTTGACCGGATCGAAGCGATGTTCACGAGCAATCGGCACGATGGGCCTAATGAAGAAGAGGCGTGATATTACCATGCGTGCTCCAATGTAAAAGCGTCAAGTTCATCTGACTTCCCCATCCGCTAAGCGATGTGCGAAGGAGAAGCGGGCTTGGCGCTGTTTATCGTGTGGAGGCACGTCACCCTTCGCATGATTTCTCGTCTCCTTCCGCATAACTGGGAGAAGACAAGCATACACATGGTAACAGTTGGACTGGCATTACAAAAAGGAGGACCTTATGATCCGATTCACCAAAAGGCTGCTGCTCATTAGTTCCATGCTTCTTGTTCTTAACCCGTTCAGTGAGGCGTGCAACGGAAGCGCGGGTGATACCGAACCTTCCGGCAAGGTGGTGCAGGCTGAACCCGAACGTGATCCCGAACGACGTACCAAGCGGATAAAGCCCCCGGCCATCCATGCCAAGGCGGCGGCGCTGATTGACGTCGCCAGCGGGCGGATTCTGTATAGCCTGAATGGGGAAGAGCCGCTTCCGATGGCAAGCACTACGAAGATTATGACAGCCATCGTGGCGATTGAAGCAGGCCAGTTGAGCGATGTCGTGAAGACCAGCAAGCGGGCATTCGCCAAGGAAGGATCCTCCTTGTACCTGCGGAGAGGTGAGGAAATGAGCCTCCATCATCTGCTGTACGGTCTGATGCTTCGCTCTGGTAACGATGCCGCCGTCGCGATCGCGGAGCATGTCGGCAGATCTGAGGAAGGATTCGTGTACCTGATGAATCAGAAGGCAGAAATGCTTGGCCTGGAGAAGACGCAATTTCGCAACCCGCATGGGCTGGATGCCAACGGGCACTATACGACGGCGAACGACCTGGTCCGGCTGTCCGCGTACGCGCTTCACAATCCGACCTTTCGGGAGATCGTGCGGACGAAGGTGAAGACGGTGCCCAATCCGAATGAGAAGTGGGATTATAAATGGACGAATAAGAACAAGATGCTGCAGTTGTACAAGGGGGCCGACGGGGTGAAGACCGGCTATACATCCAAAGCGCTTCGCTGTCTCGTCAGCTCGGCGACGAGGCACGGCCAACAGCTTGCAGTCGTGACGCTCAATGACGGCAACGATTGGCTCGATCATTCCCGCTTGCTTGATTACGGGTTCACGGCCTTTCCGGCGGTGATGTTGGTCGCCGAAGGCGACAAGGTTCAAGGCTATGAGTATCTTCAGGCTTCGGCCTCTGTCGCCTATCCGCTCGGAGCGGACGAGCGCAGTCGGGTCAAGGCATCCGTGCGTCTTATTCCGGCGAGAAGTCTCGATTACCGGTTAGGCTATCGCGGCACGCTTCGGTATGATTTGGACGGCAAGCCGATGATTTCCGTCCAGCTGAAGGAGGCTGTAGCCGACGGCGACGGGGCCAAAACGGGCAAGTCCGAATCTGTGGCCGCCAGATGGTTCGACAGGCTGCAGACTGCGGTAGGCGCATTATTTCATACCCGCTAATCGTCAGGGAAAGGGACGCCGAATGTGATAAGGGGGGAGAACGATGGTCAGTGCAATCTGGATGTTCATGCTGCTGATCGGATTTATTGCGGCAGCCGCCCAAGGGCGGATTGAAGCGGTAACGGAGGCGGTCTTCGACGGAGCGAAGACCGGAGTCGCGGTCAGCTTCGGTCTGATTAGCGTGATGGTATTCTGGCTAGGGATGATGCGTATCGCGGAAGACGGTGGCCTGCTGGCTAAAGTCGCGAAGGCGCTTGGCCCGATCGTCCGCTTTTTGTTCCCGGACGTGCCGCCCAATCATCCGGCGCTCGGGTACATCATGTCCAATATGAGCGCGAATCTGCTCGGCCTGGGGAACGCGGCGACGCCGATGGGGATTCGGGCGATGCAAGAGCTGCAGAAGCTGAATGTCGACAAGGAGACGGCGACGCCGGCGATGTGCACCCTGCTCGCGATCAATACGTCCAGTATCACGCTGATTCCGACAACGCTCATCGCGATTCGGATGAATTTCGGCTCGGCCAATCCGGCCGAGATCGTCGGCACGACGCTGCTGGCTACGATGGTGGCGACGCTTGCCGCGATTGCGGCCGATTGGTGGTACCGCAACCGGGATTCGGACTGTCCGCCGAGCAAGACGGCCGGAACTGGCCAGGCAGGGCTTGGTGTGCCGCCGATGCCTGACTAAGAACGGGCAGGCTCGATCATGCGGTCAAGCGCCATTGGCTGAAGAGGGAATTCATCACTCGTTCGGAGAGGACGGCTGCTCATGTATGCTATAGTGTCGCTTATTTCTGCATGGGCCATCCCGGCCATTATCGTTTTCATCCCTTTATACGCTTATTTCAAGCGCATAGCCGTCTATGAATCGTTCGTGGAAGGGGCGAAAGACGGCTTCCAGACCTCGATCAACATCATTCCTACGCTTGTGGGGATGATGGTTGCCATCAGCGTGTTCCGGGCTTCCGGGGCGATGGAGTGGATCGTGGGCTGGTTCACTCCGCTGCTGAGTTGGTTCGGCGTGCCAAGTGAGGTGCTGCCGCTTGCCTTCCTGCGGCCGATAACGGGTGCGGGTTCGCTCGCTTTCACGACTGATCTGATTCAGTCATACGGCGCGGATTCCATGATCGGTCGAATGGCCTCCACGATTCAGGGCAGTACGGATACGACGCTGTATGTGCTGATGGTCTATTTCGGAGCGATCGGCATCCGCAAGGGACGCTATGCGCTCAAGGTGGGCCTGTTCTCTGATTTGGTCGGATTTGTGGCCGCCATTATCGTCTGTCTGCTCGTATTCGGGTAAGATGGCAGAATCAATTCATTCGGACGCCCGATGCCGCAGCACTGGGCGTTGTTATGTATTTCGACAATATTTTGAACCTTTGGCTTGTGGTCTTGTTCACAAAAGGATATCATAGGTTTGAGGTGACAGATATCGATGGAAGAACGATTGCAAAAAATTATGGCAAACGCAGGGGTTGCGTCGCGCCGCAAATGTGAACAATTGATACTGGACGGGAAGGTGGAGGTTAACGGTGAGGTCGTGACCGCGTTAGGGGTCAAGGCGGATCCTGCGACAGACATGATTGCCGTGAACGGCAAGCCGATTACCGCGAATGCCAACAAAGTATATGCAGCCTTCCACAAACCGAAAGGGGTCATTACGAGCATGTCGGATCCGGAAGGGCGCAAAACAGTGCTTGATTTCGTCAAGGGCATGGGGGCGCGGGTCTATCCGGTAGGACGGCTCGATTACGATACGGAAGGGCTGCTGCTTCTTACCAATGACGGCGATCTGGCGAACATGCTCATGCATCCGCGCCATCATGTGGCGAAGACGTATCATGCGACCGTCAAGGGCATTCCGCACGGAGATCTGCTAGAGAAGTTGAGAGAAGGCATTCAACTTGAGGACGGCATGACACAGCCGGCCGAGGTGGAATATCATGATGTCGATATGGAGCGCCAGTCAGCGACGATCAGCATTACGATCTATGAAGGGCGCAACCGCCAGGTACGCCGAATGTTCGAAGCGATCGGGCATCCTGTAGTGAAGCTGAAGCGGGTTCAATTCGGCAACATCTTCCTGCAAGGGATTCCAAGGGGCAAATTCCGGAATCTGACCAAATCCGAGGTCAACGAATTGAAGATGGCGATCAAGCCGAACCGCACAGAGGCCTGAACCGATTCTTGAATCGGTTGGAATGAACCCGGCAGGCGTGTAGGGTGTTTCCCGTTGCTATGACACATAATTTTCATATTAAAGAAGAGGGGGCGTTCACCAATGAATTATAATGATGGTGGATGGTGTACGGAAATTGTAGGAACTCTTCCTTGTAAATAATGAAAAATGTCATAGAAGTGAGTGTTCAAATGGACCGGCAATAGCGGATTTTTGAACATTCTGGAAGGGACGTAGATGATGGGAGAACGCAATAAGACAGTCCAAATCATTATTTTGGCGGGCATCCTTCTGCTCGGCGTCTTCGCTGTCAGTTCCGTCTTCAAGAAATCGGCGACGCCGAAAGTCGGAAGTAGGATACCGAACCTGACCTTGCAGACGGTGCAGGGCGATCTGGTGCAGTTAAGCGATTACCGGGACAAGACGGTCGTCCTGAATTTCTGGGGATCGTGGTGCGAGCCGTGCGAGCGGGAAATGCCCGCCCTGCAGGGCACGGCGGATGACTGGAAGGAACGCGGGGTTGAGGTTGTCGGCGTTAATGCGGGGGAAGATGCACTGGTCGTCGAGAACTATATGAGAAAAGTGAACGGGCATTTCCCAGTACTGCTGGATCAGAAGAAGAAGGCGATGAAGGCGTTCGGTATTGGGGCGATGCCGACCACGTTCTTCATTAAGCCGAACGGCAAGGTCCACGCCATCCATATCGGAGAATTATCCCGTAATCAGCTGAATGCTTATCTTCAGCAGATTACAGGTACATAACCGGATATGGAAGGAGGGCAATGGCGTGGCGTTTGTCAACACGAAGTGTGAATGCGGGCATCAGAACTCCGTAGGAACGGTGCTGTGCGAAGCCTGCGGCAAACCGCAATACGAGGAGCCAGGGCCGGATGCGGTGCTCGAAATGAGATATGACGGCGTCGCCCGCAAATCGCAAAAAGCAAAGCCTTCATGGATTGACCTGGTCTGGAACTTCTTTTCTTCAGTCAAAATCGCGATCATCCTCATTATCATTACGTTAATCGGGGCTTCTCTCGGAACGATTTATCCGCAGGAAAGCAATTTCATCTCCCTCGACGCCGCGATCTACTACAAGCAGACCTATGGCACGCTCGGGCATTTCTATTATCAGTTCGGCTTGTCCCATACGTATGAATCGTGGTGGTTCATTACGCTGCTCGTCATGATCGGGGCCTCGCTCGTCATATGCAGTCTGGACCGTGTCCTTCCTCTCTACCGCGCATTACATAAGCAAAAGGTTCGCAAGCATGAGCAATTCATTACGGGGCAGCGCGTCGTCTATCAGGGCGAGATCAAGGAGGAGCCGGAGGCGTGGCTGGATAAAATGTCGGGTGCCTTTAAGAAGCGTGGCTATCGCATCGTCCGCGACGACGGGGCACTGCTGGCGGAGAAAAACCGCTTCAGCCGCTGGGGACCTTATCTCAACCATATCGGGCTCATCGTTTTCCTAATGGCGGTGCTGGCAAGAAGCATACCGGGATGGCATATGGAGTATCATGCCGGATTTCCGCAGGGAGAGCCGCGGGAAATTCCGAATACGCCGTACTATTTGCAAAATGATCATTTTACGGTCGAGTATTACTCGGAAGACGAGATGCCGGAGCAATTTGTCAAGGAAGGCCGCGTGTTCGCGAAGCTGTTCGAGACGAAGGCCACCCTGTTCCGCTGTGTCGACAAGTGCGACGATCCGGTGGCAGAGCCGGTGCTGGAGAAGGTTCGCCAGCACGATATCCGGGTCAATGATCCGCTGGAATACGACGGCATCTCGGCGTATCAGTTCGATTTCGATCTGACGCCGAAGCTCGTGGCGCTCAAGCCTGAGCTGCGCAATCCAGCTACCGGCGAAGTATACGGGCAATTTGAGCTGAAAGTGAGCCGGACGGAACGCGAGTATAAGGTAGGGCCTTATACTCTGGAATTAACGAGCAAGTTTATGGAGTTTGGCTTGAACAGCCAGGGCGAGCCCACGAATATGTCACAGGAGCCGAATGCCCCCGCTTTTATTTTCCTGATGAAGGGGCCTGGCTTATCGGATGAGGGAGAGCCTTATCTCTATTTCCCGCTGCAAAAAGACAAGTTCCGCTTCCAACAGGATGTCATCAATGGCAAGCTGGGGGAGCGGTTCGAGCTGCGCGTGCCATCGATGGATGATGTGACGATGTCCGAATCCACGAGCTACCTAACGGTACGCAAGGATACGGCGATGCCGTTCATCTGGAGCGGGGCCGCCATCAGCATGATCGGCCTGATTATGGGCTTCTACTGGCAGCACCGCCGCGTGTGGCTGCAGTTGGATGGACAGAATCTGGCATTGGGAGCGCATACGAACAAAAATTGGTTCGGCTTGCGCAACGAAGTGGCACGAGCATTGGCGGCCGCCGATGTGCAGGTAGATGCCAAAATGATAGATCGCGGGGGGAATAGGGATTGAATCTGCTACAATTTAGCCAGGACGCCTATTTAGTCGCATTTTTCTTGTTCTGCATCGCGTTCATTCTGTTCATGTTCGCCCTGGGAGGCGGCAAATCCCGGGATTCCGGCCGACGGGAGCGGAAATGGGGGAAGATGGCGTTCGTCGTGACGATGATCGGCTTCTTGGCGCAGGCCGCCTACTTTTTCGCGCGCTGGATTGGCGCGGGGCATATTCCGATCAGCAATATGTACGAATTTATGTCCTTCCTTGCGATGATGATTATTGTCGCTTTCGTCGTAGTGTTTCTGATATACCGTTCGACGGTGCTGGGCATATTCGGGGTCCCTTTGGCCGTGATCATGATGGGCTATGCCTCTGTCTTTCCGAGTGAAGTCCAGCCGCTCATCCCGCAGTTGGACTCGATCTGGCTCTATATCCATGTGACGATGGTTGCGCTGGGCTATGCATTCTTCGCGGTCGGTTTCCTGGCCGGGCTGCTGCATCTGTTGCGGTCGGTCCGCTGGGATGCGGGAGCGCTGCGCCGGCATCAACGCTGGCTTGAGTTCACGATGGCCAGTATCGTCATCGTCGTCGGCTTCATTTCGATCGTGTTTATTTTCCGCGGGGCCGGATATGAGGTCATCATTGACCAGCAGGTGGAGGGCATCAAGAACGGTCACATTGAGATGAGACTGGAAAAGGTTACGTATCAAATGCCGCCGCTGGTCGCTCCGTACAACAGCAATCCGGCTTCCTTGGAGAAGGTGCCGAGCTTCATCGGCATTTCGCTTCCGCTGATGGAAGCGCCAAGCTGGATGAAGGGCGTGCAGGCGGGGCGGAAGCTGAACACCGTCATCTGGTCGCTGCTATCCGGGCTCGCACTGTACGGCCTGATTCGCTTCCTTATCCGCAAGCCGATTGCGAAGTTGATTCAACCGCTTGTCCGCGGCGTCGATCCGGAGCTGGCCGATGAGATCAGCTACCGGTCCATCGCGCTGGGCTTCCCGGTTTTTACGCTGGGTGGGCTTATCTTCGCGATGATCTGGGCGCAGATTGCCTGGTCCCGATTTTGGGCCTGGGATCCGAAGGAGGTGTGGGCGCTCATTACGTGGCTCTTTTACAGTGCCTACCTGCATCTTCGCCTGTCCCGCAGTTGGATCGGGATGAACTCGTCCTGGCTTGCCGTCATTGGCTTTTTGATCGTTATGTTTACTTTAGTCGGAGTCAATCTTATGATCTCCGGGCTGCATTCCTATGCCGGAGTATAATCCGGGCAGCTTCGCATGCGACTGGACAGGACTCTTATTCTGTCAAGTTGCGCATATAACTATTGGAAGGGGAGTCGTATATGTCTGAACATATGAATCGTATATTGGTAGTTGATGATGAAGAACGCATTCGTCGCCTGCTCAAAATGTATCTGGAAAAAGAGGGGTACGCGATTGATGAGGCGGAAGATGGAGAAATGGCGCTCCGCAAAGCGGTGAGCGAAGATTATGATTTGATCCTGCTCGACGTGATGCTGCCGGGAACGGACGGCATCGAAGTATGCACGAGCCTGCGGCAGGTCAAGGCGACACCGATCATTATGCTTACCGCGAAAGGCGAAGAAATAAATCGGGTGCAGGGATTCGAGGTGGGGGCGGACGACTATGTCGTCAAGCCGTTCAGTCCGCGCGAAGTGATTTACCGGGTCAAGGCGGTGCTTCGCCGTTCGTCGGCGACGGCGTTCCTGACCAACGATCAGAAGATGAGCAATAATATCGTATTTCCACATTTGGTGATCGAGCATGATGCCCACCGTGTAACGGCAGGCGGCCAGGAAGTGAGTCTGACGCCGAAGGAGTATGAGCTGCTGCACTATTTGGCGATATCCCCGGACAAAGTGTTCTCGCGCGAAGAATTGTTGAAGGATGTATGGAACTACGAATTTTTCGGGGATTTGCGGACGGTGGATACCCATGTGAAGCGTCTGCGCGAGAAGCTGAACAAGGTGTCGCTGGAGGCGGCGGCCATGATTACGACCGTATGGGGCGTCGGTTATAAGTTAGAGGTGCCTAAATAACTTGAAATTTTGGCGAAGCATTATCGGAAAGCTATGGATGACGATCATCGGCCTCGTCGCCTTCGTCATGGCGACATTGGGCGTATATCTGCTGCCGTACATTGACAGCAACTTCGCGCATCCGAATGACATTAAGCAATTGTTTGTCTATACGGCCATTACCGGCTTCTCGCTGACGACGTTCTTCGCGTTATTCCTGTTCACGAAAATTACGCAGCCGCTCCGCAAGCTGAAGGAGGCGGCTGACACGATACGGCAAGGAGATTATTCTACGAAGGTCACGATACGTTCCTCTGACGAGATCGGCGAGCTGTCGCGCACGTTCAACCATATGGCGGAGGAGTTGAAGCTGACAATACAGGATTTGCAACATGAGAAGGAGCACCTGGCCAGCATGCTGCGGAGCATGACCGACGCGGTGATTACGTTCGACGCGGCCGGGCAGATAGTACTCACGAATCCGCAGGGCGAAGCGATCCTGAACACCTGGAATCAGATGGGGTGGAACATGCAAGAGGAAGGGGCCGAATCTACGGCGGTTCCCGATCCGATGAAGCCTTATTTCCACACGGTCGTGAAGGAAGGGAAGGAAGTGACGGCGCGGGTTCACGTGCAGAAGGAAGTATGGTCGGTCGTGATGGGGCCGCTCCATGCCGATAGCCGCGTGTGCGGGGCGATTGCCGTGCTGCGGGACATCACGGAGGAAGTCAAGCTGGAGAAGATGCGAACGGACTTCGTCGCCAATGTATCTCATGAGATCCGTACCCCGCTCTCTATGCTGCAAGGATACAGCGAGGCGCTGATGGATGATATCGCCGCCTCCCCGGAGGAACGGCAGGAACTGGTTCAGGTCATTCATGATGAATCGTTGCGCATGGGGCGCCTTGTCAAAGATCTGCTTGATCTGGCCAAGATGGAATCGGGTCATATGCAGATGTACTGGAACGAGACCGACGTGAATGAATTGATTCACCGCGTATACCGCAAATATACGGTGCTCGCGAAGGAACAGCAGATTCCGATCGTACTGAAGCTTGAAGCGCATGATTCGGTGGTGTCCGCCGCCGACGAGGATCGGCTGGAGCAGGTGCTGACCAATCTGCTGGACAATGCGTTGCGGCATTCGTCGGCCGGAGAGGAAATATGCATCGGTACGAGCCGCGGCATTGCCGCCGACGGCGGCGAGACGCTAAGCATTGTCATTCAGGACCACGGCCAGGGTATACCATTTGAGGATCTCCCCTACATTTTCGACCGCTTCTACAAGGCGGATAAGGCTCGCAAGCGGGAAGCGACCGGCGGGACCGGATTGGGTCTAGCTATCGTTAAAAATATTGTGGAGGCCCACAAGGGCTCTATCCAGGTTCAGAGTATTCAGGGCGAGGGGACAACATTCACGATTCAGCTTCCGATTCCGGTGTCACGAAAAGAGGACGGAGGACGAAATGAGAAAGGGGCTGTCCCATGAGTGGTCAATGGTCTTGTTACTGTGCCGGGGGAGTTGATCGACGGCTGCGCATATGCCCATGTCCGGGAGGTTGCAGAGGCGGTCAGGGTTAAGGTCAAGTGGGTTGGAGAGGAACGGATGGTGGTCCTTAGTATGTAAAGCAACGCCCCGTCTTTAAAACAATGGCGGGGCGTTATAAAAAGGCCTTCACTGCCGCAACTATAGCTGCAATTGCGCCTACTATAGCAATTACTGTTGTTATGTTAAATCTACCTTGTTCGTTTTTTTTATCGAACTCCTCCTTAGTAACCAAAGTATCCAACTTAGAGTTGATTGCTTGGAGGGTATTATTTGTTTGCTCGAAGCGGATCTTTAACTCAGTTTCAAGTTTAGCTACACTAATGCTTAAATCGTGAACATTTTTATCAATATCCTCTAATTTTCGCCCCATTTTTGTAACATTGTCTCTCATTTCTCCACCCTCCATTCCAATAGCTAGTTGGTCTATTGACTGTTTAACCTGTTGCATTGAAATGTAATCCTCAAATATATTATACAGCGGATTTACAGCTTGAGAATGGGGGAGATGTTTAACTTTATTCATCTTCAATGCATCATTCTCAATTAAGCGTAAAACTTCAGATGATTTTATTTTTTCAGCACCCACGGTTATCACTCATTTTCGTCATTATTTATTATTCCCTTTAATAACCTGATAATAGTGTTAATATCATTCTCGTCCACTTCCAAATCTAGATTTACTCCGTCCATCCTAATAAATCTGATTAATGTCTTTCCATATGCATGATCGCTACTTTTAGCTATGCTATATAGCTTTAACGGGGTAGTTCTACCAGCCCAAAATGGATAAACCAAATCTTGTGTAACTGTGTGAAACGTAGAAAGTTCTTTCAAAAAACTATCCGGTAAATCGTCAGGCCACACAACTTCATCGCTATGTAAATAACGTGATGTAAATTCGAAAACTAATCCGGTCAGTGAATTACCTAAGATCATTTCAATGGTACGATCAAGTTTGTCATAACAATGCGGCCAATCAGGACGATTTAGAAAGACTGGTATTAATGAGTAGACTTGTGAAAATATCGTACGGTCTCTCTTGTAATTATCAATAGTTTCTCCAATATAATCAATTGCTAAGTCTCCATTTTCGAATGCCATTACTACACTCCTCTTGTGAATTGGCCATATGTTATTGGAACTATTTTACTACATTTTATTTTAGTTTGCGACAGAAATCATTGCATTTCTTTAAAACAAGAGCTGCGTGATCATTCCTGCGGCTCCTATCTTGAAAAAGGGAAATTTATTAGTACGAAATGTGAGCATTTTTAGCATGCTTTGAAGTATATAAAATACTGTGCAATCACCATCAGTACCTTGATTGTAGTAGGAATAATATCTGGAGTTATATTGATTGCAGGTGAAGGTGAAGACATAACAGGTTTTATAAGCTTGGGAATAATGCTCACTTTTGCTTCAATGGTGATTGCAGTTTTTGCTGCTGTTCTTCAAAGACTTTTACAAGAAGCCATCGATATAAAATCAGAGAATGACTTCATAGTCTGAAGTGGATAACATGGCAATTATAATCAATATTGATGTGATGCTGGCTAAAAGGAAAATGAGCGTAACAGAACTATCGGAGAGGGTTGGAATAACAATGGCTAACCTTTCTATATGACGGATTGTAAAATGAAGTGCGACACCTTCTGGGAATAAAAAACAAAGGGCCCATGGCCGGATTCGTGTAGAATGAAAGTTCTCACCACCC
>NZ_BALG01000236.1 GCF_000315235.1 Paenibacillus popilliae ATCC 14706 | reverse complement strand
ATGCGAACCCGTAAAGGGAATAAAGGATTAAAGTCCGTG
The DNA here is from genome assembly GCF_000315235.1 of Paenibacillus popilliae ATCC 14706. Lineage (GTDB taxonomy): Bacteria > Bacillota > Bacilli > Paenibacillales > Paenibacillaceae > Paenibacillus_B > Paenibacillus_B popilliae. The sequence goes on along the minus strand of NZ_BALG01000236.1, from coordinate 364 downwards.
CGATGTCAGGCTGCTTGGGCTGCTGCCAAAACAAAAAACACGCGGCTATCCGCCTTTTATTACCGGTTGGTCAAGCGACGAGGGCCGAAAAAAGCAAATATGGCACTGGCTCACCTGATGCTTCGCATCATCTTCATCATGCTGCGGGCGGGTGTGCCCTATGAAGAACTCGGCCCAGATGATTTACCGAAAAAAGAAAAGGACGTCAACTACTGGGTACACAAGATCAAACAACAAGGGTACAAAGTGGAGCTTCAAGAGTTGGGTGGTGGTGTTTTTTTGTGCCATTTTACATAACCCATCTATTTCAGTGTAAAGAACTACATCCTGCTACTTCGTGCAAGGCGTCATTTTCGTACAAAAG
>NZ_BALG01000237.1 GCF_000315235.1 Paenibacillus popilliae ATCC 14706 | reverse complement strand
GGTGGGAGAGATCGAGATGAAGACAAAGTGGAAAATGGCCTGTATGCTGCTAACTATTGTAAGCTTGCTCAGCGGCTGTTTCGGAGAGAAGAAGACATTGGAGCCATTGAAAGAAGGAAAAGAAACGCTAAAGGTGATGTGTGACGACGCAGATCAGTTCTATCGTCGGTATGGTAATATTTTTACGGTTACCCATCCGAGTATTGATTTGGATGTGATTAGTATCGTGGAGAGGGGACGTAAGCCCGAATATGAAGAGATACTTACATTGATAGAGAAGCATCAACCTGATGTGCTGCTCTTGGACGAGGGATTGTTGGCATCCTACGCCCAAGAGGGAAAGCTATCTAGTTTAGAAGAAATGATAGCGGAAGACAAATTTGATTTAGCAGAATACACGCCGGGCGTTATCGAAAGCCTACGTGCGAAAGGAAATGGTACGTTATATGCACTGGCCCCTCATTTTACGGTCCCTGTATTGTATTACAACCGCGGTTTGTTTGAAGAGAACCAGATTAAACTACCGCACAACAAGATGAGCTGGCAAGAGGTGTTTGATTTGTCCAAGCGATTCGAGGGTATGGGAGCAGGTGAGAACCGCGTGTTCGGACTCTCACTGGACGTCATGGACACCACAGACATTTTACGTCATATTTCAAGAACCTTTTCTTTGTCCCTGTTTGATACGAAGGCAGAGAAGTTACTTATTCATTCGGACGGTTGGAAAAGAGCCGTTGAGCTAGCAACGGATGCGGTACGCTCAAAAATCGTCCCTTTTTCTAACTACTATACTGATTTTATAAATGGAAAAGCGGCTATGGTCGTTGCCCAACCTTGGATGATAAGCCATTGCAAGACCTACGGTATAAAAAACTTAGATTGGGATATGGTCACCCTTCCAGTGGATCCAAAGAACCCTGATGAATCACCGCATGTGCAATTGGAAGAAAGTTGTGCAATTCCAGCCGCTTCCCCGAATAAGCGCGCGGCATGGGAATTTATCAAGTTCATCAATGGACCGGAAATGGCGAAGGCTCTGTCTGAGTATGGGCTGTTACCGACGAGAAGTCCATTCCTCAAGGAAATGGATGGCAAGAGCATGGATCCATTCTATATGTTGAAGCCTACATCACAGACTTCGTACTATGGGTGGTATCATAGAAATGTTCCGCGAGAGTTCTCCAATTCCTTCACCCCGTTGCTCGAGGATGCATTGAAAGCGATCGTAGACAACAAGAAGACCGTGGATGAGGCGCTGGCTGAATTGGAAGTGAAGGGTCAGGACGCATTGGCGATAGCGCGCACAGCAAAGAAGAAGGAAAAAAGTTCAGGAACGAAGGCTACAACAGGTAGTTAATGGGCTAGTGCCGAACTGATAGGCGCAGCCGCTTTTATGGGATAATTTGATTTGTAGTGAATGAAGGTGAAAGGATGGATCTTAGTATTGCGGCTATTCATAATCGAGCGAAGCAAGCTAGAAATCCTCCATCAGCAAGGGAAAAGTGCCCGAGCCATCGCCAAGGACATGCCACCATTAGCCGGGAACTGCGCCGACGCAGCCCAAGAGACTTACCATGCGGGATCATCTCAGGAGAACTATGTCCATCGTCGTCAGCATCATCGAGCCGCGCTCATAGCGCTCGGAGACGATCTGGAAGAAGAAGTGGGCGGCCGTGTCGTCCATCTTCCGGTACCCGATCTCGTCAATGATGAGCAGATCCGGCTTCATAAACATTCTGATCTTCTGTCTGATCTTCTGTTTGATCGTGTTCGTCAAATGAGCCGACTGCAGCGTCCGATCACGGTGACTGGGTTCAGCATTTCCTCTTTCCGCATTTCCGCCGGCACCCGGAATGTTGTCCCGTGCAGGCGCTGGTTGGCGACGGTGTCAAGCCAGTGACGCACTTGGCGATTGAGATCCTGCAGTCCGGTGAAGGAACGTACGCGTGGCCAGAAGTTCTTTCGAAC
>NZ_BALG01000238.1 GCF_000315235.1 Paenibacillus popilliae ATCC 14706 | reverse complement strand
GCTCATATCTCCAAGGAAACAAATGCTTATCTGGAGAGTCGGCCGAACCGGTTTGAGTTCGTCTTCACCCCCAAACATGGCTCCTGGCTCAATGTGATTGAAAGCTTCTTCGCAAAGATGACGAAACAGGTACTTCGTCATCTCCGGGTGAAGTCAAAAGAAGAATTAAAAGAGCAACTTGAGTTGTACCTCCAGGAAGTGAACGAAAATCCAGTGCCTTTCCGTTGGAAGTACGGTTTGGAAAATTGACAGGGCACGAACGTTATTTCAGGAGCTATCTACTAGTCGATCTGTTTAATCGAGAAATCATCGGCCATAGTGTGGGCCCCCATAAGGATGCCGACCTGATTTCTCGCGCTTTTGCGGCGGTCAAAG
>NZ_BALG01000239.1 GCF_000315235.1 Paenibacillus popilliae ATCC 14706 | reverse complement strand
TCTCGGTGCTGAAAAGCAAACTTTTTAACTCCTATTTAAAATTAAAGGATGATTCTAAGCTTTACTTTCGCGATTCAGTTTTCAAGGTACAAAAAAGATGAAATCTATGGTGGAGCCAAGGAGGATCGAACTCCTGACCTCCTGCTTGCAAGGCAGGCGCTCTCCCAGCTGAGCTATGGCCCCAAAATGAATTCCATCAAAACTGAACAAATGAACGAAGCGATTGGAAGCTTATGCTTCTTGTATGTCTCCGTCGCAGGAGACGTATTCCTTAGAAAGGAGGTGATCCAGCCGCACCTTCCGATACGGCTACCTTGTTACGACTTCACCCCAATC
>NZ_BALG01000240.1 GCF_000315235.1 Paenibacillus popilliae ATCC 14706 | reverse complement strand
TCATTTGCGGATGCCTGCACCCCTTTGGCGTTGATGGCACCCGCGAGTTTGTTTTTTAACTCAACGCCAGATTGCTTTACTTGATCAAGCTCCGCTATTATGTTTTGCCATGGTAACCAATTACCGGCATCTTTCTTGCGCTGATAATAGCTATTCCCGCCACCAAAAGCATAAGCATTTTGTATACAATACAGATGATTATGGCGGATAACCTCTACATAATACCATCCCGTACTTGGCGCGTTAGGCGCATCAACTACCTGATACCAACCTGTTGATAGATCGGCATTTAAATCTCCTGTCATGGTAGCATTGCCATCGTCAGCGGTTACTCTGA
>NZ_BALG01000241.1 GCF_000315235.1 Paenibacillus popilliae ATCC 14706 | reverse complement strand
GATCGCCTGAATGCCAGGTTTCTCGTCGTAGGACAAATAAACGTCGCAGAGCGGTTTTATTTCTTCGTTCTCCAGAATGTATTCGATTTGCTGATAGACGCAAAGCACTTCCGTCCGTTTTGCATCGAACTCTGGATCGTGGCGTTCCAGATCATAACGGACTTTATGTGGTTGCAAGTCTTGGGCGGCCAGCAATCGGGACACGCTGCTAGGCGACATGCGGGAGAGACAGTC
>NZ_BALG01000242.1 GCF_000315235.1 Paenibacillus popilliae ATCC 14706 | reverse complement strand
AGGCAATCTCCATCGATAACGCCGTACGATCTGGCATTAGAATGGCCGTGTACAGGCGGGTTTTGCGTTCCACAAACGTAGCCACACAGCCCTTACATTTCCCACGGCCAGAAACGACCGTATCGAGTTCCCAATGACCGAATGTTTTCCGGGATCGAACCTCTTTAGGACGCTTTGAGATCGCCTTTCCTACGGTAAACTTACCACGCGTCTCCACAGGCTTTTGACGCTTGCCTTTATGCCGAAGGACGGCCAGCGCGCCTCTCGCCAAACGGCCAGCATACAGCCAGCGATAGATCGTTTTAAAGCACACGATCGCTTGTCCCTCCTGACGCAGCCGCTCCATGATCTGCTCGGGAGACCAGGTGGCCTGAAGCTTCTCTTCGATGACCATGGCCAGCTCCGGCGTCCACTTTCCTGCGGGAATGGAGGCCTGACGACGATGGACATAGCTCTCCTGAAATGATCCCGCATGGTAAGTCTCTTGGGCTGCGTTTCGGCGCAGTTCCCGGCTAATGGTGGCATGTCCTTGGCGATGGCTCGGGCACTTTTCCCTTGCTGATGGAGGATTTCCAGCTTGCTTCGCTCGATTATGCTAAGATGAGTGTAGCACATGGTGGATTCTCCTTGTGTGAATGGGGTCTGAGAACTTTCATTCTACACGAATCCGGCCATGAGCCTTTTGTTTTTTTATTTCCAGAAGGTGTCGCACTTCATTTTACAATCCGTCATCCGTCATCCGTCATTACATTAATAGCTTTCTATTTGCCCAACCCGTTTCAGCCCTCTTTTGATCCGTTACACAAACATCCGTTATGCCAAATACAACCCTTCGGTTGTACATATCGTTCTGACCAAGTCCACTTGCTCCTGGTCGCAAGTATAAACAAGTGCACATTCACCGCCAACCCAAAGGATGACGTTGATATCGATTAAATATAGACAAGCGGAAGCAAGATTTCTTAAACCTAACATAAATAAACACCGTAGAACTTCTAAATCATCCATTTCTACAATCTCTTCTCTGGAAAATAATGACTTCATTTTCAACAAAAAGGGTCGATTTAAGAATTCATCCGGAAAATGAAAGGGGTTAGCATAAAGAATTCCGCTCTCTACATAGATGGTAGAGTATGCACATAGCTTAAAGAAAATGGATAAAAATTTCTTTTCTTTTTCAAAATAAACCGCATTAAAACCGTGCCCATCGTCGTAAGTGTAGAACGCTTCCAGTTGTCCGTATCTTCCTTCAATTCTAACCGTTTTGGGCATATCATCGATTCTGTACATTCTATTTTGATAACAGATATCCAACTCTTCCCATTTATCACTTAAAAAATGTTCCCAATCCGTATCGATCAAATTTTGATCCAACAAAGATTGATCAATATTAAATCTATGACACAGGGAATCCCTTATATTCATAACTACAGTCCCCTTTCTGTAAACAACCTACACGTTTCCTCATTCGTTTGCATGCAGAACTAAATTCTGCGCCGCACATGCTGTTCTGACAACATCGGCTTGTTGCTGATCAGCGATGTAAACCACATAACCCGCAGTCGTTGTCCACACAATCGTCTTCCTGTCTACCAAATAAAAACAAGTGGTCATCCTATTTCGCAAACTTGCTAAAACCAAACATGTTACAATTTCCCGATCACTTACTTCTTCTAAAATTCCCCTCTCAAATAACGATTTCATGCCCAATAAAATGTCTGGTTCTAAACATTCTTCTGGGAAATTTAAAAGGTTCGCATCGTAACGAAATTCACTTTCTATACGAACGACACCATGTTCTCGTAATGCGAACAATATAGATAAAAGCTTTGTTTCCAGTTCACTATCCACGACATCGATCTTGCTTTCCGTACGCCCCATACAACCATCTATTTGATACATTTTGTCTTTATACACCGTATCCATCATCTGTAGTTTATCGACTAGGAAACACTCTTCATTCCAATCATCATCGGGCACCGTTTGCTGCAGTAAAGCTAAATCAATATCAAATACAGAACATAAATCATGGATTCGCCTCTCTACGAGCATCCGCTTTTCCCAGTATGGCAAAGAAAAAACTCCCTTCCTTGTACAAATGAAAGATAGTCAAAAAGCCCCCCATGAATGAGGGCTTTTTGTACCTCTAATTTATTCTCAAACAATTTTGCCTTCTTCAGTTACTGAAGCGATACGCTCCCCATCTTTATTGCGTAATTTCCATTTGTCACCTCTATGACTGGTATTTCTATTTTTTTGTATTGACCAACCTGTTTTGGGATCTTTAAATACTACACCATCATTGCTTTTTACTTTTTGACTAAATTTACCCATATCAACCGAATAATCATCTCCATCTTTTTTCAATTTCTGTGGAATTTTCTTTGCCGCATCTTCAATTTCTTTTTTCATGTTGTAATAGACGGAATCTTTAGCATCCTCATAATCTTTTACGGTTAACGCAATTCCCGTAGCTGCGGTAAGGCCTGCTGTGATCGCAGCCGCGATTTCAGCAGCGCCCCAAGCTAACGGAATGACAAATACAAATCGCTTGTGCCGGTTTCCTTGTGCAGGCTGTTCCAACCACGATAATACGGTTTTGATAGAAGCGCCGTGCTCTTCAAATACGGTTTCCCCTGTATGCTTGTCTACAACCCGAATGTCGGACGTTCGCGGAATTTCATGGTACGTTACGTAGGTCGTGTAGTCCACTTTGTGGATGGTAAATCGTTTCTCCTGATCAACGGAATAGGATGGCTCAACACTTGCTTGCTCTGGTGACGCATAAGAAACACCCGCCAACGATACAACCAATGAACATACAACCATACATGACAACATCTTTTTCAGCATCTTCTTCAATTTTAATCCCTCCAAAATATGGTTTTAAGTCATTTTATCATGAAAATTATGGAATTAAGAGTGAAAAAATGGTGGGTGTAGTAACAAAAACTTTGATATTCCAACCTTATTCCCCCCAAACATGTAAGAAAATTTTTATAGAACGACATATATCGACAGCGGTTTTTAAATTATTCCTGTATCGTTATGTTGACGATGTAACGGTTGCTGGGGAATCATCCCCAAATGCAATACATCGCTGCTGGGAGGCTACAGATTGAGCTTGGATGAGTCGGAAATTTTTAAGGGGGGAACGTTATGAGTCTATTCATTCTACTATGTTTTATGACTGTTTTTATTTGCAGGTTATTTTTCTTAGGTATATCAAAAAAGAACGAAAAACAGTTGCTTCAAAGCGGGGGCAAAGAATATGGTATCGGTAATACAAAACTACTTACAATAGCACATATTATATTTTATATAGGCTCTATTACGGAAGCTTGGATAAGAAAGGCTTCTTTTGATTGGATTTCATTCTTTGGAATTTTAGTTCTCATTATCTCTCTTCTCATGTTAACCATTGTTGTGAAACAATTAGGTAATTTATGGACAATTAAACTGATTATTGAGCAAAATCATACCTATCATCAACAGGGTTGAGCAAAGGGGCGTCCCCAGTCACTTCCAATGACTTGTGGAACAGCCCCTTCTACATTACTTCAATAAATACAAACCTTCTGTTGTGCATATCGTTCTAACAAAATTCTCTTGTTCCTTGTCACAAATGTAGAGCGTAGCGCCAAGACTACCTATCCAAGCGATAATTCGAAGATCCGTGAAATAGATACACGTATAGATTTGGTTTTTAAAACTCAAAGCCAACAAATATTCAAGCACTTTCCATTCATCAATGGTTACGATACTTTCTTTAGAATACAGTTGATTTGTTGATTGGAATTGTTCATGTTCTTGCATTTCATGCAGTAACTCAGTGTCACGAAAAATGCTACTTTCCAAATAAATCGAAGAATAAGCCCACAACTTTGATAGCACATTTAGAAATTTTTTTTCTTCCTGAAAATAAAGGGGATTCAAACCGTGTTTATCATCTGGCATATAGAAAATCTCCAATTGTGGAAACCTTCCCTCTATAGGAATAGCCATTGGAAAGATATCTATCCAATGAATTTTTTCCTTATAAGGACTCTCTTTAGAGATAAAACGATTATTAATACAAATTTCCTTCTTAAAAAAATCACATTTATCAATTAAAAAGAAATCTTCATCCCAGTCTTCCTCAGGAACATCTTTTTTTAAAACGGATAAATCAACATCAAATACCTTACACAAATCTTTTACTTTCTCACTATACAATACTTTATTTTCCAACAATTTTCCCCTCCGCAGTTAGTGAGGCAATACGCCGTGCATTTTCCCCTCTCCATTATACAACTCCACACATCACCTTTATGTCCTACATTTTCCTTCTTCTCTATTCTCCATCCTGTTTTTTTATTTTTATAACGAACTTTATTACCTGATACTTTTTGATCAAACTTATCCAGATCAACCGAATAATCATCATCTTCTTTTTTCAATTTCTTTGGAATTGCATTTGCCGCATCTGTCAATCATCTGTGAAAATGTCACCCTAACTGTGCTATGAAAATGTCACTTGTTCGAATGGAGGCCACCTTCACCAGGGGGCCTCTATATAGCTGTTGTGCTGCGAGTACATCGCATCTTGGAAGGTACTGCGTTTTGTGTTACGCTTAGAAGCGTTGAGCGTGGCTTTCCACGGATGTTCATTGGCGGGTTTGCGCTGGGGCGCAGAACTCGTCTTTTTCTTTTGCTGGGACTTCATTCTTTCTGTTTTCTTTAGCA
>NZ_BALG01000243.1 GCF_000315235.1 Paenibacillus popilliae ATCC 14706 | reverse complement strand
ACGCCGAGATATTCAGGCAGGATTTGAGGAAAACTATACTCCTGCCGTTGTACGGCAAATACAATCTAATCTTGAGCAGTATAACCTTCTTACAGGTGGTGTGAGTCTATGAGCCAGGCCCTCACAGATATTTGCCGACAGTTGCGACTAGCACACATCGTGGAGGCAGTACATGGTGATTCCCAGATAGAAGAGGTAGTTGAACAAATACTGACAGCAGAACTGGAAGGTCGCAAGCGTGCGAAACTAAACAAGTTGGTGAACACAG
>NZ_BALG01000244.1 GCF_000315235.1 Paenibacillus popilliae ATCC 14706 | reverse complement strand
CCTTCAGATGTCTTGCTTCCACCCATCCTTGGCCATGCACCCAGAACGGATGCTCCCCGGTTGTCGTGATTGGAATTCCTTTGACGGTAATATGGTCTCATACAGCAGTATTGATCTGTCTACTACCGATTCAAAGGCATTATTTCGTTCGCTTAACGAGCTGTTAACCCATACGCACGAGAATCAGCTCAACTACGGAAGCAGCGGTCAGCACCTGAAAACCTGGGTAGATTTGCACTCGGATGGAACTTTTCGAAGCATATATTCCGGCAAAGAAGCCGACCCGGTTTCCGTATTAAAAGAAGATCAACAATTCCTTCAGCAGAAGGATGTAACGAGTGAAGGCGGCTTACCGCTTAATATTGAGCATGTTGTTCCACAATCCTATTTCAATAAACGCGAACCGATGAGAGGTGACCTCCATCACCTCTTTTATTGTGAGATCGACTGCAACAGCTATCGCGGCAACAAGGTCTATGATGAGGTATGGTGATCAGATTAAGCCGGAGTTTAGAAGCAAGTTTAACGTTCGAGTCTTGTTGGAATGACTGACTTTCGAATACCTAAGTATGAAGTATTAGCACAAGAAGAAACGATTCACGAGATGCCTGTTGGTGTTCAGATGATAAAAGCAGAACAAATCTGGCAAGAAAGCCGCAAAGGCGAAGATGTTGTTGTCGCGGTAATCGACAGTGGTTGTAATGTGCAGCATGCCGATCTGAGCAGCAATATTGTAGCAACTCGCAACTTCGTTGCTTCTGAAGGAGGAGATAGTGATGTCACTGACTTCAGCGGTCACGGCACACATGTTGCAGGTACGATCGCGGCTGTAGAGAACGGAAACGGTGTTATCGGTGTAGCGCTGGTCGCCAAAGTTATGCAGCGGATTAATAGCTGGAGGCGTGCAATTCGGCGCGCATTTTGCTGCTGGAGTTGTTCCAGGGTGAGGGATTCCGATTCTTTTTTCATAAAAGAGAGATTCGTCAGGAGGGCGGAAAAATCCTGCTGGAAAACGGATTGAGCCCAAATTGTTCCTGTACCATAGCGGCCAGCCCATCAATGGATTTGCGCAGATGGATTCATTGTGACTGATTTGACTTGCTATGCACAGGTGGGATTGGTTTGACGCTTACGTCTCGCCATTCTCGTCCTGCCCGTTTACGACCGTTTTCATATTGTCGTAGAGATAGTTCCTGGTCATGCCTCCGAAGTACTCGAAGGCTCTCGTGTGACAGCCCATGAGCGTATCCAGGCGCTCGTCTTCCGTGAACTCCACATCCATCACTCGGGAGAAGCCGAGTACCATAACAAACGCATACAACCGTTTCAACTTGCCGTCATCGTCAACCTTGAAATGTCCCCAGTCCATCTGCGCTTGCTCGCCAGGCGCCGTCTCGAACCGCTCCGTCGCTTTCGATTGAATGGACGGTCGCAGCGGCTGCATGAAGATTCGAAGAATGGTGCTGCTGCCGGTGTAGCCTTTCTCCCGGATCTCGTCCAGAATGACTCTCGCATTCAGACAGCCTTCCGCCATACGATGGCGTATATACCCTTTGTAGGCATCCAGCTTTCCTGCTGTCGGCTTGCGCTTCGGGTATACGCCTGGCTCATCCGCCTGCAGCCACTTCCTGATCGTCTTGCGATCCCGTCCCAGCTCGTCTGCAATCTGAGTCATGCTCATGCCTCGGGGAGGATGAAATCGTGAACTACCGTCGCTGCCGTTGGACTAACGCAACCGTAGAAGGACGCCACAATCGCATCAAATCGTATCAGCTCCGACACTACTTTACACGTAATCGGGTTTGTTGCAAAGCTGGCATTTTAATTAACCGACACCGCTTATTAGGCTGAAAATATCAACCACTAATTTTTAGATTCAGCCCACAGTTATAGTGATATTTTCACAGGCGATTGACAGTCTATTCCTCACCTTACCCTTCTCCACCGGGCCGCGATCAGAATCGAATAGGCAGCCACCGCGAGCGCTACTCCAATCGAGTCGACCGCCACATCGGCGAGATGTCCGGTCCGACCAGGCACGAATGTCTGGTGCCATTCATCGGAGCAAGCGTATAAGATGGCAATCATTCCGCTTCCCGCCGCTACCAGGCCCTTCGAACGGAGGCGTGGCGACAGCGTCAAGATAAGCAACAGCGTCAGCAGGGCGAATTCGGCGACATGCCCGCATTTGCGGATAAAAAATTCGACAAAATGGTAGGGCTCCCGCCACGACACAAGGCTCCCGTCATAGAAAAATTCCCAGCGCGGAAGATAGCGTAGCAACTGCTCTTCGAAGACGAAGGTGCCGAGCGCCGGCTTTATATCCTGAACCGAATACGGTTCGGCCGATTTCATGAAGATAAATGCCATCCAGGCGATGGTCAAAATGAACCACAGAAGGCCTAACCGGCTTTTCTTGCGCATAGATTCGCGTGCTCCTTTCTGCGTATAGCTTTCCAGCACGTTTCTCTCTATCTCTGCATATTCAAACTTGGTCAGCTTGAAACAAATCGTGGTATTTCCCTCTGAATCCTAAAAAAACTGCCCCACAGTTGACGGGAGCAGGGAGGCGAAATTTAGCCTTCTACGACGCGGACTTCCTTCATTTTGTCGCCTTGCTTGATTTGGTCGACAACTTCCATTCCTTCTGTAACTTTACCAAAAACGGTATGTAACCCATCCAAATGCGGGAAAGCCGCATAGGTGATGTAAAATTGAGAGCCGCCGGTATCTTTGCCGGCATGTGCCATCGCAAGCACACCGCGCACATGCTTGTGCGGATTGTCTTGCGTCTCGCACTTGATCGTATACCCCGGTCCGCCCATTCCGGTTCCTTGCGGGCATCCGCCTTGGGCGACGAATCCCGGAATGACGCGGTGGAATGTCAACCCGTTATAGAAGCCCTCATTCGCCAACTTCTCGAAATTGTCTACCGTTCCCGGCGCTTCTTTCTCGTGCAATTCGATTTTGATGGTACTGCCATTTTCCATATCAATTTGTGCATATTTGCTCATTATGTATGAACTCCTTTCCTATCTCGAGGTACGCAGACTGTCGTTAACGATTATACGTGATTTGGGCGCAAAAAGAAAACAGCCCCGCTCCGCCAACTTGCAGACGAAATGCGGGGCGTCGAAATTAGCGGCCAAGCGGCTGCGATTCGCGTTTTTCCAGCCGTGTCGGAATCAGATCGCAGCGGACAATATCTTTATGCGTTTCGCGGCGGACGACAAGATCCGCTTCGCCCCCCCTGACAAAGACGACAGCCGGGCGCGGAATCCGGTTATAATTGCTTGCCATCGAATAGTTATAAGCTCCCGTGCATGAGACGGCCAGCAGATCTCCGGCCGATACGGATGGCAGCGACACATCTCGGATGAGCATATCGCCGCTCTCGCAGCATTTGCCCGCGATTGTTACGACTTCATCTGCCGCATCCTTCGCACGGTTGGCAACCATCGCTTCATATTTCGATCCATACAGCGCCGGGCGTGGATTGTCAGACATGCCTCCATCCACAGCAACATACTTGCGAACCCCGGGGATATCCTTAATCGAACCGATGGTGTATAGCGTCGTGCCGGCTTCCCCGACGATGCTGCGGCCCGGCTCGATCCAGATCTCCGGCAATTCGCTGTAAAGCGGGCCGAAGTGCGTTCGCACCATCTCCGTAATCGCCTTCACATAATCCCTGACAGCCAGCGGCTTATCGCCTTCAACATAGCGAATGCCGAAACCACCACCCAGATTTAAGACCCGGAAGACGACATTCATCTGGCTGCGCACGTTGGCCGCGAACTCCGCGACACGCTGTATAGCCATCCGGAATCCTTCCGTCTCGAAAATTTGTGATCCGATATGAGAGTGAATCCCGAGCAGATGCAAGCCTTCCGCATCGGATACTTGCGCCACGGCCTGTAGCGCCGTTCCATTCTCGATATCGAAGCCGAACTTGGAATCCGTCTGCCCGGTTGAAATATATTCATGCGTGTGGGCTTCAACGCCGGGCGTTACGCGGAGCAGGACCGACACTTGCTGACGCCGCATTTTGGCTAATGCATTCAGCAGGTGCAGCTCAGCGAAGCTGTCAACGACGAAGCATCCGATTCTGGCGTTGAGCGCCATCTCGATCTCGTCTTGCGTCTTATTGTTGCCGTGAAAATGGATGCGTTCGGCAGGAAAGCCTGCCTGCAGCGCCGTATGCAGTTCCCCTTCAGATACGATATCAAGGGACAAGCCCTCCTCGTCCACGATGCGGCACATGGCCATCACGCAGAACGCCTTGCTCGCGTAGGCAACCTGGAAGTTCAGCCCCGACTCGCGAAACGCTTCTATATATTCGCGAGAGCGTGTGCGAATGAGCGCCTCGTCCATAATGTACAACGGTGTTCCGAACTGGTTTTTCAAGGTGGTCACATCACAGCCGCCGATTTGGAGGTGGCCGGATTCATTGATCGTACTTGTTCCATGTAAGTGCATCGTCTTCCTCTCCCCATTTCCTCATCCACACACTGGATCTCCCAGCACCATGAAAAATATTACACAGAGTATACCAGTCCATTCAATACGTAAGAATGGACTTTTGTACGTAACATTTGCATTTTATCTTTATCCTAAGTAGTGTCATTCTCTACGTCTATAGCTCGCCATTATTCCGATTGGAGGGGTTATTCGGCGGCATCTTCGTACTATCGCGCGTCATGTTGAAGCTCGGCCGCGTCTTCATGTCCAGCACCGGCTGGCGAAACAGAATGTTGAACATCGCCTTGGCGTTGAATGGGATAAACGGCCAGAGATAGGACGAATTATAGGAACGATGCAGCGACAACCAGAGAATGTACAGCGTAGTACCGATGACCAATCCCGGCACTTTGAACAACGCTACCAACATGAGCAGAATAAGCCGGACAATGCGGTTGGCCAGCCCCAGCTCATAGCTTGGAGTGGCGAACATGCCGACCGCTGCGACAGCCATGTACAAAATAACCTCATTCACGAATACGCCCGTCTTTACCGCAATATCCCCGATTAATATCGCCGCTACAAGTCCAAGCGCCGTTGCCAATGGGTTCGGCGTATGGACAGCCGCCATACGCATCAAATCAATACCGACTTCAGCCAGCAGGAACTGTAGGAAAATAGGCAGCTTCGCCATTTCATGCGGACCGATAATCTGCAAAGCGGCCGGTTTTATCCCGGGTTCAATGACCATCAGCATCCAAAGCGGCAGCAGGAACAAGGAAGAAAATATGCCGATGAAGCGAATCCATCGCATATAAGTTCCCATGAACGGCGTCGATCGATTCTCCTCCGCGTGCTGGCACAGATCGAAGAACGTCGTCGGCAGTATCATGACAGAAGGCGATGTATCGACAAAAATGACAACATTTCCGTCAAGCAAATGTGCCGCCACCACATCCGGTCTTTCGGAGTATCGAACGAGCGGATACGGGTTCCAGCTTGTGTTGACGATGACCTCCTCCAACTGCTTGTCGGCGAGCGGCAGCCCTTCCAAATTGACCGCCTTAATCTTTTTGCGAACCGCTTCTACCTGAGTCATGTCGACGATATCATCAATATATGCAATACATACATCCGTTAGCGTCCGCCTTCCGACCTGAATGATCTCATATTTCAAGCCTGGATCGCGAAGCCGCCTCCGGACCAGCGTCACGTTCGTGAGCAGCGTCTCGGTGAATCCGTCACGGGCGCCGCGCACCACCCGTTCTAACGAAGGCTCCTCCGGATTCCGTGACGGGAACGTCTTCACATCCGCCACGATCACTTCTGCCTCATGCTCGATAAAGAAGGCACTGCCGCCGGCAAGCACCATATTGATCACTTTGCTGAGCTTGCCTACCTTCTCTACCTGAATATGAGGAATAAAGCAATCAATAAATGCCTTTAGCGCGTTTGGGGTGATCGATTTTTTGTCGAGGAACGTTAGACGTGCCAAAATAATCGTCATGACCTCGTCCTTGGCAAAGCCATTCAAATAAAAGAGGCCGACCCTCCGACCACCAAATGTCATCTCGCGGAAAATTACATCAAACGAATCGGTAAAACCGACGACCTCCTTCAAAATCTTCTTCGTTTCCTCCAGCTTCTTCGGAATATCATCATTTCCATTCCAATACGCGATCGCCTCTACAAGCGTATTCGAGACTTCGGTCAAACCGGAAGAACCGTTCGAAAAAGGTGAAGGTTGCAGTTCCCCTTCCGTCTGAGCCGACGCATGCGTCTGCTGCTCCGTCATTGCCAAAAACCTCCTATCGGCATGTTGATCTATACTCTTTAGTATGGTTGAGTTTCATTGCATTATGAGGAAAGATACGGGTAGGAAACATTTGCATCGGTTTGAGGGCTTGGTCTGCGCCTGCAAGCTTGAAATGGGCTTGGCTGAAGTCATTGAGCACGCCGCAGGCATTCATGCCCGTAAAGACGGCCTGGTAGAGAAAAAGACACCGCAGGAATACTCCTTGCGGTGTCTGCTTTATTGTGCAATTTGCGCTTTGATGGACTGCAATATTTTTTTCTCCAGTCGAGATACTTGCACCTGGGAGATGCCCAGCCGGCCGGCTACTTCCGACTGCGTCTGGTCGCGGAAGTAGCGTAGATAGACGATGAGCCGTTCCCGTTCGCTCAAGCCTTCAATCGCTTCATTCAGCGCGAGCTTGTCGAACCAGCGGTCCTGGGAATCATCCGCGATCTGATCCATCAAGGTGATCGGGTCCCCATCGTTCTCGAAGATGGTCTCGTGAATTGAGCTCAGCGGCTTGTTCGCCTCTTGGGCGAAGACAACGTCCTCCGTCGAGATGCCCAGTTCGTCCGCGACTTCCTTAATGGTAGGCAGACGATCGAGCCGCTTCGAGAGCTCGTCTTTCATTTTGCGGACCTTGTTTGCCATTTCCTTCAAGGAACGGCTTACTTTGATCGTCCCGTCATCGCGCAGAAAGCGCTGAATTTCTCCGATAATCATCGGCACGGCATAGGTGGAAAATTTAACATCATAGCTCAAATCGAATTTGTCGACCGATTTGAGCAAGCCGATGCAGCCGATTTGGAACAAATCATCCGGTTCGTACCCGCGGTTAATGAAGCGTTGCACGACCGACCATACAAGCCGGATGTTGCAATTGACCAGCGTTTCGCGAGCCACGGCATCACCCGCTTGGCTCAGCGCTATCAGACGCTTCACTTCTGCGTCGTCCAAATAACTTTGCGACGATTGCCTCACATCAGCTTTCATGGCTTCAACCCCTAATTGTAGAGCGCTTTTTTAGATTCGATGCGCTTTTTCATGCGGATGGTGGTACCGGCGCCCAATTCGGTTGTCACTTCAAATTCATCCATGAAGTTCTCCATAATGGTGAACCCCATGCCCGAGCGTTCCATGTCCGGCTTGGATGTAAACAGCGGCTGTCTAGCCAGTTCGACATCTTCAATGCCATGACCTCGATCGGAGACCGTCAGCATAATCTGGTCGCCCTCAATCTCCGCCGTAATCCATACGATGCCTTCCGGATTGTTGTCATATCCATGAATGATGCAGTTCGTCACCGCCTCGGAAATCACGGTTTTCAAATCCGTCAGTTCTTCCAGGGTCGGATCCAGCTGTGCAACGAAGGCCGCCACGGCTACGCGGGCGAAGGCTTCATTTTCCGAACGACTCGAAAATTCCAAAGACACTTTGTTCGAAGGTCCACTCATGATACGTCCTCCAATTCAAGGAGCGCCTGGCGCTCGTTATCGTAGACATGCATGATTTTGAACAAGCCCGACAGTTCGAACAACCGTCGTACGGCAGGGTTCATCTCGCAGACCGCCATTTTTCCGCCTCTGCCCTTAATCTGCTTGTATCTACCGAGAATGACCCCCAGACCGGAACTGTCCATAAAGGTTAATTCGTTCAAGCTCAATACGACATGGTTCACCTGTCCGCGCTGAATCGCCTCATCCAACTGCATACGTACAATTTCCGAGGTATGATGATCCAGTTCCCCCCTCAGACGGGTGATCAGTATATTGCGCCGGCGTTCGAATTCCACCTGCAAGTTCATGCGATTCACTCTCCTTCCATGTTGACGAATACCATTCGTCACTGCCAAACCCAATTCCTGCTTGGCGACAAAACTAGAAGAAGCACGCTGTTATTTGACAAAAAACAACTTTCCGCACGTCCGTTTGAACAGTGTCCACCAGCCAGCTTTCGCTATAAATTCGTTTGCTTCGACAGGGTATTCGCGAATCGCTTTACCCCCTTGATACACAACAATTTTGCCAAGCGACTGCCCTTTCTCGATCGGCGCCTTGATGGATTCCGGAGACTCCAGATTGAAATGGACGTCATCCTTGGATCCGCCCTTTTTGAGCAGAACATGATAAGGGCGCTGAGCTACCAGATCAAGCGACTCAACTATCCCTTTTTCTACCCGAATACTGCCGATAGTATCACCCTTTTTGAGAATCGGGACGTTTATGTACTGGGTAAACGCGAAATCGAACATCTGCGTCACTTCGGCATTGCGCGTCTTCGTGTTCGGCTCGCCAAGCACGACCGCGATTACACGCAGATTGTCCCGCTTGGCCGTAGCAGACAGGCAGAACTTCGCTTCCGAGGTGTATCCCGTTTTCAGCCCATCCGCTCCCTGGTAGAACCGGACCAGCTTATTCGTGTTGACAAGCCAGAACTTTTTAGCGGTGTTCTGGCGCAAGTAATCTTCGTAAGTCCCCGTATATTTTGTAACCCCCGGGTATTGAAGCAAGGCTTGGGACATTTGAGCGATGTCATACGCGGATGTATAATGATTGTCCGCAGGAAGGCCGTTGCTATTCTCGAAGTGGGTATCCTTCATGCCGAGTTCTGTGGCCTTCTCATTCATCATCTGCACGAATGCTTTTTCCGATCCCGCAATCTTCTCCGCCATGGCGACCGAGGCATCGTTGCCCGAAGCCATTGCAATTCCCTTCATCATCTCATTAACCGTCATTTCTTCGCCCGGCTCGAGGAAGATTTGAGAGCCACCCATTGATGCCGCATGCTCACTGGTCCTGACTTTGTCCGTCAGCTTCAGCTTGCCTTCATCTATGGCTTCCATCACAAGCAGCATCGTCATTATTTTCGTAATGCTGGCCGGCGGCAGCCGCTCATGGCTGTTTTTCTGAAAAATAATGGTACCCGTATCCGCATCCATCAGCATGGCCGAGCGTGCATGTTCCGCTAGTTGTACTTCTGCTGTGCCCGTTGATGAAGTGGCCTCACTAGGCTCTTCCGTTCCGGTCCATGGCGGCACGTCGGCGAACGCTTGAGCGGCGCCGGTTATTATCAGGCTTGCGCTCAGTAATGCGGAACATGCCGCTTTATATAGCCTATTCTTCAAAGCAGTTCCCCTCCTTACAAGAATTGTTGCACAACAGAGTGGACGGGTCTATCCTCCGCCAGATGTGCTTAGTTTCAGTCTTGTCTGATTGCAAGCAAAATATTCCACTATTTCTCCGACAGGTACTTTCATCGATACGCTTCTACGTACGGATTTCGCCATACGCAGGTATCCTAGCTACTCGAGGACTTGGCTCCTCCCGCGACCAGACTTTCACCGGCTAGATGATGCGTGCTT
Organism: Paenibacillus popilliae ATCC 14706; assembly: GCF_000315235.1. Classification (GTDB taxonomy): domain Bacteria; phylum Bacillota; class Bacilli; order Paenibacillales; family Paenibacillaceae; genus Paenibacillus_B; species Paenibacillus_B popilliae. The sequence continues at coordinate 25,941 of NZ_BALG01000244.1, read as the reverse complement.
CGCTGGGCACGCCGACATAAAAAAAGTTTCTAGCAAAACCAAAGGTTTCGCTAGAAACGGTATCCCCATGGGAAGGTTGAGGGAACGGAATCTTATGGAACTGTTGTTAGAGAAGCGCTATCAAGCACGATGGCGTCGGCTCCGGCCGCAATCTTCTTGCTCATGACCGACGCCCAAGCGGCGATCTGATAATCCGTCAGCTCGTGACCTTCCCGTTTTTTGTGAATGATGTCGACTGCCCTCATCTTCGCTCCTCCTAACCGGATGCTGTCATCAAGCTAACATTTTTGGAATCAGCGCCAGTACCAGCTTCAAGAAGGCGTCCTTCACTTTTTCTGTCGTCTCCATCACCTCGTGATGGGACAATGGCTGATCAAGTATTCCCGCCGCCATGTTGCTGATGCAGGAGATGCCTAGCACCTCAAGACCCGCATGACTGGCGACAATGACTTCCGAGACAGTGGACATGCCTACCGCGTCCGCCCCCATCGTGCGCAGCATGCGGATCTCGGCCGGCGTCTCATAGTTCGGTCCGAGCAGCCCGGCATAGACCCCTTCGCGGAGCGAGAAGCCCTGCTCCTCAGCCGTGACCTTCGCAAGCTGGCGCAGACGCGGGCTGTACGCCTGGGACATGTCCGGGAATCGGACGCCCAGACGGCTGTCGTTCGCCCCGATAAGCGGGTTGCTTCCCGTTAAGTTGAGATGGTCGCTAATGACCATCAGGTCACCCGGCTTATAGCCCGTATTGATGCCGCCGGCCGCATTCGTGACGAGGAGCTTCTCTGCGCCGATCGCCTTCATGACCCGTACCGGGAACGCCGTCACTTCTGGAGCGTAGCCTTCATACATATGAAAGCGCCCTTTCATCATGACGACCGCGCGTCCCTCAATCGTGCCGATCAGCAGGTTTCCCGCATGACCTTCGACGGTATAGACTGGAAAATGTGGAATTTCGCGGTAAGGAATCGTGACGGGATTCTCAACAAGATCGGCCAGCACACCGAGACCCGAGCCGAGAGTCAACCCGATCTCTGGACGGACGCTGGTACGGCTCTCAATATAGGATGCCGCTTCCTGGATGTGTTCATAAGCTCGACTCATTATTTTTCCTCCCCGACGGATGATGTTCTGGCGCGCGGATGCGCGTGCGTGTATACATCCTTCATGCTCGATCTTGACATCTGCACGATATACCGCTGTGTCGTCGCTAATTCCGTATGGCCGAGCATCTCCTGCACCGCTCGCACGTCAGCCCCATTCTGTAGCAGATGCACGGCGAATGAATGGCGCAGCGTATGCGGCGTAAGCGGAAATCGCAGCTGGAGACACTCCGCATATTTCTTCATCGTCTTCCAAAACCCTTGCCGGGACATCCGCTGTCCGCGCACATTGAGAAATAACGCCTCTTCCGGCATCTCCGCCGCCGCGGCGCTCCGTGTCGTCTCGTCTCCGTTAGCAGGCCCTTCTCCGAGCAGCCTGGGCCGCGACGCTTCCAAGTACCGCTGAATCGCCTCAGCCGCGGCTTGTCCAAGCGGGATGACCCGCTCCCGATTCGCGGAAGTGCAGCGCACGAAGCCCAATTTGGGCTGCACGTCCCCGACATTGATCGCCATCAGCTCGGACACGCGCATGCCAGTCGCATACAGCGTCTCCAGCATGGCACGATCGCGGATTCCTTGCTCTGTCGCAAGATCCGGCAGATGGAGCAGGCGCTCAGTTTCCTCCGGTGACAATATCTCAGGTGGCTTCGCTTCCAGCTTCGGCCGCTCCAGTCCAAGCGTCGGATCAAGGTCCAGCCATCCTTCGCGGATGCAAAAATGGCAGAAGGAGCGAATCGAAGCGATAAGGCGGGAAATGCTCGATGCAGCCCGCCCTTCCCGCTTTAATTGAAATACATATTGATTTACGTGAAAAGGCCGGATTGCCGCAATTGAATCCAGTCCGCTCATCGTATCTGCTCTCAGGAACGCACGAATATCCCCCAGGTACGCGGCTCGAGTATGCGCGGACATTCGCCGCTCCTGCGTTAAATGCTGTTCATAACATTCGATGCACTCTTCTATCGGATGCTGCATATAAAATCTCCTTGCTGCGTCTTTTTCCCACCATAGAGGCGCTAGACTTGAATAGGGGTTCCTTTATTCTTTCCACATATTCTTTCCACGCAGGTTCCATACATTCCTGCTTCGGACCGTGTGCCTGATGCGTGAACGCCATGGTTATTCCCCCAGCCAATAAAACAGGCGAAGGCGTTCCATGAACGTATGGGGATCGATCTCCGTCGCCCCCTCAATCTGGAACACCTTCATCGCCTTCCCCTGCGGCTCTCTATATTTTTCGACAGGAGATATCCAGTCGGATACGCTTCCCAAGAGGTGGGCCATCGCATACGTCAATAGCAAAAAGAGCGCCACGAACTTGAGTCGGTTCAATACTTTGCGAAGCGACACGATCATTCTCTTACGTCCTCCCTATCCGAATCGTCCCGTTACTCGTAACCTATGAGACAAGCGGATAGGATATGCCATCGGCATGAAAAGGGCATTAGGCAGACAGGAACAGCTCCGGACGCGGCTTCTAGCCAAGCGATTCCGCGACGACCCGGTGAACGATGCCGCCCTCGTACGTCGTGAGACCGCCTCTCAGCTCAGGCGCGCTGGATCGCTTTCTCCAACCCCAATGAAGCCAGCTTCCGCACATACGGGAGCGTGGCAAGCGCCAAGGCCAGCGTTGACGTGCATGGCACGGCGCCCGGCATATTGGCATCGGCATAGTGGACGACGCCATGCTCGAAGAAAGTCGGATGTTCGTGCGTCGTCACGCGATCCAGCCGCCCTGATCAATGGCGACATCGACAATTACCAATCCTCATCTTGAATCGTCCCTAATGAACAATATTAGGCTTTCCTGGACATGAGCTCCACCCTCCTTTCAGGCGACAAATGCATCACTGAGGCGTCACCGTCTTCCATCCGTCCCCATACTCTAATCGTGTGCCCCTATTTGAAGGCATAATGGAACTTAACCTGAATGGAACGGGAGGATGGGAGAGCATGCGCAACTTAACCCGCATGTTACAAGCCCTCGTGCACGGGAAGCCCGCCCGGCACACGGTACGGAAAATCATCGTGCTGAAAGATCGAAAAAGCTTCAATACGTGCGTTCACGAGTTGAAAAAGCAGGGCATCGTTCCCGTGAAGCAGGTAAAATCGGCCTGCATGCTATGCTGTCATGTTCACCCTCATGCGAAGCTGGCCGAATTAATCAAACATCCCAGCGTACACAGAATCGAGAATGATGCCCGTGTTCGGGCTCATGCGGTTGGTCGGGGGCGGCGTTCTTCTTTCACTAAAGTGCGTTCCATAATGCGGAGCTATCCCTCAACCAAAGGTCAAACCGCTTCAATACAGTACATTTCATGGGGGGTCCAGCGAATAAATGCGCCTAAAGTCTGGCCGGTAACCCGGGGCAAGGGAATTCGGCTTGCGATTGTCGATACAGGTATCTCGCCCCATCCGAATCTTCGCATCTCCGGTGGGATCAACACGACTCATCCAGGAGCATCCTATGATGACGACAACGGCCACGGCACCCATGTGGCAGGCACCGTCGCAGCGCTCTGCAGAGGGCATATCCTGTGTGGTACAGCTCCCAACACGGAGCTGTTTGCAGTCAAGGCTCTGGATGAAAAGGGCGAAGGCTATGTATCCGATATCGTAGAAGGTGTCGAATGGTGTATCCGGAACCGGATGGATGTCATTAATCTGAGCCTGGGCCTGAACGGTCCCAGCAAGCTGCTGCGCAACACGATCCGCCGCGCCCACCGCCAAGGTATCACTATCGTCGCTTCCGCCGGCAATAACGGCAAGGATGCCAAAGCCATCGATGAGCCGGCCAGCTATCCAGAGGTGATCGCGGTCGCTGCGACCGATAGGCTCAACTGCATTGCCGCCTTCAGCAGCCGCGGCAAAGGAATCGATGTCGCGGCTCCCGGCACAAACATTGTCTCAACGAGCTATAAGGGCGGCTTCGCTGAAGATTCGGGGACATCGATGGCGGCGCCACATGTCTCGGGCACGGCGGCATTGATGCTGGCCACCTGTCCCGATATGATGCCGGATCAGATTCGCTCCGCGCTGGTTCATACTTCCCGGCAACTGCGCGGGAAGCCGGTGACGGCCCAAGGCGCAGGACTCATCAATGCGTACAGGGCGGTCGTGTATACGGTAAAAGCAAAGCACCACGCCGATGAATCGGTCAATTCCGCCCTGCCGGCAGCGCTTAGATCAGTTCGCCCGGCGAGAAAGAAGCTGACACCTTCGCGGCAGCCCCGTCCATCCGCGGCCGCAGCAGGCGTACCGTGCGCATGCCAGAAGGCAGCAAGAGCCGCCTCAGGAAAGCAATGTTCAGCAAATCTGGCAATAAACCCCATCCAACACAAATTAAATAAGCCTCGACGTCGTTGACATCGAGGCTGTATGTTATGATTCATCATTCGATGATGATTCCTTGCGCAGGCGCTCCTTCTCCTGACACTCCCGGCAAATGCCCTGGAAGTCAAGTCGATGGTCGACGACGTGGAACTGAAACTCCTTCTCCAGTCGCTCCTCAAGCGGGCCCAGCCAGTCTTCCTGAATCTCATCCATCGAACCGCATTGGACGCAGATCAAATGATGATGGTGGTGCTTGTTGTTGTCGCCGCGCAAATCATAACGGGCTACACCATCTCCGAAATTCAATTTTTCCACCACGTGCAGCTCATTCAGCAACTCCAATGTCCGATACACGGTGGCAAGACCGATTTCAGGGGCCTTTTCCTTCACTAGCATGAATACATCTTCCGCGCTAAGGTGATCCTCTTCGTTCTCGAGAAGAACGCGAACGGTTGCTTCACGCTGGGGTGTCAGCTTGTACCCTTGGGATTGCAGTTGTTGTTTGATCTTCTCAATACGCGCTTCCATGATCTTCCCCCTTGCCCGCCTATCCGCAATTCTATTCGCTTCTATCATTATAGGGGGAGAATGCAATAAGTGTCAAATCATTTACGCAAATGAAAAAGGGTCTCATCCTCCGGATACCATTCCGGCAAGCAGTGGCGCGGCCAGCTTCATCAAGAAGGGGGATACCCAGGTCATGACAGCCGCAACGACGGCCATTCCGGCGGCCGCCGATGCCTGAACGAGAACGAAGCGGCCTAGCGGCTCGCGCAGCGACTGAACCTTGGGCATGAAGACCCGGTTCTTCAAAATATACGTCGCGAACGTAATCGAAGCGACGCTGGCGATCAGAATGAGCGGTATGGCCAGTAGATTATGCGGGGCGACCGAAGCGAAGGCGAACAGCATCCCCTTCCACCCGTATTGGCCGATCAAGGTGCCTACCGTAAAGCCGATGAAGATTCCTTTGGCAAAGACAAGCACAAGGACAAGCGGCAAGCCGACGATCGAAAAGCCCAGCAGCGCGATCAACCCAATCCATTTGCCGTACAGCATGGCGGAATCGGCGAACATCCCGGGCTGATCCGGCGATAGACTATCTCCGTCCAGCATGACAAAGAAGTGACCGAGATGACTGCCCAGTTCCTGCTGCTGCTCCAGCGTCAACGCATTGACGAGCAGCACCCCGAACACGACGCCGACCAAGAACAAAATCGAGAAAAAAAGGTACAAATGAAGTTGCGCGTGAAACGAATATGATGCCGGCTTCATGCGGGGAACGGCTCCTTTCCCATACGATGGACTCACAGCGCCTCTGTGTCAATCCAATATATGCGGCAGCTCGTTAACATATGAACGCGGGAGCCGTCCGTTGTGTGCGGCAGGCCTCGCCGCTACGTGACGACTTTGCCGTAGGTTCCTCCCCCGCCGCTCACCAAGACCAGGTCTCCGCTTCGCGCTTTGACAATATATTCCGCCGTCTTCGCGCCGACCGTCTCGGTCAGCTGCTCCGGGGTCGCCTGATGCAGCACCGTCATCTCGGTGCCGAACCGGTCGAGCAGCTTGTTCAGCGTACGGGGTCCGACGCCCGGAATGAACTCCAGCGGAATCTGCATAAAATATGGTGGGCGATGAGCGGGAACCTGACTGTAGTCCCGATCCGAGATGGCGTGAATGCGGTCGAGCACGCCCTGGACGATTTTGGTACTGCCGCAGGCGGGGCATACCGGGGGAAGCTGCGTCGTCTCGGGGACGGCTCCGCATTCCGTGCAGCGCGAGCGGTGGTATTTGCCCAGGCTCGGGTTCAGCCCATAATTGGCATTGACGCACCGACCGTCCCGGTTCTGAAGCGCTAATGCCCATTCCTTGAAGCTGGGTTTAGAGACTGTCAATTGGTTGTACTCCCGGGCAATCTTGCGCAGCGAATGGGCATCCGAATTCGTCAGCAGTGTGTAGCGATCCAATTCGGAGATAAGACCGGCCATCTCGGTGTCGGCGCTAAGGCCCAGCTCCACCGCATCGATAAGCTCCATGTCCAATACATTCGCCATCCGATCGGAGCATTTGCCGTAGATGCTCTTGAACGGCGTAAATACATGCGCCGGAATGAATACGCCCCCGTGCGCGACCGTCTGTTCCTGCAGTGCCCGTCCCGAGGCGTATACCCGCTGGGAAGACAGATTCATATTCGTTACGTAAGGCGACAGCCACGCCGAAAAATGACGCATCGCATCGAAGCTGGGAAGATAGCACAACACATGCGCCAGCCCGAGCCCTTCCGCCCGGATTTCAAGCTCGGCTCCAAGGAGCAGCGTCGTGTTCCGATAGCGGATGCCGCCATCGGCCAGCTCCTCCATCTCTCCACGCTCAAGCAAGGCGGCGATGTCCTCCTGTACGCGTGGCGCGTGAGCGTCAATAATCCCAACCAGGTGCAGCCCTTTGCGCTCCGATGCTTCCTTCGCAATCGCTTCGAACGTCAGATCCCGGCTTGCGCTCATCTTGCACGGTGCGCCGCAGGACGTGCTGCCGATATGGATATGGAAATCTCCGAACACGCGCATGCCGGTGAACTTCGAGCCTTCCGCAGGTGTGATTATACCGGCCATGAGCCCGTCATCTCGTATATTTTCCATGCATACAGCGCTTGTATTGTCTTCGCATCGCCGATTCGGCCCTGACGCATCGCCTCGAACGCTTCTTCCATCGTCAGCACGCTCACTTCGAGGAACTCGTCTTCGTCTGGCTTCATCGTACCTTCTTCCAATTCATTCGCCGCATACAAATAGATTATCTCGTCCGCGAACCCAGGAGAGGTCGAGAACGTCCCAAGTGGAATCAGGGAAGCTGCCCGGAAGCCTGTCTCCTCCTCCAACTCCCGCTTAGCCGCATCCTCCGGCCGCTCGCCCGCGTCCAACTTGCCTGCCGGAATCTCGACCTGCGTCCGCTCAAGCGGCTTGCGGTACTGCTCGACGACAAGCATACGCCCGTCCTTGATCGCCAGCACCGCGACCGCGCCCGGGTGGCGGACAATTTCACGTGTTGCTGTGGTCCCATCGGGTAAAGTAACCGTAACGACCTGAAGATCGATAATTTTCCCTTCAAAAACGGTAGACGTATCGACCGTCACTTCTTCAAGCGACGGGCGAATTTTTTCTTGATTAACATCATCATGCAAGCTCATCTCGTGGCCACTCCCTAATAACAAATGATTGGCTCATCCTTCCCGGGGCTGTTCAGCTTCGGAGCGAGCCATCGCTATGCATACATAATTCCGTTCGATGCAACATACTCATTATACCAAAACGGCTCGTCCGAACGAAATGAGGGTAATGACATGAAACAATATTATTCCAAGCAGAAAATGCGGTTCGTAGGGAAAAGCTATGAAATTCGTGCCGAGCTGAGAAGGCTCATGATTCGGGAAGGCCTTACCGCCACGTTGTCCATGACGCTCCAAAAGCTACAGAGCCGAGCTAAAACGTAGAGAAGCATGGCTTTGCGGACGACCGCAGCTCGCCGCAAACACAAAGTGGGTACCCCCCCCCGACACGATGCCTTGCTTCTCTGGAATCTGACGAACTATTCAAGCCGGACCGGGTCATCCGCGCATCCCAGCGGAATGTTAATTTCCAAGTCCCTTGTTCTGGCCGTCCAGCCCAAAAAAGCTTCCGTTCCAGGTTACCCTGACTCAGAAGCTTGAGGCGGCTTGCGGTATTGAGCCGGCGAACACCCGACCATTTGCTTGAACAGGCGGTGACCGGGAAGCGGCCCGAAGCCGGCACAACCGGCGCGGTACGGACCGATTCCCGGCGTGGTCCGAACACAGCAGGCTTCCATTCGAATCGCCCGGCCGCTTACGCCTTGGCCGCCTCTTCGATTAAGGCAACGACCAGTTCGCTCGTACGTACCAGATCGGATACGTGAATGCGTTCGTTCGTCGTATGGATATCTTCATAGCCTACGGCCAGATTGACCGTCGGCACACCCATGCCGTTAAAAATGTTGGCATCGCTGCCGCCGCCGGAATGGAACAGGCGGGATACGGAGCCGATGCGCTCGATAGCGCGCTGCGCCAGCTTCACGACTTCATCCTTTTCCGTGAAATTGAACGCAGGATAGACGATCTCGCACTTGAATTCCGCGCGGGCGCCGTATTCGGCTGCCGCGCTCTCCAGCGCTTCCTTCATCATCTCAACCTGGGCTTCGACTTTGCTCTGCACGATGCTGCGGGCTTCGGCGTCCAGCTTCACATAATCGCAGACGATATTCGTGGCGCCGCCGCCTTCGTAGCGGCCGATGTTGGCTGTCGTCTCATGATCGATGCGTCCCAGCGGCATGCGCGCAATTGCCTTGCTGGCGACCTGAATCGAGCTGATGCCATCCTCGGGATTCACGCCGGCATGGGCCGACTTCCCGAAAATCTCCATCGAAATCTTCGCTTGGGTAGGCGCCGCCACCGCGATAGCTCCGACCTCTCCGTTCGAGTCGAGCGCGTAGCCGAGATCGGATTGCAAATACTCGGCCGACATGGCTCGCGCCCCGACGAGGCCCGATTCTTCACCGACCGTAATCACGAATTGAACCTGTCCATGTGGGAGTTTCGTCTCTGTGATGACGCGAATGGCTTCGAACATGGCCGCCAGACCTGCCTTATCGTCCGAGCCGAGAATTGTAGTGCCGTCGCTGCGTATGTAACCATCCTCTCCGAGCTGCGGGCGGATACCGTTGCCCGGCTTGACCGTATCCATATGGGAGGTGAAGAACAGTCGGGTGCTGCCTTCCTGTCCCGGCGTCGCCGGCCAATTCACGATCAGGTTGCCGGCGCCATGCCCCGTCGCCGAAGCTGTATCGTCCTCGGTCACCTGCAGACCCAGCGCTTCGAACTGCTGCTTGAGCACGTCGCAGATCGCGCGTTCGTTTTTCGTCTCGCTATCCACATGCACCAATTCCATCAAATGCTTCACTACTCTATCCTGTTGAACCATATTCGCTTTCCTCCTGACGAATTGTTCGTTACAATAGGGGTAATGATCTGAAATTCAGCTATCGCTGAAGAAAGGAGCTTACCCGTTATATGCAATCCAAAAAGTGGTTCAAAATCATCGTCTATCTGATGCTGGCGGCCATGCTTGTGTCCACTGCGCTCGTGCTGATCGAGCCGTTTTTCGGCTGATAGCCCCACATCCGGAACTGGGAGGGACAGGCTGTTTCCGATAGGTTACCCTGCCCTCCCGCTAATCCGGCTAATCCCGCTCAGCCTGCGCTCCATCACTCCGGTCAACCCCCTTCCGCCCATACTGCGGCGGGAGCCCGCTCCGGTTGAAGCCGCTTCTACCTGCGCAGCGATTCCAATGGCTCAACGATCGGAGGATCGTACTCCAGCACCTCAGCTAGGTAAGGCAGCAGTTGTCTGCCTACGTCCTCTACCGTAAATTCCATGCCTGTGCAGTCCTCCAGAGAAGTGACCCCATACTCGCTAATTCCACACGGCACGATGCCGCTGAAGCCGCCTGCCTGGATGCCGCTCTTGACATTCAGGGCGAAGCCGTGGCTCGTGATAAAGCCCCGATGTTGGCGGCATTTATTGAACTTGACGCCGATAGCCGCCAGCTTCACGTCGCCAACCCAGACACCGGTATATTCCGGCTTGCGGCTTCCCTCAACCCCGAAGGAAGCGAGGAGCCGAATGATCGCCTCCTCCAGGGAGCGCAAGTAGCCGTGAAGGTCGATCCGCTTCCCTTCGAGCAGCAGAAGCGGGTAGCCGACGAGCTGCCCCGGACCGTGGTAAGTGATATCCCCGCCGCGGTCAATCTGATAGACGGCGACGCCTCGCTCCTTCAATTGTTCGGGAGACAGCAGCAGATGCTCCGGATGACGCTGCGATCCGATCGTGTAGGTCGGCGGATGCTCAAGCAGCAGCAGCGTATCGTCCCGCTCGCCGCTATCCACCTGCTTCACGATGCTTTTTTGGAGCTCCCACGCTTCGCCATAGCCGGTGAAGCCCAGATGATGAACACGAAGTCTTCTCCCACCTAATGCCGATTCTTCCGTTGCATTCATCCTGATATCGCCTTCTTCTGTCAAAAGTCTTTACTCATCCTGTTATCAGGCCGGGTCCTTTTGCCTTCGCCTGTTCTCAGTATACCTTCGTATCCCGTGTATAGCCTTCCAGATTCTCCTTCACCCGCTGCAGGAAGCGACCGCAGATGACGCCGTCCAAAATGCGGTGATCGAGCGATAAGCACATGTTCGCCATGGAGCGGACCGCGATCATGTCGTTGATGACGACCGGCTTCTTGACGATCGACTCGAACGTCAGAATCGCCGCCTGCGGGTAATTGATAATCGGGTAGGACAGAATCGAGCCGAACGAGCCCGTATTGTTCACGGTGAAGGTCCCACCCTGCATATCTTCGGGTCTGAGTCGTCCTTCCCGTGTTTTACGCGCCAGCTCGTCGATTTCCCGGGCGAGGCCCGCAATGTTCTTCTGATCCGCCTGCTTGATGACTGGCGTCAGCACCGAGTCTTCCGTGCCGACCGCCAGCGACAGGTTGATATCCCGCTTAACGATAATCTTGTCGACGGCCCAGACCGAGTTCATGATCGGATAATCCTTGATCGCGTTGACGACCGCCTTCAGCACGAAGGCGAGATAGGTCAAATTGAAGCCTTCCTTGCGCATGAATTCGTCCTTGACCTTGTTGCGCAGCAGCACGAGATTGGTCACATCGACTTCAATCATCGTCCACGCATGTGGAATCTCAGAGACACTTTGCCGCATCCGGCTGGCAATCGTATGGCGGATAGGCGTCACGTCAATGAACGTCTCCCCGCAGCCGGCCTCCTCTACATCGATGGTCGGTATGCGCGGCAAATCCGCCAGATGGAGCCCCGAATGGCGCACTGGCACCTGAGCCGCAGGCGGCAGCGGATCCGAAGAAGCTGCCGACGCTGCTTGGCGAAGCGTCTGCGCGCCCGTAACTGCTTCAGGGGATGCTGTATAAGCGCCAGACTCAACGGCCGCCAGCACGTCCTTCCGCGTAATTCGGCCGCCTAAGCCGGAACCTTGCAAGCGGGTCAAATCGATGCCATGCTCGAACGCCAGGCGTTGGACGGCGGGCGAGTAGCGCCCGCTCCTATTTTGCCCAGCGGAAGCTGGCGCCGGGACACTGCCTTGCGCGGCGGCAGGCTTGCTCGCCCGCCCTGCGCCCGCCGGAACCGCGGCCGCTTCCGTGCGGACGCGGCAGATGACGGCGCCGACGGCGACGGTCTCGCCCTCTTGCGTGATAATTTGTTCCATGATGCCCGCTTCGGTAGCCGGAAGCTCGGCGACAACTTTATCGGTAATGACTTCACAGATAGGCTCATACGCCTCGAACGATTCCCCGGGCTGCTTCAGCCATTTGCCAATCGTCGCCTGCACGAGAGATTCGGCCAACTGTGGCATCGTGATTTCTTTCCCATTAACATCAGACATTGATTTTCACTCCCGTCCTTAGAACAATGCCAGCTCGCGCATGGCATCCTTGACCTTATCCATGTTCAACATAAAAACCTTCTCGAGCGGAGGGCTGTACGGGCCTGCCGGAATATCCGGGCCGCACAGCCTCTTGATCGGCGCGTCCAGGTCGAACAGCAGTTCTTCCGCAATCATGGCAGAGACCTCTGCACCGACCCCACCCGACTTGTTGTCTTCATGAATAATCAACACTTTGCCCGTCTTCGCCGCCGCTTCAAGAATCGATTCCCGATCCAGCGGCTGAATCGTACGCAGATCAAGAATTTGCGCGCTGATTCCTTCCTTCGCGAGCTCATCCGCAGCCTGCATCGCTATATGGACCGGCAGGCTGTAAGCGATGACGGTGATGTCCGTTCCTTGGCGCACGACATTCGCTTTTCCGATCGGAACGACATAATCCCCTTCCGGCACTTCCCCGCTTATCATGCGATAACATTTTTTATTCTCGAAGTATAAGACCGGGTCCGGGTCGCGGATGGCCGCAACGAGCAGGCCCTTCGCATCATAGGGCGTAGCCGGAGCGACGATCTTCAGGCCGGGAGTTCCGAAAAAGACCGATTCAGGACATTGCGAATGGTACAGTCCGCCGGCCACACCGCCGCCAATCGGAGCGCGAATGACAACCGGACAGGACCAGTCATTGTTGGAGCGGTAGCGGATTCTCGCCGCTTCGCTGATGATCTGGTTCGTCGCCGGGAACATAAAGTCCGAATACTGCATTTCCGCGATCGGCTTCATCCCAACCATCGCGGCGCCGATCGCCACGCCAGCGATCGCAGATTCGGCCAGCGGTGTATCAAGCGAGCGCGCTTCGCCGAATTGCTCATACAGCCCCTTCGTCGTCGTGAACACACCGCCCTTGACGCCGACATCCTCGCCGAGCACGAATACGTTGGCATCCCGTTCCATCTCTTCCTTCATTGCCGTTCGTATGGCATCAATATAATCGATTATCGCCATGTGCTTGCTTCCTCCTCCGCATAGACGTGCCGCAGCGCCTCTTCGCCAGCCGGGTAGGCCGCCTGCTCGGCGTAGGAGATCTCTCGATCCAATCTCGACTTGATGTCTGCGCTCAACTGCGCGTCCTCTTCCTCCGACCAGAGGTCGGATTCCATCAAATATGCCTTGTAACGGGGCAGCGGATCGTTCTTCCAGTTCCTGTCCACTTCTTCCTTCGTCCGATAGACCATATCGTTATCCGAAGTCGAATGCGGAGTCAGCCGGTACATGACCGCCTCGATAAGAGTAGGCCCTTCGCCCCGCAGCGCCCGCTCGCGAGCTTCCTTGACGGTGCGATACACCTCCAGCACATCGCAGCCGTCGACGCGCTCGCCCGGGAAGCCGTAGCCCAGTGCCCGGTCGCTGATGCGTCCTGCCACCTGCTTGTCCAGAGGGACGGAGATAGCATACTGGTTGTTCTCCACCATCACGATCATCGGCAGCTTATGCACGCCCGCGAAGTTGCAGCCCTCGTGGAAATCTCCCTGGTTGCTCGAGCCATCGCCCAGCGTCACGAAGGAGACCGCTCCTTCGTTGCGCATCTTCGCCGCCAACGCAATGCCAACAGCATGCGGCACTTGCGTTGCCACCGGACTGGAGCCCGTTACGATGCGAAGACGCTTGCAGCCGAAATGGCCCGGTAGCTGCCGGCCGCCGCTGTTCGGATCCTCCTCCCTAGCAAAAATAGCCAGCATCAATTCTCGTATCGTCATACCGACGGACAGAACGAATCCGTAATCGCGGTAATAGGGCAAAAAATAGTCTTTCTCTTTATCCAATGCAAATGCCGCACCGATCTGGGCAGCTTCCTGACCGATACCGGATACGTGAAAATTGATTTTTCCCGCCCGCTGCAGCAGCAGCGCCCGTTCATCATACATGCGGGCAAGCCGCATCTTCCGGTACATGTCTACCGCCTGTTCATCCGAGAGTCCGAGGGACTCATGCCTCGTCTTCTGACGAGTATTTATTTCCGGCGTCATAAAGCAGACCTCCTTATTCATTCAAGTCTGTCGCAAGTATAACACCAGGTACTAAGACTTGACTCTAAACATATTATACCCCTATCGTTCTGAAAAAGAAAACATCAGCTACGGTCAGTTCCCGCATCCGGATGCGTCAGATATGAATCGCTTTGCCTTCTACGCCCAGCATCGCCTCGGTCAATATTTCGGAGAGCGACGGATGCGGCCGGATCACCTGCCCCATCTCCCACGCGGTCGCGTCCAGCAGCATAGCTGTCGAAGCTTCCCCAACCAGTTCGGTCGCATGTGGCCCGACGATATGGACGCCGAGCAGATCGCGGGACTGAGCATCCGCAATCACCTTCGCGAACCCTTCCGGCTCCCCGTGCACCAATGACTTGCCGACCGCATGCAGCGGCACACGGCTTACCAACACGTCATAGCCTGCGGCTCTCACATCCTGCTCCGTCCAACCGATCGAGGCCGCTTCCGGACGGGAGTAGATCGCGCGCGGAATATTCCGCGAGTCATAGCCAACCGACGTATCGCCACACAGATGGCGTACGGCGGTCAGGCCTTCGGCTGCCGCGGCATGAGCCAGCTGCAGGCCGCCGATGACGTCGCCAATCGCATAAATATGTGACTCGTTCGTCTGCATCCACGCATTGACGCGGATGAACCCATTTTCCGTCTCCAGCCCGACATTTTCCAAGCCGATATGCTCGATATTGGCCTGTCTTCCTATCGATACGAGCAGCTTGTCCGCTTTTATGCTTACGCTCTCCCCGTTTTCTTCGATGATGAGATGAACTTCTCCCCGCTCTTCATCCTTATTTAGCCCTTCCGGCTGAAGCGCCGCCTGCGTATGGAAGCGGACGCCCCGCTTCGCCAATTGCCGTTGGAGCTCACGTGCTGTCTCTTCCTCTTCCATCGGGACAATCCGTTCCCCCGCTTCGATGACATCGACCTGTACGCCGAAGTCGGTCAGCATCGATGCCCATTCGATGCCGATGACGCCGCCTCCCAATATGGCGACGCGCGCCGGAAGCTTCTCCCATTCGAGCGCCTGATCCGTCGTAACGATAAGGTTTCCGTCAGCCTCCAGTCCCTGCAGCATCCGCGGACGGGATCCGGTCGCGATAATGAGATGCTTCGGCACGATGGTATCTGCCTCCTTGTCCGGGTACTCGACCGCTACCGAACCGCTCTTCGGGGAAAAAATGGACGGCCCCACTACCCGTCCGCTGCCGTAAATAACTTCAATCTCATGCTGCCGCATCAGCATCGAGACCCCTTGATGCAGCTTCTCGACAACGTCCCGCTTGCGGGCCTGGACGCGGTCAAAGCACAGCTTCACGCCCTCGACCTCGATGCCGTAGGTCGAGCCATTTACCGCCTCCTGATACACTTCCGCGCTGCGCAGCAGCGCCTTGCTCGGGATGCACCCGCGGTGCAGGCATGTTCCTCCCAGCTTCTCCCGTTCAATGACGACGACCGATTTACCGGCTTGCGCCGCCGCGATGGCCGCGACATATCCGCCCGTTCCTCCTCCCAAAATGGCTACATCGACTTGCTTTGTCATACCAAGCACTCCTTTTTTCGTCCGAATCCATTGATTCTATTGTACTCCCTTTTTCCGGCAGCGCCAAACCTGAATCTGTCAACCGCAGGCTTCCCGACGACATGATCTGATTAGACAATTCCCCGCTTTCAAGGTAAGATAAAACATAGGTAATGATTCATGATGAACATATTCCGAAGGTGATCTATTCATGAGGCAGGATACGCAAGTGATAGCCCGCTTTTTTGCCATATTGCTGCTCGTCATTCCGGGCCTTCTCGCGACCTTCGGCTTTCTAACGATGAAGAACGTCATCTTCGATTACATCGCCGACTGCGGGAATGACGGTCTCGCCGCCCCCTCCTTCGGCTGGCTTCCTTTCCTTGGCGGCTTTATCATGTTCGCCATCGGGGTCGCTTTTATTGGCGGTTGGGTGTTCTACCGCGACCGCAAACGGAACTACGTCGCCTCCCGCTTCCGCAAGAAGAAGGGGCTGCGGCCAGCCTCATTTAAGCCCATGATCGATCAGCAGAATAATGCCCGCAATGGTTCGTCTTCCGAACCTCCGGCCTCGCCATAACACAAAACGGTCTCCCCGCCATTCCGGACGGTTGGAGACCGTTTTGCTTTTCCATTATTTATCGGATCGGTCTTGATTCAGCTTGGCGCGTAGCCGTGTCAGTTCCCACTCTACCCGTTCCTCCGTATCCATTGCTTCGCCTTCGGCGGCCTTCTCTTCCTGCTTCGCCACTGCTTCGGGTCTCACCGAGGCAACATCCGGAGGCTCCGGTATCTCGTCCGCAGACAGTTCCTCCTGCGGCTCCGCCATGGCATCCGTCCGAATTATAAGCTGCGATCCATCCTGGAAGTCCATCGTGCGGCGGACAGGCGGATTCTCTTCAGCATCCTCCTTCGTCTCCATCAGATCGACCGTGCCCGAATATGGCAGCATCCGATCCGGAATCGTGATAACATTACGAGTTCCGCTCATTTTTTCATAGAAGAGACGCTTATCACGCCGAAACAGATGCAGCAACACATGCAGACCCACGAACACATTGAAGACGAGCCATAGAATGATGACGATCGGCGTAAATCCCCCTAGTTCTAGGATATAGCCGGAATTCAACACATAGAAAAATATATAATTGATCCCGCCGATGCCGAAATAAAGCAAGCCGTACCGGATGAGCAGCCCCTTGAAAGATAGCTTGTTTGTCCGCTCCGAATCCGCCGCCAAGCGGTCATCGATCAGATGAATGCGCGTCACCCATTTGCCGAACGTCTTCCCTTCGGTCCACAGCGGCATCAGCATGAAATAGACAAAAATCGTTATCGCCAGCACCCATCCATTGGACTGTAAGTCATTCAGGAAGTGATCGACGTCATTCCCGTTGTCTGCCACTATGAAAATAGCGATAATCCAGTAAATAAATCCGATGCATAAATAGTCGAGCCATAGTGCAATTATACGGCGCATAAAGCCGACCGGCCTACGCATCAGATCCACGTTCGCATCCAATTGGCTGATGTGCGGCAGGAAATACGTAATCAATGGAGCAAGCAAAAATCCAAGCGCTCCCCCGAACGTATTGAGCATCAAATCATCGACATCGAACAGTCGGTATGGGCACGCATAAATCCCGTATAGGCCCGTGCGTTGCGTCGTCTCGAAGAAGAGCGACACGACAAAGGCAATGACCGTCGTCGCCAAGAACGATCTTCGGAAATAATAACGAAGATATACCCCAAGCGGCAATGTTAAAGCGACGTTGAAGCCCGCCTGCCAGAAAGCCCGCTCCCCTAATATCGTCACATAGGTCGAAGGCTGGGACCAGACGACATTCGTCTCCTTCATAATGTCACGGATAAATGTGAATGGAGTCCATTGAGAAAATACACCGCTACCGCCGGGCACGCAGTTGTCGAGATTGGCTGGCAGAGGCAGAATGACAAGGTAGTACGCTGAAATAAAATAAAGCAGCATCGAGTACAGCACAAGCGAACGTACTTTGTTCACATAGCCATACTTACGATACTGGACGATTAAAAATGGCAGCGTCAGAAAAAAGGACACGATCGGAAACGTAATCAAAGCGGCTTGGATCGGAAATAAATAAGTATTCATCGTTGCTGGCTTCCCCTTTGTTGCACAATCATGTTTTATTTGTATTCAGCACACCAAGTCTTATATTTGACGGAGACATACGGCGATTCCTACTATGCTCATCTATTTTACCGCATTTTGCTGGATTCTCCAATAAAAATTGTGCAACATGCCTGCCCGCCGTCCGATAAAATGGCTTCATGCGACAGCCCATTGGACAAAGGAGGAATTCATTAAAGCCATTCTTTCGATCCGTTACAAATATCGCGCTGTAATGGATCGCTCACTGTTCATAATGCCAGGCGGTGGCCCTTCATAGATGACTTCACCGCCGTCCGTTCCCCCATCCGGCCCAATATCAATGATCCAGTCGCCCTGCCGGATCACGTCCAGATTATGTTCAATCACAATCACGGTATTTCCTTTCTCCACCAGCGTGTCAATGATCCTTAACATGTGGGAAACATCAGACATATGCAGGCCCGTTGTAGGCTCGTCCAGAATGTAGATTTGGCCTTTCTTGTTCAGTTCCTTGCCCAACTTCAAGCGCTGGCATTCGCCGCCGGAAAGCGTGCTGAGCGGTTGTCCCAAGGTCAAATAGCCCAAACCTACCGTGACGAGACTTTTCAATTTCGTCTGAATATCCTTAGTCTCGAAAAATTCCACGGCTTCCGCAATCGTCATGTCCATCACATCAACAATGTTCTTTCCTCTGTACAGGTACTGAAGCACTTCGGGTTTGAATCGACTGCCGTTACACGAACTGCACGTGACCCCTACTTTATCCATAAAGGACATGTTCAGTTCGATGATGCCCGTTCCTCCGCAGGTCTCACAACCGCCTATAGAGTTGAAACTAAATAGTCCACCGTCCACGCGATTTACTTCTGCGAATGCTTTACGGATGGAGGCCATAATGTCGGCATACGTGGCCGGATTGGAACGGATGCTGCCCTGAACCGGCTGCTGGTCAATACGAACCACCTCCGGATGATCCTTCGCAAACACTTCGTTGACAAGCGTACTCTTGCCGGAGCCTGCCACGCCTGTTACCACGGTGAACACGCCAACTGGCACGCGCAAACGGGCATTCTTCAAATTGTGCAGGCTGCTTTTTCGACTTTCCAAGAATGAAGTGACGGGCCTTGAATTTGGCTTCATGTCAGCATGTCGCGTTAGATATTGGGCCGTGAGCGTATCCGATGCCAGCAAACCTTCATAATCGCCGCTGTACATAATTCGGCCGCCGCCAGAACCCGCTCTCGGCCCCACATCAATGATGTGATCGGCCACTTGAATAACATCCGGATCATGCTCCACCACCAGGACGGTGTTGCCCTTGTCCCGCAGCTTGACGAGCAGCTCATTTAAGCGATACACATCACGCGGATGCAATCCGGTACTTGGCTCATCGAAGATGTACATGATTCCCGTTAAACTGCTGGACAAATGCTTGACCATCTTTACCCGCTGCGATTCGCCACCGGATAAGGTCGAAGTTTCCCGCGTGAGCGACATATAGCCAAGCCCGATCTCGCAAAGATTTCTCAAACGTTCTACGATCCCATCCACTACAGGCTTTGCCGTGGGCATGTCTATCTGCAATAAGACATGGATCAGCCCGTCCAATTGCATCTCAGTCATATCGAAGATGGAATAGCCCATGATTTTGGAGGACAACACCTTTTCGTTATAGCGTTTGCCCCCACAGGACGGACAGATGCCGATCGTGGTGAACTTGTTCATTTTCTTGGCTCCAACTTTGCTGGTTTCCTTCTCCGTCTTCACATTCAGCCGCATAAATCGAACAGCCAGCCCTTCATAGGTCGCGTTAATCTCATTGTCCAGATGACTGACCATGACCTTTTGCGGATCAGCGTACAGTAAAGTTTGAAGCTCGTCTTCTGTGTAATCCTTTATCTTCTTGTCGTTATCAAAAAATCCGGATTCACCATAGGTTTTCCACTGCCATCCTCCCGGCGCAAAACCCGGCAATAAAATCGCGCCTTCATGTAAGGATTTCTCTTTATCTAGCGCCGCATCAACATTTAGCGTGATGATCTTGCCAATCCCCTCACATGCGGGACACATGCCACTTGGGTCATTGAAGGAATACGCATTGGAATAACCGATCTGCGGCTTTCCAAAACGTGAATACAACAGTCGGAACAAGGCATTAATGTCCGTCACCGTTCCCAAGGTAGAACGTGCATTTCCTCCAAGGCGCTTTTGATCCACCACTACGGCCGTTGAGAGGTTTCGGATTTCATCCGCTTCAGGTCGGCTGTATCGCGGCAGAAACGTCCGGACAAAGCTGCTGTAGGTTTCATTGAGCTGCCGCCCTGCTTCTTGGGCAACCGTATCGAACACAAGGGAAGATTTCCCAGAACCGGAGACCCCGGTAAAGATCGTAATTTTCCCCTTCGGTATCTGGACACTGACATTTTTAAGATTGTTCACTCTGGCGTTCACGATCTCAATAAAATTTTGGTTCAAGTTGATGCCCCCTTTCTCCTTCTCCACGAAGTTTGTGCAACCTACACAAAAACATGCGGTGATCCATATGCAAAAATGTCTATATTAAATGTAAAATGCAGGTGATTTATGTTGAAAGAATGAACTCTAGGTGTCGCTGCTCACTCCCAATGACGGAAGGTGAACGGTTATTTATTATGAGGAATGTCGGAGAGAAGGAGGGGCGATTGGCGGTGGTGAATATTGCATACAACGACAATCATAAGGAGAGGCGTGTCGAAAAATAGACGAATAGGAAGACGATAAAGGTTTGACGGCCACACATCTTCCTATTCTCCACTTCGACTATCTCCATATTATGGTAGTGGATTGGAATAGCGATGTATTGGCTTATTTGCATAATTGAAGGCTGCAGCTTGTCAACGATTGTGGCGGATAGCGCCTCCTTTGCCGGAGGCCGGTATGCCGAGAAAAGGCTGTGGCGTTGGCAGCAATGCTGGATGCGCCGCCGCGATCGCCATAAACAGCGACTTTGGAGCAATATACTGCATAACGGACTGGATTCGTCTCTCCCTCACGAACGACGATCCGATTGGACTGCGTTATGGATGGCGTGGGATGTGCTTCCTCGGCCGTATTGTCTCTTTTAGGAACTCCTTCGGCTCGACCGATTACTAGGCGTGGCGGCGGTGCGTGCACACCCCACAAAAGCTGGCTATAGCTGACGGCAGTATTTCCCCTGATCATGGGAGTTGCCCCTATTCCATTCCTACAAGGAGGAACCATTCATGCCCGATGCTTTGCAAGACGAACAAATTGCCGCCGGACGTACGATCTGCCGGGCAGCGGCAGGATGACCGTAAGCGAGCGGACGCTCTCGCGTTACCTGGAGGCTTGCCGCAAAGGCGGCTGGGATGCGCTCAAAGCGAAGCCGCGCAATACGGCAGGACGAATGAAACTGGATCCGGAACTGCTTAGGCAAGCGATTGCCTTGCGTCGTGAACGTCCGGCGCGTAGCGTGGAGCAAATCATCTTCCTGCTGGAGCAGAGCGGTGCCGCCACGGTGATTTCTCTACCGACAAAATACGTAAGCACTGACACAAAAGACGGCACTGGCAACCGTATTGTTGCAAAATATATATTATTGTGTAATAATAATTTCTGTTAAATCAAAGCAAAAGGAGTAAAAAAATGGCGAAAATATATCCTTATCTTGGCTTTAATAGCGCAAAAGAAGCATTAGCTTATTACGAAGAAGTGTTTGGGGCTACAAATATTATGCGAATGCCGGTCAACAAAGAACAAGCCGAAACATTTGGTGTATCATTAGAGCATTTGGAGGATACGACTATTCATGCCAGTTTTAGTGTTCTAGGAGCTGATTTACTCTGTTCAGACTGTTTTGGACAATCTGTTCAAAATGGAAATCAAATCTCGATTATGCTAGATGTGAATAGCGAAGACGAAAAAGCTGTAAAAGAAGCGGATGAGTTTTTCGAGAAAGTTGCTAATTCTCGAACGGTTGAAGTAAAAATGCCTTATGAAGACCAATTTTGGGGCGGTAAAATGGGGCAATTTGTCGATAAATACGGAATTTCATGGATGCTCCATTCTCAACCTTATTCCAAAATACAAGGAAAATAAGAGAACAATAAATGGCGGATTGTAATAAGAAGTGATCGACACCTAAAAAACAAAAGGATCATGTTGGTTTTGGTGCTAGACTCAATATTGTCGCACTCTCGGTTCTCTGTTATCCAATAAAGAGTCTAGCACTAATTCCCAGCCCCACGGACAGGTGGGTTTTTCCAACTCCAGGTGGGAACGTAGCCCACTTCATCCGTTTGGCTCTTTGCTACTACCAATTCTATGATAGCTTAATAGGAAGGGAATGATAAGTTTTGTTCATTCTTAATGTGTCACCAGTTCCCATTTCTTTTTCTAGGTTATAAGTCCTATATGAGTCCCCGGACTACTCCCAGGTTCTTCGTTCACAGAAGAGCTTTCCAGCCCTTCACGTTCGATCTTTTCGTCGATCGCTTCTTGAATAAAAGCGGCCCGGCTTTTGCCGATACTTTTTGCTACCGCATCCACTTTTGCGCATTCCTCCTTCTTAGCCCAGTAATTTATCTGTTCATAACAAGGATGGCACATAAAGCATTCGACGTTTTGACGAGTCTAAGTACACAGTAAAGGTATCGATTTTAATACGGGGCTTCGGCAGGGGAGAAACAGACATATTATCGATACATATTATAACAATCTTTATTTTACTTTGAATGTAACTCCATGTTACTGTTCAATATTGTAACAGCTAGATTTTCAGTACATGAAACAGAGGAGATGATTTTATGGATGTAAAAAAGAATATCAAAAAAATATTTCTAACCGCAATGATGATGTTAAGTATTTCACTTCTCATGCCGGTAGCACAAATGAGCAGTGTGAACGCGCAAGCGACAGAAGCGGGACAAGCGAGCGGGGATGATTACTATCGGTTTTACTCAGGAAATCTAGTAAAAGAGTGGAACAATGCCGTATCTCCTTCGTGGCTAAACCGCCTTTCTGAAGAAGAAAAAGACAGTATCAGAGACTACACCGAAGATGCCGAATTAATTAACGGTTACCTTCGTAATGGTGTCAGCGATGACGTCGGAAATGGATATACTAGGCAGATAATTCGTGACGCAGAAAGCATAAGCAAAGGGCTTCAAAAATTTAACCTTTCTGAAGGGGTTGTAGTTTATCGAAATATTCATATGCCTGAGTGGGAAGAAGTGGAACCCTCCGATTTAATTGGCGCTGTGATTACCGATAATGCATTTGTGAGTACAGCGTTATATAAGACTAACCTTTTCAAAGGTAATGTAGACCTTGAACTTAATGTTCCCGCTGGCTATTGCGCCGCCCCTGTTATGTCGTTAGCTAAATATCCATTTGAATATGAGTTTTTACTGGACAAAGGAACGAGCTATGTGATTCGCGACGTGAGAAGGGAGAACGGCATTTTAAAAGCGAGCGCGGAGGTGTTGCCACTTGAGAGGAAGGAGAATGACCAATTCATAGTGAGCGATGAGGTGTTGCTAAATACAGAATTTACTGTTGTCGGTGATGCTACTAAGGATCTTGGTGGTCAATCTGAAAAATATATTGTGCAGGATAAAACCGGAGAGCGTTGGTTATTTAAAGTGAGTGGAAAACCTTGGAAATTTGATTGGGTGGGTGAAGCTGAGGTGGGTGCCAATAAACTATTACAGGCACTGGACCAGCCTTCAGTAGAGATTGAGAACGTAACACTTTACATACCGGGTGTAGGTAAACGGTCCGGTTCGGTACAGAAAATGATCGACCTCAAAACTTGGGGATTAAACTACCAATTTGGGAAATTAACGGATGAAAATCGGAAACAGTTACAGGAGTCCCAGATCATTGATTATTTGATTGCGAATCTGGACTGTCATGATGGTAATTTTGGTATTGATAGCAGCGGGAATATCGTAGCCTTCGATAAAGGACAAGCTCTTAAACACGTTGGCGATACTTCTAGAATTACCGAATGCACATCTAATCCAGATTCTATTTTATCCCTTATTTACAACAATAAATATAACCAACCATGCTATACATTCTTGTGGGATGGATGGTTGAAAAATGAATACGAAATGGATCTCATGTCCGTAAAACCGTTAATCGAAAAAATTGAAAGCTTATCAGAACCTGCTTTTTCAGATATGTTTAGAGCTTATGCAGAAGGACGTGAAAAGCAGCTTGGTGAATCAGCGAAAGAGTTTCTAGATGTTTTAGTGGAGCGGAAAAATACAATACGATCAAAAGTTGAAGATTTTTATAAGGAACTTGCAAGTAAGAAGGGAATTTCATTTGAAGGCTTTTTCCCTCATGCAGATGAAGTACCCGCATATAAACTTGCTAGTTAATCAATGATATTGTAATGAATGTTTTTGACTTCATCTTGAAGGTCGAACTGTCAGTCCGACCTTCAGCGTCAAACCTGGCACACCTTCAACAGACCCCGGGAATCATGAGAAGATGAGAGCAATTCCAAATCACAGGAGGTTGCCTCATGACGAAACAAGAACAACGCCGACAAGAATGGACCGCGCGCGTCGCAGCTTATGAAGCAAGCGGCCAGACGATGAAGGTCTGGTGCCGTGAACGCAACAAGTTGAAGCTGCTTTACTGGGATCATAATGGCTGGCCTCGTTACATTACTAGAACTTTGTTCAAGCTCCTGTACGTTTCGATTAAATTTCAACAACAAAACCAGTGTCATTTATTATTACATCTACTATCTCTGTTGTATGTCTTAAAGTTGTATCAAACATAAATTGTTGATTCGAGGGAGTTGATTCCAGTTTGTTCAACAAAAACAATGAGCGTTCTGTTAAATCATCATCTCCCCTCATACCTATACGTTCGATTAGTTTTTCTTTATCTGCTCTAAGTACGATATATTTTAATGTTACTTGTAAATCGGATATCTGTTTACAAAACCAGTCAAGTTCATCTTCTACCACAAAGTCAATGACGACATTGAAGCCATTTTGAATAAAATTCCTAGTTAAAGTAAGAATATTCTCCCACGTTAGACTTAAGCGATCCTCCCAAGATGTTTCTGATCCGTATTCATACATATTTAAAATAGAGTCGCCCTCAAGAAGAACACATTTCTTAACCATGTGAGCAAGTTTTTTTGAAGTTGTAGATTTTCCAACCCCGACTGGACCTGACACGAGATAAATTATATTTTTTTTGTTTTCATCTGACAATGGTGAACATCCTTCCTTAGCCAATTATTGAATATTTTATATGAAAATGAGGTTAACCAGATTAAGCCGATTAACCTCATAATATAAGTTTATTTTACAGACCTCCAGCTACCGCTATGACTTTTGATACGAGCTCTCATCTTCTAACAAGCTGCGGACGATTTGACGCTTACGCAGCCGACCGAAAAGGTTGGGGGAGAACTGTACTTATTTTACCGTTTTGGCGTATTCAGAGGATTTTATACCGGCTTGACGGCCGAAAATGATGATTTCCGCGACGGAATTACCACCGATTCGGTTCTCTCCGTGTAGACCTCCAGTCACTTCACCCGCAGCGAAAAGACCCGAAATAGGTTTTCCGTCATTGTCCAGGACTTCCGTATTCGTGTTGATTCTCACGCCGCCCATGGTGTAGTGAATTCCTGGTCCGATTTTGATGGCGTAGTACGGCGCAGCGGACAGGTCGTGATCCATTCCCGTCTTTCTGCCGAACTCGGCGTCTTTCTTATTTTTTACCGCACTGTTCCACGTATCAAGGGTCTTTTGTAATTGATCCGCCGGTACGCCGATTTCTTGAGCCAGCGCCTTGATTGTATCCTCTGTCTTCACAAAGCCCATTTTTTCATATTGTTCGACTGCTTTCGCACGCGACTTGACGCCGGAATCGAAAATAAGGAAAGCGTTTTTTTCCGGCAGCTTATTGATCGCCGCAGTTACGCTGTCACGGGCAGCCATTTCGTTGATGAACCGTTCGCCTTTGCTTGTGATGAGAATGGCTCCTTCACCGCGTACCACTTCACCGATAAGGTAGGAGTTTTCCTGCTGCACCGTTGGGTGAACCTGGATGTATTCCATATCGACCGTGGTGCCCCCCAAGTTTTCGATCATTTTAATGCCGTCGCCAGTGCTTCCTTCCTGGTTCGTCGTCACATAGCCTTCCAAATCCGGCCGAACTTGGGCGATGATGTCCATGTTAGCCCCAAATCCTCCAGCTGTAACCGAGGCCACTGAAGAACTTGCGTTTTTCTTCGGAGGCGGTGCAGATAGTATAAAAAGAAGACATTCACCCCGCGTTTTGGAGATGAATGTCTT
>NZ_BALG01000245.1 GCF_000315235.1 Paenibacillus popilliae ATCC 14706 | reverse complement strand
ATTTATGCTCGAAGAAGTTTTCTTCAATGAAACGCAAGCTCACCTGATTTTTCAGGGCAGCTATTTCATGATCGTCTTCATCCTTCTTTTGAGCTGTAGCAACCATTTCGTCATATGACTGCAGAACGTTATCGTGCCTTTTCTTAAATTCCTGCGCAACTTGACGTGTGCTGTAAAGTGCCTGTCCATTCATCTCATACAACATGCAGTCCGTATTAAGGATAAGTTTGCTCATATCTTCTCTCCCTT
>NZ_BALG01000246.1 GCF_000315235.1 Paenibacillus popilliae ATCC 14706 | reverse complement strand
TTTCCAGTTCGGGATCTGGCACGGTTGCTTGCAACAACATCGTCACGACCGTGATCAGACTTACGACAGCCCATAGTTTCTTATCTGTCCCGATGCGGAGCAGCATCATTTTACAGAAATCCCCATAGATCATGTTACCCATGTTTTAGCACCCGCCGATAATTGACATAGAAGGCGAGTCCGCCCATCCCAAATAGCCCGGCCATCACGAGAAAGAATTCCAGTAAACTATAAGTGTCACTGGTCATAAAATTGTACATATTCGTAACTCCGTATCGTCCTACATGAAATATATTCTCCATACACATATCATAGGTGACTAAAAGAGCAAACGGAATCAGGTAGACCAAGATGGGTTTGGACAAAAAAGAGGTGATGCCGAGAGCAAAGGCGGCAAAACAAAATCCCAGAATAAAATGCATCGCAAACACAATCCATATATAGATGTCGGGCGTGTGTGGGAACAGTTCACTGAACAACCCTTCCGGTTTATAGGTAAATGGATGTAATACGGTATTCCTAGCTGTCAGCGATAAAATAAGGTAATAGATGCATTCGGGAATAAATAGAGCCAGTCCCCCGGCCATACCGTTAGCGATAAGTTTCCGCCAGCGATAGCGCTTCTCTCCAGAGCGGATAATGGAAAAATAGTGAAACTTCTGATTCCGTTCGACAACATAGCTGGCGGTGTATGGAAACACAATCGCTAAGATAGCTATCGGTTGCGCCTGAGCATAGCTTTCAGCCCAAATGTGATACTTGTTACGCCCGAACTCGAATATTCTGGCGATTCCTTCCGGGGTAAGATCATCGGCAGAAGTATCAATAAAGGCAGCAGAACTTAGTATCATATTATAAGCGGATAAGTACAAAAAGAAGAGATATACGATAATCGCGATCAACATTCTCTTGTTAAAAATGGCTTGTTTCAGTTCCTGTTTGAACATAAGGGATCACCCGACGAATTTGTTTTTTTGCGAATCAGGTTCTATAAAGATAGCCCCTTCTCCCTTGCAGAGGGACAAGGGGCTGTCAAATCTAGTGATTTCATCGCTGTTAGTAGGAATCGGGATTCCAAGCACCGGTGACATTATATCTGCTTAAAAAACCGCCGTCATCAGTATCGGCCCTTAAGCGATATTGTTTATTTTGCGCCATTCCATTACTAGTAAATACATGCGAGCCTGCTGATTTTGTTGTGTACGTATCCGTTCTTTGAACATCGTCTGAATTGACGACCACAAAGTTCATTAGTACTTTCGATTCAACAGAATCGACCCGTACGACAGGTTCTTCATCCTTCGTATACTTGTAGGCAACTTCGGAATACGCGGCACTATGGTTAATGCCTGTATTCATATCGAAGTCAAACTTGTAGTTGTAAGCAAGTGCAGACGTGGTACCGAGCATGGCCAAGGCGCAAACCGCTACGACAAACAGCTTCTTCTTCATAAAAACTACCTCCAATAAAATAGAATAGAGATGTCTCGCTGTTATCTCTAGCTGGAAGGTCTACATCGTTAGCTTCAGGAACTCCATTACATTAATGGAGTTGCGCGCTTCCCAAAGCTACATAAATCTGTCGTAAATATTTACTTCTATATTCTATCATAATATACCAAAATATTCAATCCTGAAATGGATATTTTTTTATCTACTGCTATGTAATGTCAGAATTCATAATAATATCGGTCTAATCAAGTTCTAAGGCTCAAAGGATCGGATGGATAAGGGCAATAAAAATAAAGCATAAATATAACTGTTACCAAAAATAAAAGAAAGAACGTTCCATCCACTAAATAGTATACGTTCATAATGTTATCCATATTTTAGCACCCGTCGATAATTGACATAGAAGGCTAGTCCGCCAAGCAAAAGTAGCCCGGCCATCACGAGAAAGAATTCCAGTAAACTATATGTGGCACTGGTCATAAAATTGTACATATTCGAAACTCCGTATTTTCTTACGTCAAATAAATGCTCCATACACACATCATAGGTAACTAAAAGAGCAAACGGGATCAGGTAGACTAAGATGGGTTTGGACAAAAAAGAGGTGATGCCGAGAGCAAAGGCGGCAAAACAAAACCCCAGAATAAAGTGCATCCCAAACACAATCCATATATAGATATCAGGCGTGTGTGGGAACAGTTCACTGAACAACCCTTGCGGTTTATAGGTAAATGGATGTAATACGGTATTCCTAGCTGTCAGCGATAAAATGAGGTAATAGATGCATTCGGGAATAAATAGAGCCAGTCCCCCGGCCATGCCGTTGGCGATGAATTTCCTCAAGCGGTAGCGCTTTTCTCCGGATCGGATGATGGAAAAATAGTGAAACTTCTGATTCCGTTCGACAATATAGCTGGCGGTGTATGGAAATACAATCGCTAAGATAGCTATCGGTTGCGCCTGACTATAACTTCGAGCCCAAATGTGATACTTGTTACGCCCTATCTCGAATAAATAGTCGATTCCCTCCGGGGTAAGATCATCAGCCGAAGTATCGAAAAAGGCAGCAGAACTTAGTATCATATTATAAGCGGATAAGAACAAAAAGAAGAGATATACGATAATCGTGATCAACATTCTCTTGTTAAAAATGGATTGTTTCAGTTCCTGTTTGAACATAAGGGATCACCCGCCGAATAAGATTTTTGCGAATAAGTCGTGTCGATGTTCATATACGCTAGAAAATGCGAAAATCCCCCTCAGAAGGATTCTTTGACAGAGAGTGTGCACCAAAATCTGGACAGACCGGCATGCCAAGCTCATATGCTCTCTCTGCTGCTTAAGATGATTTCACCCCTTGTAATCAAATCGACTGCAATTGCTTATGATTGATCTCATAAACAGAATCACATAAGATATCAATATCTTCTCGATGGTGGCTCGTTACTAAAATCGTGGTTCCTTTCTGTTTTAACTCCAACAACAAGGCTCTCATCTTATCCACTCCATTTTTATCCAGTCCATTAAACGGTTCATCTAAAATTAATAGCTTGGGATATTCCATGATGGCTTGCGCAATCGCCAGCCGTTGTTTCATTCCTAAGGAAAACTTTTTTACGGCCTGTTTACTGTTCGGGTCCAGATCAACCGTTCTTAATACATCCTTGATGTCTGCCTCCGACATTACGTTTCGAATCGAAGCTAAATATTTCAAATTCTGGAAGGCAGAGT
>NZ_BALG01000247.1 GCF_000315235.1 Paenibacillus popilliae ATCC 14706 | reverse complement strand
AAGGTTCCTTGAGCATCTTCCTTCTCAACCTTGTAGTTAGCCTCCTCTTCAGCAGAGGTCTTATCTAACGCACCATTGAACGTCAGTGTCAATTTGTCTCCATTCAACGTTGCTGTATCGCTAGCTAATCCTGGTGCTGGATTTTCACTGTTACCATCCGCCTTAGCCACCTTCACCATCACGGGATCCATGAAAGTTGGAAATGTCAAAGAGGTCAACACCGCTGATGCTAAAAGAACATGAAGTAATTTCTTTTGTTTCATACTTTCCATAACTTTTTAATCTCTCCTTTGTGAACTGTTTTCATAGTGTAGCCAGTATTTTTTCGACAATTTTCAACAATGTATGTAATAACGCCCTTAGATGTTATAATATCCTGGCCCTATCAATATATCATAAGACTCAAATTTATGTATAGTAATTTTTAAATATATTCATATATTTTGTTGATTTATATACTTGTATGAGGGCGTAAAATATGTTGTGTAAATAGATAAATAGAAAAAGGAAGACCTTTTCTTGTTGAATGAAGTCACCACAACACGATTTACAGAGAACCCCCATGGCCTGTCGGCCACCACAAGGAATGAAAATGAGGGTTGCCAATTTGAGCTTCTTCTGCGCAAGTAAAGATAGGCAGAGCAAAGGTCGAATTCTTTTTGGCAAGCCACATCCCGCCTAATGCAGCCTTGAGCACCGCCGATGGTTGCCCTGAACACGTGTACAAAAGTACACCTCTCGTTGCTGCATGATCTGTTCAATCAAAGGCAAGGGAATGAAGCTGGTATGGATGCGATATGGGAACGGTGTGCAGGGTGACTGACTATTGGAGAGAGAGAATGTACGCATGTTGCCATGGAGAGTGCCGGCGTTTATGGGAAGCCGGTATGGAACCTGATGGATGCTTCGTCTGAGCTTGTCTTGGTGAACTCACAGCGAATCAAAAATGTGCCAGGCAAAAAAAACAGACAGGGAAGGACGTTATCTGGATCGCTCCATTGCTGCGCTGCGGTTGGAGCGAAGCGAGTTCGTGCCGCCGGGAGATATCTCGAAATCTGCGTGACCTCACTCGGTGGTCAACGACGTGACAGCGGAAATGAATCGTATCTACAAAATCGTTCAGAATGGGAACATCTAGTTGACCGCTTATCTTAGCAAGTTAAGAAAAAGGTACCACAGTTGGTTCCGAGAATCAATAAGGTGCCGCGGCGTGGACCGAAAAAAACAAATATGGCACTGGCTCACCTGATGCTTCGCATCATCTTCATCTTGCTGCGGACGGGTGTGCCCTATGAAGAACAAGATCAAAGTATTGTCACTGCGTCCGAATGTGTATCTCCCCCCTCTTAGTTGCCCTTGCCGCCGCCGCTCCCCCTGCATACTCTATGAAATGACTCTACTATTCGATAAAGGCGGTGTTCTAGGATGGAATGGCACTATCACCAGCCCTTGTTCGCGTCAGATTCCGCGCCGGAGCTGCCGCAACTGTTCATGACGAATGGAGCCTGGTCCGGCCATCGCCGGTTCGCGTATGATCTGGTCCGCTTCGCCCGGCCCCGCATCATCGTGGAATTGGGCACATTGTACGGCACCTCGTTCTTCACCTTCTGCCAAGCGGTGAAGGACGGACAACTACACTCACACTGCTTCGCCATCGATTCGTGGAAGGGTGATTTGCATGTCGGCAACTATAACGATACCGTCTTCCAAGCGGTTCAGGCCGTTACGGCCCGTGAATTTCCGAATATCGGCACCTTGGTGCGGAGCGACTTCAACGGGGCGGTTGATTATTTCGCCGACGAATTCATCGACATCCTCCATATTGACGGGTATCACACCTACGACGCGGTTCGTAATGACTATACCATCTGGCTTCCGAAGCTGGCCCAGAACGGAATCGTACTGTTCCATGACATCGTCATTCGCATGGGAGATTTCGGCGTATACCAACTGTGGGAAGAGCTTCAGGGACATCCCCATCTCACGTTCACTCATTCCTGCGGACTCGGCGTCCTGTTCCCCAAAGGATGTCCTGCCGAATGGCTGCCGCTGATCGAGAACCAAGAAGCGCTTGTGGCGAACTATGCCGCGGGACAAGCGTAGACGAACGCGTGGGATGTTGCCCGTTGCTCTGCGGCAAGACGGCCGCCAATCTGCACAAGGAGGGCTGGATTGATGAATACGATCCCTAATCTTTTCTATCACCGGACGCGAGACTGGGCTGCCGGAGATGCCTCTGATCTTCAACGGTTGCAAGAGAGGTACAAAATCATTTACCCGGAGGAAACCATCGTGTTGCCTGCGCCCAAAGGGGTGGACGTGTCCCGTTGGCCGTCGGCATGCCGCTTCGAGGAAGCCTTCGTGGCGGTCATTCCGGAAGGGAGAGTCATGACCGGGAACGGATACATCGTGACCCCCGATCACAGGCGGCTTCTTGACGTGGAACTTGCCTACCCCTACCCGTTCACCGAGCTTCCGCCGCCGGAATATACAACGGAGACAGTGGCCACTTTGATATGGGGCTGGAATATTCCCGGCATCGCATATACGCAAGCCATTTTCGGGCACTGGTTTTTTGATATTTTGCCCCGGATTCATCTGCTGGAGCAAAGCGGAATCGCTATCGACAACTATTTGATTGGCAAACTGACGCATCCCTTTCAATATGAATCGCTGCAAATGCTCGGTTTTCCGCTGGATAAGGTAATTCAAGTCGAACGCAACGACTTCCATTTGGTCGCGCGCAAGTTGGTCGTCCCTGCCGTTCCGTTCCTTCTGGGCGGGTGTCCCCGCTGGGCCAATCCGTTCATCCGTTCCCGCCTGAAAGAAGCTCATTCCATTCCTCCCCGTCCTGGCTATGAGCGAATCTATGTCAGCCGGCAGGATGCGCACGCCCGTTACGTTATCAATGAAGAGGAAGTTATGCAAGTGCTGGCCGAGAAGGGCTTTGTCCGCATTGTACTCACGCCGTTATCCACAGTGGATAAAATTTCTATTTACTCTTCCGCTCAAGTTATCGTCTCTCCGTTCGGAAGCGGAAGCATTAATGCAGCGTTTTGCAATCCAGGATCTACCCTGATCGAACTGACGCCGGTAACCGTTGTGGATGGCTATTTCTGGAAAATAAGCAATCACGCCGGGATGAACTACTTCGAGGTGCTCTGTGATATCGAGCAGCCGCCGAAGCCGATCGGCGGCGCCGATAACCTGATCGTAGACATTGACAAGCTGAAGCGTGTGCTTCATATGGCAGGCGTTTAGACGCACCTGCAAGAGATGATGATGATGCTAGAGAGAATGAGAATTCTCACTAGCAGCAGACAACGATTTCCTCTATCATCCTGCCAATGGCTCATCTTCTGCTAGGTTTGAGGACGAGATCCGGGTCAACTGCTTCATCCTTTGCACGCTTGCGGAAGGCAACGGAACGCCGGTATGTTCACATTTCGATTAGTTGGCAACCAGATGCTTGTCGCCAGGCTTCCAGTTGATCGGGCACAAACCGCCGGATTGCAGAGCTTGCAGCACGCGCAGCGTCTCGTCCACGCTGCGTCCGACATTGTTGTCGTTCACGACTTGGTACTTCACTTCGCCTTCCGGATCGATGATGAAGAGACCGCGAAGCGCTACGCCTTCCTCTTCGATTAGGACGCCGTAGTCGCAGGCAACCAACTTCTTGATGTCGGAGGCGAGCGGGAAGTTCAGGCGGCCGAGGCCATTGGCATCCGCAGGCGTGTTGATCCACGCGCGGTGCGTGTGCACGGAGTCGACCGATACGCCGAGAATTTCAGTGTCCAGCTTCTTGAATGCTTCCGCTGCGCTGCTGAGAGCGGCAATCTCTGTCGGGCATACGAATGTGAAATCAAGCGGATAGAAAAATAATACGAGCCATTTGCCGCGGTAATCGGACAACGAAGCGGCGCCGAAGCCTTGTCCGTCCCCGTGTGCTGTCTCCATTTTGAATTCTGGCGCAGGTCTGCCAACCAAGCGTTCTGCCATGTCGAATTCCTCCTTGTGAGCGATGTCAAAATGTCACGATTCATAACTTAGGTTGCCCATTGTATATATAACTACTTCCATTAAATGTTATCATTGGCCAATAAGCATGTCAATATTAATGGTATCACGAGGGGATCTAGATGTCCGCATCCCCCATCTTTGCCATACGGAACAATCCCCCTCTCTCTATCGACAAATAACTATTTTATCCGCAACACTAGCGATGGCCTAATCTTCTTCTAGCTTGCAATCATACATATACCATATCCAGTCCGATAGACAGGAGGAATGAGCCTTGTCTGACAGCCAGCGGACGATCATGATCGGGGCGGGCGGGCATGCCAAAGTCATCATTGACATCCTTCGCGACGCTCCCACCGTCGACCTTGTCGGCTGCACTTCCATGGCCGGAAGCGGCTGCGTGACCGGCGTTCCCGTCCTGGGGGATGATTCGATCCTGCCGGAGCTGTATGCGCAAGGGATCCATCAGGCGTTCGTGGCCATCGGCGACAACCGCATTCGCAGGAAGATGGCCCGCACCGCCGCGGACATCGGCTACACCCTTATCAACGCCATCAGCCGATATGCCTATATTTCCCCATCGGCAAGCCTTGGGTCAGGCATCGCCATCATGCCGGGGGCTGTGATCAATGCAGAAGCCTGCATACAGGATTACGTCATCGTCAACACCGGCGCATCTGTCGATCACGAATCTGTTATCGGAGAAGCATGCCATGTCGCTCCGGGAAGCCATGTATCCGGCAATGTGCGTGTCGGGGAAGGCTCCTTTCTTGGTACCGGAACCCAGGTGATTGACGGCATGGCGGTCGGAGCATGGTCGGTTCTGGGGGCAGGCGCCGTCGTCGTCCGTGATATTCCCGATCAATGCCTCGCCGTAGGGGTGCCGGCCCGCGTCATCAAACATTTTGAACGGTAAGCAGTCTTGAATGTCGGAGGGAGATACATGAAGAAATATTACCCTATAGCAGCTCCGATTCTGAACGGGAATGAAAAAAAATATGTAGCCGATTGTCTCGATTCGACGTGGATCTCTTCCAACGGTTCGTATCTGGGCATGTTCGAGCAGCAGTTCGCCGCTTATTGCCAGACGAAGCACGCGATTACTTGCAGCAACGGTACGACCGCGCTCCATCTGGCGCTTATCGCACACGGAGTCGGTCCGGGGGATGAAGTGATTGTTCCTACGCTAACCTTCGCCGCCACAGCGAATGCCGTCGTGTATTGCAGGGCGACACCGGTGTTCGTCGATTCCGAGCCGGAGACATGGACCATGGATCCGGAGGCGGTCGTACGGAAGATTACACCCCGAACGAAGGGCATGATTGCCGTCCATCTGTACGGCCATCCCGTTCATATGGACCCGATTATGCAAGCGGCGCAGAAGCACGGTTTATTTATCATTGAGGATGCCGCCGAAGCCATCGGCGCCGAATACAAGGGAAAAAGAGCAGGTTCTCTCGGCCATACGGCCGCCTTCAGCTTATTTGGCAATAAAATCATTACGACGGGCGAAGGCGGGATCATTACGACGGATGATGACGATATCGCCGAGAAAATTCGCCTGTTCAAGGGGCAGGGCATGGATAAGTCCCGAAAATATTGGCATACGGTCATTGGCTACAATTACCGCATGACGAATATCCAGGCCGCGATCGGCTGCGCGCAGCTCGAAAATATTGACTGGCATATCCAGCAGCGCATTCGGGTAGCGATGCATTACTACGACAGCCTACAGTATGATGAACGAATCACGCTGCCGGTCCAGAAGGTATGGTCCAAAAACGTTTATTGGATGATGAGCGTCGTATTGAACGGGTGCCCGGAAGCGAAGCGGGACCGGGTCATGAAGCGGTTGAAGGAGGATGGTGTTGAGACGAGACCGTTCTTCTACCCGATGCACCTTCTTCCGCCATATCAGCATCTACAGCCGCATACGGAGTTCCCGGTCGCGAATCGAGTCGCTGCGCAAGGGATAAATCTGCCGAGCCACGGGGAATTGACCGAAGAGGACATTCATTGGATCGGCGGCAAGCTGCAGCGTGCGTTAGACACAGAATCCTAAAGCTGGAAGGGAGGGAGAAGGTTGAGCCGTCATAATCGAATCATTCATCACTTATATGAGCTGTTGCGACGGGAAGGGAATGATTTTATCCGGCATATGTACATTCAGATGCTTCACCGGGAACCGGGAGAAGCCGAGCTGCAGCATTACGGCAGGCTTCTGTCCCTGCGGACAGGCAAGGTCACGGTCGCGGTGAGCGTGATGTGCAGCGAGGAAGCCGAACAGTTGTACCACCGACCGGCCATCACGCTCATTCCCCAGCAGCAAGGCACCTTCGCCAGCCGGATTCAATCCTTTTATACTGCTGAACCACTCTTTTTCCTTCACTCTTTATATGCAGAACTGCTTGGGCGTGACCCTGATCCGATGGGGATGGAGGGGCATTCGCGCACGCTCTCTTCCGGAACCCCGCGCAAGGCGCTGCTAAGGACCTTCGTCTTGTCGGAGGAATGCCAGCGGCTTCTTGCCAGACCGAATCTCCCTCCCCTTCCGCAGCAGTTGCATCAGGCTGCAACGGGAAGAAGCGGGAGCATTCCTGTAACACAGATCGGCGTCTTCCTGGGCTACCCCCATCCCCTCGCCCTCGAGGGGGAAGGAATTGGTAGATTTCTGTACCGGCTTATCGAAGGCTTGCTGACGATACGCCACGATACGGTCGTTCACATTGCAACGACGCAGTACAATGAAGGCGACACCCGCAACACATTCGATGGATTGAATGCCCGCTTTCCGGGCCGCTGTCGGATTGTCGGCTCCAATAACATGGGCTGGATAAATGGTCACGTTCCCGTTGAGGTATGGATTGTTCCCATCGTCTCGCTCGAACTGGCCTTGCATCTAGAGAAGCCATACATTCTATGCCTGCACGATCTCGTCCATCACCAATTCAGAGATTTGTATTATTCTATCCAGCCTGAGTTCTGCCACTGGGTTGATCGTAATGCCTACGATGTGATGGACAGAGCTGCGGCCATCGTATCCAGCTCTCAATATGTCCGACTGCATCACGCCGTCGCCCTGGGAGGAATGCCTCTGGCCAAGACCCACGTGATTCGCCTGGCCCCGCCCAGCAGCGAATACCAGTCCTTCCCTCCTGTTCCTGAAGCGGCATTCCGGGCGGCGTATCAGCTCTTCGAGCCTTATATTGTATTCCCGTCGGTCCTCCGTCTTCACAAAAACTTCGAGCGCCTTATCGCCGCCTTTCTCCGGTACAGGCATTCGCCGGACGGATTCGCATCCCGCCTGCGTCTCGTGTTTACTGATGATTTGAGCAACAACCCGAAGCGGGCCGAAGTGATACAGCTTCTCCTGCAATGCCAGAATGAAGAAATTCGCAGCAGCGTCCGCTTTATCGGCCGGATTCCGAAGTTCCATATTCCTTCCTTGTACCAGTATGCCGTCGGCACCATTGTCCCCACGCTGTTTGAAGGCAGTTGTCCGTTTCCGATAATGGAATCGTTGACGATGGGAACTCCGGTGGCGGTCAGTCAGCTTGAAGTAACACAAGAACTGATTCAGGATATGGAAGGATTTCTGGCCTTCAATCCCTATTCGCTGGAGGAAATGGAGGTCGCCATCCGCGGGCTGTGGCTGCACCGGAATCAATTGCTGCCCCGTCAGCAGTCCGCGATATTCCATGCGATGCAGCGCTCCTGGAACGATGTCGCCGCCGAATATTACGCCCTCATCAAGCTCGCCGCCGCGGCAGGCGGCTGAATCATCTCCATTACAAGCGGTGATATTTCTGATAAGCGCGATGGAAGACGAGAATATATTTGAGGGCGATATCGTTCCACGTCTCGGAAGAATCGTGAATGCCGCCCATCGCGGAAGCTTTGTAATGCGCGTAATTGCCGAACAGTTGTTCAAGCGCCCTTGTGATCGCGTCCGGCGATTCCGGGTCGAACCAGACGACCTCGGCGCTGTGCCTTGACAGATGCTCGCGCATAACAGGGATGTCGGAGCACAGCACGGGCACGCCCAGCTTCAATGCTTCTTCCACGGGATAGCTCCCGCCGCCTTCCGACAGGCTCGGCATAATCAGCGCCTGGGCCTGACGCACAAGCGGAATGACATCGTTGTCCGGGACGAAGCCGAGCGGATAAATATGTTCGTCCAGCTTCAGACCCGTCCGGCGGATGAGCGACACCAGCGTCGGAATGTACATCTGATCTGGCCATAGCGGCGGCACGCTTCGCAGCAGCTCCGTATTATGCCCGAACAATATCAGGGGAATCGGATACGTTTCACGAAATCGGGAGTAAGCCAGGAGCAAATTGTAATGGTTTTTGTGCGGAGAAATGTTGCTCGGGTGCAAAATATATTGCTGCGGGATACGGGCGGCTGCGCCCGGGCTCAGTTCGCCTGCCGCCAATGTCGGGGCAGGTACGATCGCATGCTCGATCACGGTGGCGGCTTCGCACGAAGGGCCGAAATGCTGAATCAGCCTGCCCTTGACATGATGGGAGGAGACGACGATAGACGTCATGTTATCCAACCATTCCTTGGCGGCCCTCCAGACATGCATTACGACAGAGCCACTTAAAAACGGGGGCACATAATCAAGCACCGTCGTATCATGAAACGTGCAGATCGTCGGCAGCCCAATCGGGACATATTCAGGCCCGTGCGGCCAAAAAAAATAAACGACATGCGTATCCTGAAGAAGGTCCTGCCCTTCCGCCGACTGAATGCTTCCGCTGAAATAGGCGATCTCCATTTTCGGATTGCTTATGCCGTTCAACCTGTCGCGGAATTGCGTCTCGGCGGAGATGACGAGCCTGACCCGCTCAATGCCTGCTTGCCTGGCCATGGCAGGCAGCAAATTCGACAGCAGCCGGGCCCCCCCGCCTACGGAAATCAGATGTGCGCACCATATCACAATCTTCATGTCGCCGGTCCTCCTCGCTGCGTATGACCCATGAACTGAATTCCATCCTCAACATGGTTAATGAATATGCGGGGCAGAGCCCGAAAATGTGTGGACAGTGTCATTCTGGAAAAATAAGGGAGGTAATGTTCGATGGCTCAAATTGTGTGGCACGGCAATGCATTCGATTCAACCGGCTATGCGAAGGCAACCAGACAATATGTCATGGCTCTCCACGATCGCGGCGCCGACGTGAAGCTCGTCAGCCATTCCGCTCTTCCCCCAATCGAGCTTCCGCAGGAGCAGCGGGACGTCTTGGAGCATCTGCAAGCCAAGCCTCCATCGGCCCGGCAGCGGATCCATATTTATCACTACATTCCGGAGATGTGGCAGAGAAGAATTCGTCCCTCCTTCGGATTTACCTATTGGGAAACCTCGAAAATACCGAATTCTTGGGTTCGGCAAGCCAATCAAATGAGCGGCGTATTTTTGCCTAGCACGCATAATATCGGCGTATTCCGCAATTCAGGCGTTACGGTTCCCCTGATTTACATACGGCCGTGCCTGATGGAGCCGTACCGCCCGCCTTCCCCGCAGGCTGCGCCACCCTATATTTACGCCTTGCCCCCGTTCCGCTTCCTCAGCGTCTGCTCCTGGATTGAGCGCAAGGGTATCGACGTGCTGTTGAAGGCATTCTGGAACGAGTTCACGGCGGCCGATCAAGTATGTCTCATCATCAAGACCGCCGGCAACGCAGATGTACTGCATGAAGTCGAGCGGATGAAGCAGGAGCAGCGGCTCCCCCATGTTCCCGCTCCGGTCTATATTGATCTAGAGCTGCGCAGCGAGATGGAAATGGATGCGTTATACCGGAGCAGCCATGCCTTCGTCCTGCCAAGCCGGGGAGAGGGCGTCGGGTATCCGGTCCTGGAAGCAGCGATGAGAGGCGTTCCGGTCATTGCGACCGGATGGGGCGGCCATATGGATTTCTTAAATGAATACAACTGCTTCGTCATTCCTTATCATCTGGTGCCCGTCAAACCGCAACATTATTACAACGGGTATCAAGCCGATCAGTTGTGGGCGGAGCCGTCGGGCAGCGACCTGCGACGCATTCTGCGCCACGTCCTGTCGCACTATGATGAGGCGGCGCTGAAGGGACTGATCGCGAAGCAGCATACGATAGCACATTTCTCCCCTGACCATGCGGCCCAGGAGCTCCTTCAGGCGCTGTCGGGCTTGACGCGCTGCTCATTTGCCCGTTAAGCGCGATAGCGTGCTGGCGTATATCTAGCTTTAGGATGCCGAAGCATCCTGAGCAGATTCTTTGAATAGCAAGAAGGCATGCATTCTTTGCCTCCGTTCCCACATCGTGCATGCCTCCTGTGTCGTATTCAATTCGCCAAGTCGCCCATCGCGCCGTCCCCCGCAATAACCGCAATTTTCTTCACTTCCACCACGCCAGTCACTCCTCAACAGCCATATCACTATAGTTGGGTAGTTATGTACTGAATCCGGCAAATCGCATGATTTTGGTTTTCTTTTTTATTATATCCTTATTTTATAAAAAAGTATTTATTTGTGGATTGGGAAGGGTTTTATTGGAAAACGTCGAATTATTTTATATCTAATGGCATGACGTTCCGAAATATCAACAAAGCAAAAGCAGGGAAGAAAGCCGAGAAACGTCTTCGTAGGTTGCAGCGACAAGTTTCTCGCAAGTACGAGATGAATAAGGAGGGAACCGTTTTGTCAAAACATGCAACATTGTAAAAGTCGAGAAGTCCGTACGTTTGCTACATCGAAGGCTAACGAATATCCGTTTTAGGCAAAAGCAGGCACGTAGAAGCAGGAAGCAAACAATAGATGTATAGACTTTTACAATCTTTTGGCAACGGGGGTAACATGTCAATTGAACAAGCTTCAAGTAAGGAAACAAAAGGAAAGGGAACCCGCGTTGAAATGGAAGCAGAAGAAGTTGTTTATGTAGATGATAGAGCTTCCCAGAGAGGTGATTCATTAGACGGCCCAACTGCTATTAATTTACTTGGCGATTTAATTGGAAAATCCACAGTAAATACATTTAAAGCTATGCATAGTAAAAGCAAGATGGACAATGTAGCTATATTCGTGGACTATGATAACGTGTACTGGAGTCTGACTCAAAATCATTCACATCATCCGAATCACCTAGAACCAGAAAAGAATTTATTTGACCAACTATGGAATAGATACGGGAAAGATAAAGTAAGAACCTTTAGAGCATATGCAGATTTTGAAAAGATAAAAACGGATTTAACTAGTCTTCAGAAAAAACGAGTACAATTACGGCATGTTTATTCCAATGGGAAAGATGTAGATCAAAGAAAAAATTCTTCAGATATTGAACTTTGTATAGACGCTATAGAACACACATACAAAGATCCCAATACTACATGTTACGTTATTGTAACAGCTGACAGCGATATGATTCCAGTAATAAGCAGACTCGTTTACAAAGGTATCCGCGTAGAGCTTTATTACACCTCTGATTCTGCTCCCAAGCACGTGGATATAACCACCTATCCCCATTACAGTGAGGATTTATTGAAACTCTTGAATGTCGATGTAAAGACATATGAAGTAGAAGGACTTATAGATAAGGCATTGTTGATAATAAATTCTTGGCATGCTCAATTTAAGGAAACTGAATTATATTTAGGCTCCAAGTACCTAAAAAAGCAATTTACAATGTCTTTTGGCTTGCCGACAAAACAAGCAAGCGAGCTGCTTGAACGACTAGAAATTCAAAACTTGATTACAACAGGTACGAAGTACCTTTCTAACGGAGAAGCCAAAAAATCAATCATATTGTCTCAGGCTGGCAAAGTTAGGATTACACCTTTACTCACTGCAGTACAGACTCCATAAAATTTAGATTGACACCGACAATAAGCGATAATATAATTTATCCATAACTTTATTATTCGTTAATTCAACATACGTTATATATATACGTTACAATTGATTCGTTAGAGACGGCGAGGGCATACCTCGCCGTTTCGCTTTTTTTATTAACCCCAGTCCGACTTCGCCCGCATCATTCGCATGGAGCGCAATCGCATCCCGCTTCGGCATTTTTATCCTGTTTCCTTCCTCATTTAGACGGAACGTGCCGGCGGAACATTGCGTCCACGCAGCAGCGGCACCACTTTCGTATAGGCATCATTGACATCCGCCGCGTCGATGACAATAGGCTCCCGATCGTATTGGAGCGCCGCATGCTCATAGCGCGGATCATAATAATACTCCAGCAGCAGCGCCGCAACGTCGTCATAGCGGCCGTCCTCCAGCGCGGACTCCACCTCGCGCGCAGCAGGCGTATGCATGCGCCGGCGAATCCACTCGAACGATTCCTTCACCTTCTCCGCATGCTGCTCCGGCTGGTAGTCGGCCATTAGATTGCGGACGCGCTCCTGAACCGGCATGCGCACGGTGAAAACGGTGCCGGTGCGTTTCGCTTCCACCAGGAATTCCGGCAGCACGACCTTGCCGATTCGGCGGCTCTCCCCTTCGATCAGCAAATAAGGCTTCTTCTCCGCTTCCAGCTTCAGCAGTTCATCGAGCAGCAGCGCCTCGAATTTCTTCTGGTTGCTCGGCTCCAATCCGATATGTCCGAAGATCGATCCGCGGTGCCCTGCCAAGCCCTCCAGATCCAGCACGGGATATTCGTCCTCCCGCAGCCGCTGCAGAAGCTGCGTCTTGCCTGTCCCGGTATGGCCAGCGAGCACGATGCACGGGGCCTGCAGCCGGTACGCGGACAGCGTCGATTGCACCCATCGGCGGTAAGAACGGATGCCGCCGTGAAGCCGGAACGTCTTCAGTCCCATCAGTGACATCACGGTAGCCATCGTGCGGCTCCGCATTCCGCCGCGCCAGCAATAAATGACGACCGGTCCCTTCAAATCGCGAAACTGCGCGTACAGCGCAGGCAGCTTGGCCGAAGCGATGGCCAGGCCGCGTTCCTTGGCGGCTTCTACACTCACCTGCTTATAAATCGTGCCGATCTCGGCCCGCTCCTCATCCGCGAACAACGGAATATTCATGCTCCCCGGTATGGTGAATTCCGCGTACTCACCCGGAGAACGAACATCAACCAGCGACGCGCCAGCGGCGCGCTTCGCCAGGCATTGCTCCAACGATATATCCTGCATGTTTTCACCTCTAGTTGTCTATCTCGTACTCGCCTGCAAACGCAACGATGCTCTTAATCTACTCTACCTTATTTTATCATAGACAGCCATGCCTGATCTCATACGGCAGCGGCGCCAATATCCGCCGGACGTTCGCCGTGCCCTTTTCCCCTTCTGGGACATATGTAGTAATAATTCTCTCTGATATCAGGTTCATCTCTAGTCCGTTCCCAGGAGGTGGTTCTCATGACAACGGTAAAAGCCTTGATCATGGCAGGAGGGAAAGGCACCCGCTTCTGGCCCTTTAGCCGTTCCACCCGGCCAAAGCAGTTTTTGCCTATCCTTCACCCGCAATCCATGCTTGCCGATACCCTGCAGCGCATGCTGCACCGTGTGCCGCTTGAACATATCCATATCGTGTCGCTCGCAGAATATGTTTCTCTGATTCGGGAACAGCTTCCTTCTTTTCCGCCAGAGCATATTATCGTGGAACCGATGGCTAAGGACACGGCCGCCTGCATCGGCCTGGCCGCGCTCCATATGCTGCTGCGAGACGAGGATCCGGTTCTCATCACCCTGCCGTCGGATCATTATGTATCGGATCCGGAAGCGTTTCATGCCGCGCTTCAGACGGGAGTGGAACGCGCCGCGAATGAAGCTTGCGTCGTCACGCTTGGCGTGAGGCCAACCCGCCCGGAGACGGGCTATGGCTATATCCGGGTAGCGCCCGGGGCCGAACCGATGCCCGGCCTGCAGGTGACGGCGGTGGAGCAATTCATCGAGAAGCCGCCGCTGCCGCTGGCCGGGCGCATCTTCGCCGACGGCAGACACTATTGGAACACCGGCATCTTCATCTGGAAGGCCTCCACCGTTATGCATCTGCTCGAGCAGCATCTACCGAAGCTGCATCATATTTTGATGAGAATGAAGGAAGTGCTGATGGAGCCTTCGCCGGATAAATGCATACTCCATTCGCACTACAGCCAGATCGAGAACCAGTCTATCGATTACGGAGTCATCGAGAAATGCAATTGCATCTATATGATTCCCGTTCATTACGGGTGGGACGATCTCGGCAATTGGAACACGTTGGAGCGGGCCGAGCCGCAAGATTTATCCCGGAACATCATTCACGGCCTCCATCAAGGCATCGATACGAGCGGCTGCATTATTCACGGCAAGCCGGGGCAACTCATCACGACAATCGGGACGGAAAATCTGATCATTGTCGGAACTGATGATGTTGTCCTCGTCTGCCGCAAAGACCGGACACAGGATATCAAAGCGTTGGTCGCCCGTCTGGAGGAGCAGGACCTCCAGCGCTATCTCTAAATTCCATCCTCCATCCTAAGGAGGGAAGCAGATGAGTGGAGAGACTTCCATCCACAATATAGGCACCCTGTTCGAGCCGACAGGTTATGCGAAAGCAAATCGGCAACTGCTGCTTCAATTCATCCGCCGGGGCGTATATCCCAAATTCTCGCCCGTTCATCCCGAAGCGGTTCATACGCCCATGGCGCCAGCCGTCGCGGCTGAATTGACGGCATTAATGCATCGTCCTTTGGCATCGCGCCATACGGTGCTATTCCATTATCCGGCTCATGCCTTTTTCCGGGATCCCGCCCGGTATTCCATCGGCATGACGATGTTCGAATGCAACCGCCTGTCCTTCACCTGGGCGCGGCGCTGCTCCATGATGGATGAAGTATGGGTGCCGTCCACCTTCAATCGGGACACATTCATTCACTCGGGCGTGCCGCCCCATAAGCTGAGAGTCATGCCTTACGGCGTCGATCCGGAGGTGTATCACCCGGGTGCGCCTCCGCTCCCGATTCCCGGCAGACGGGAGTACGCTTTCCTGTCGGTCTGCTCTTTCGACGAACGCAAGGGCATTGATTTTCTCCTGCGAGCGTTCCTGACGGAGTTCGCTCCATCCAAAGACGTCTGCCTGATCCTTAAGACGCGCGCCTCGACGGCTGAGGAGATCGGCCGACAGCACGCCTATGTCAATAATCTCGCCTCGCAATTGACGGGACGGGCGAATGAATCGGTCATCCTGTTGTCCACGATCCACTCCTGGTCCGAGGAAGATCTGGCCCGGCTGTATACTTGCGCGGACAGCTACGTTCTGCCGACGCGGGGAGAGGGCTGGAGCATGACCGTGATGGAAGCCATGGCCGCAGGCCTGCCTGTCATCACGACCCGCTGGTCGGCGCACCTCGACTTCGTCAACGATCAGAAC
This sequence comes from Paenibacillus popilliae ATCC 14706, assembly GCF_000315235.1. Taxonomy (GTDB): domain Bacteria; phylum Bacillota; class Bacilli; order Paenibacillales; family Paenibacillaceae; genus Paenibacillus_B; species Paenibacillus_B popilliae. The sequence goes on along the minus strand of NZ_BALG01000247.1, from coordinate 20,984 downwards.
GGCTATTTGATCGATGTGGAGCGGTTCACTCCGTTCCTGCCGTCGCAATCCCGGCTGCTGTGGGCCTTGCCCAGCGTCACCCACCTTCGCCGGCTGATGCGCCACGTCCATACCCATCGGCAAGAATCCGCAGCCAAGGCCGCTCTTGGCCGCCATACCGTCATCGGAATGTATACATGGGAGGCCAGTTCCTTGCGCATGCTGCAGCGATTGCAGGAACTAGACAGCCGGTAAAAGGAGAATCCACCTGTATGATAAGTCTCATTATTCCGACGATCCATCATACGGATCTGGTTAAGCATTGTGTCAACAGCTTCATTAATACGGCCCATGAAGCACACGAGATCATGGTCGTCGATGATGGCAGCCCGCCTCCGATCCAACAAGATCTGGCCGCCTGGGCCGCCTTGATGAACATTCGCTTCATCCCCAAGCAGACCAACGAAGGCTTCAGCCGGACTGTGAACCTGGGCTTGAAGCACGCTGGCGGGAGCTATGCGCTACTCGCCAACAACGACATCATCTTCCACGAGCCGGGCTGGCTGCAGCATATGCTGGCGGCGATGCAACTCTCTCCGGGGGTTGGCATCGTCGGCGCGCGGCTGCTGTATCCGAACATGACGATTCAGCATGGCGGCGTCATTCAGGGGCCAAAAGGGAATTTCGATCACCGTTATCGCTTCCAGCCCGCCGATCATCCTCCCGCGCAAGCGGTGGAGGATGCGGCTTGCGTCACAGGCGCCCTGATGCTGATCCGGCGGGAAGTGTTCGATCGGATTGGCCTCTTCTCGGAGGAATTCTTCATTTCCTACGAAGATGTCGACTTCTGCTACCGCGCCAGACAGCACGGATTCCGCGTCATCTACAGTGGCGCGGCCTGCGCCCTGCATTATGAAGGATTTACGCGCGGGACGACGCGAGCGAATAAAAACCGGTATTGGCGAGTCAAAGAAATGGAGGCCCGCAAAACGTTTTGGGCCAAATGGGGAGGTTATCACATCCAATGAGCACGCCGCTTGAAGTTGTCTATGTACTGGAGCTTACCGGCTTGTCTGGCGGCATACGCAATGTGCTGGAGCAGGTGAACCGGCTGCATGAGATGGGCGTGAAGGTTCATCTGCTCGCACTGGACGGCCAGCCTTCCTGGTTCCCGCTGCAAATCCCCGTGCGCCGCTTCCCGAATTACCGCGCGATGCTGCACACCTTGAAATGGATGGACTGCATCAAGGTGGCAACGTGGTGGAAGACGCTGTCCGTCGTCTGGCACAGCTGCGATTGGCGCAGAGGCGGGCGCGGCATTCCGTTCTATCTCGTCCAGGATATTGAAGAAAGCTATTATCCGAATTGGCCGGATATGCAGGAACGGGTCCGCCAAACGTACCGAGTCCCGGTCCAAATGCTGACGATTGCCGATTGGACGACCCGACAGCTGGTGGAGCGGTTCCATCAACAGGCAACCAACATCTCCATTGCCGTCGATTTCAACATCTACCAACCGAACCGGACCCATGACTACGATCCGCAGCGCATTCTCGCCTGCAGCCGCCGCAGCCAGCATTTGAAGGGCTTCGACGTCACCGTGCACGCCGTGACGGCAGCATGCCGCCAGTTGCCGCACGCCTCCTTCGTCACGTTCGGTGTCGAGCCTCCTGGCATTTCAGGCATCCCTCACTACCATTTCCCGAACCCGCAGGATCGGCAGTTGGCCTACCTGTATGCCAACTGCGGCGTATTCGTGCAGACCTCCTACCACGAAGGCTTCGGGCTCCCGATTTTGGAGGCGATGGCCTGCGGGGCTCCCGTCGTCACGACGAGGGCGGAGGGCAATGAGGAATTTTGCAAGGACGGCTGGAACTGCCTCCTCGTCAACAAGGGCGACGCCGATGGTGTGGCCCAGGGGATCGTCCGGGTGCTGTCCGACCCGGAATTCTCCCAATTCCTCGTCGTCAACGGGTTCGAGACCGCCAAGCATTACAACTGGCCCCGCGTCATGAACAATCTGTTGAACGCGTTCCACGCCAGGCTGACGCAGCAGGCATAATGCTTGCGGCGTACATGCAAAATCGCCAGCTTCCCTGGAAGCTGGCGATTTGTGCGTTGTGCTCCGCGCAAGTTGCCGGACGGTGGGCCGCAGGCAGCCGAACCTGCAAGCCCTCTCTTATCCCGACAGGGCCTCGTAGCGGAAGTCGGCGAATAATTCGTTCCACGCCCGATCGCTGTCCGCATCCCAGGCGATCGGCGCCTCCACCGCACACGTATGCGCCAGTGGCCAATCGAGCTCCACGATTCGGCGATCGACCCCCGGATTGACGACGAGCAAGCGGAATTGGTGCCGGACGATCGAGGCCAGCGCCGCTTCCAAGGCCGCCGCCTCCTCATGGGAGGCATGCAGCCGGAAGAAGAAGACCCATTCCGCCTGCTCGATATGGCGGTGGAAGCGGGCAATTCTCCGCTGCAGCGTCTGTTGGAATTCCGGATATTTGCGGACAATCCCCTCCTGTTGATCCGCGACCAGAAAATCATGCACCGACTGCACCCCGTAGACGCGATCCAGCAAGGAATAATTATGGCCGTTGAACTCCGTTCCGTCCACCTCGATATGGTCGGAGTACATAAATTTGGCAAACCGGTTGCGAAGCAGCAGGCACAGGCCTGGGATTGAATGGGAGTACATCCAATCAATTACACCACTGTAGGGCCGCAGGCCATACCGCTCCAGCCGCTGTGCCGGATAACAGTTCGAGCCCAGGCTGTATACCGCCTGATACGTTCGCTTGATGTCGGTCAGGCGCATTGCTTTTGCCTCCTTTGCGTAGGTGCTTGTGAAATCCGCTGTCACGTGGCCAGATTGAAGGGAACCGAGTAGGTCTCCTCCGCCATCCGTCCTCCCCATTTCAGCTCGTAATACCGCTCGTAAAGCGGCCAAGTGATATTGATAAGGAAGTTGAGGCGGGGATCCGACTTGCGGGTAGAGCTTACATGATGTTCTACCGGCAGCCCCGTAGAAATCTCCTCATACCCTGCCAGCCGAAGCCGGCGGTGATAGTCGATGTCTGCGAAATAACTGCTGAACACCGTATCCCATGGCCCCGCCGCGCGCACCGCATCGATATTGTAGGCCGCCAGCGCATCGAAATTGGTCATAGCTAGCCCCCACTTCCGTCCGCTCTGCTTCAGATCCGTTACCACGCGAAGGAAGGCTTCGGGGGTTCCGGGATGAGCCTCGGCATCCGTATGCATATACATGACCGCGTCCGCCCCTTGTTCAGCGGCAATCCGCTGGAACCAGTTCATGGACTGGGTAAAGGTCAGTGGGACAGGCGGATGGATGACGTTCACCATCTCGGATAAGATATGGCCCTTCAGCTCGGAATCCGCCGAGTTATCCAATACGTACGTATGCGGCCAATAGGGGCGAATGCTGGCAACCGCTCGGTTCAGCAGATCAAGCCGGTTGACATACGGGATACCAACGATGTAACGCATTGCTGTCACTCTCCATTCATATCCATTGTATGCGGTCGGCTATATGCTGCACGGCATGCGACCACGTCCAGCGGGACATCACTTCCTGCGCAGCGTTCCGTCCGCGTTCCCGTGCTGCTTCTCGGTTCTCGTATACATGTCGCATCAAATACGCCAAGTGCTCATAGTCCGGGTCGGCCCAACGGAAATCGGTATAGTACGGACATTTCGCAACCGCCGGTACGAGCTGCTTGACCCGGATCGGATATCCCGTCCGTTCGTTCAGGAAGTCGCGCTGCGCGCTCCAGTCGGTGGCAATGACGGGCAGTCCGCACGCCATCGCCTCCAGTATCGGCATGCCCCATCCTTCGCCGCGGGTCGGCAATACGAAGCAATCCGCGGACCGGTACAAGCTTCCGAGCAAATAAGACGGGAGCTTCTGATTGTACAAAATCATAATCTTCGATTCCGCATGCTTGAGATTGAGCTTGCGGATTTCGGCCAGCACATTGATCGTCGGGTCTGCGTTCATGATTTTGCATACGAGCAGAACATTGTCGTGGGTGAATACGTTGGCGAAGGTGCGCAGCATATCCAACGGATTTTTGCGTTCTCCCCACTCGAATACCGACAGAAACGTGAACCGGTCCGAGAAGCGGGCGGAGCGAATGCCAGGATGGAAATAGTTCGGGTCGACGCCGAGCGGCATAATGCGGATGGGGCCCCTTACCCCGCTGCTGCGGAACGTATCGGCATTGAACTGGGACGGTACCCATATCTCATCCATGCGATTGCATTGCTGGACCCATTCTTCCGGAACTCCGTCCACCTCCAGCATCGTGTAGCCGATTTTGTACTTGCCCTCGTTTTTGTAAAAGACGTTCCCTTGTCCATAGACGACCTCCGGCGCATTCGGATCAGCATGGCGCATGCGAAAAATATTGATCCGGTAATCATCGCTCATTGAAGGCTCTTCCGCAGCATGCGGGGTGCCCGGGCCGTACACATAACGGTAATGCATTTTAATCCGTTTCTCGTCCAGCGCGATCATCAAATTTTTGGATGATGTTGCGTAGCCGGTTGGCGCATTCACGATGGAATGCCAATTCAGCCTTTTCTCATAGCTTCCTTCGAGCCGAGGCTGCCATTTGTCCCGAAAGATCAGGCGCGATTGCTCGAACAACCCGGAGAAATCGACTTGATTCACCTTTGTCGTCGTGTTCTGGGAGTGAGTTAGCGTCACACGGCCGTCGCAGACGACCCGGTAGCCCCGCTCCAGTGCCCGAAGGCAATAGTCGGTATCCTCGAAGTAGGCGAAATAATCGGTATCCAGACCGCCCAACTTCTCCAGAATGCTCCGCTTCACGTAAGCGCAGGCGAAGACGACTCCCTGTACATCCCGTACGGACGCATATTGGCCGATGTCCGTCTCCAGACCGCCGATCTGCTGCCCCCAGCATGTCTCCGTGAATATATAGGTGCCTGCATGTTGCAGCAATCGATCGTCGCCGCGAAGCCGGCAGCCGACGACGCCGATATGCGGATCCGAATAGGCCGTCTCCTGCAACCGTTCCACCCAGTAAGGCTCCTTCGCCACAATATCGTTGTTCAGCATCAGAATATCGCTGTCGGGATCGCAATGGGCCATAGCCAGGTTGTTGCCTGCCGTAAAGCCGATGTTCGCGCCATGTTCAATCACCCGAATCCAGGGGATGCTCTGCAGGTAAGAAAGCGTGCCGTCGGTGCTGCCGTTATCGAATACCACGATCTCCAGGCGTTCGTGACGGGCCGTCTTCTCCAGAGAAGCGAGGCACCGCCTCGTATGCTCCCATCCGTTCCACGTCAAGATGACAATCGAGACCTTGCGCTCTAGCGGCGGAGCCAGCGGGGCAGGGAGCTTCTCCCCGCTCTCTTCCGTAGGAGCCAGTTGGAAGCTGCCGAACTCAATCGGGCCGTTCAAGCGTGGGAACTCCGGCTGCGCGAGCAGGGTCTGGCACTCCGGCGACGTAAGTATGCCGAGTAGGACGGACATGCGGCTTCTTCCGTAGCGCAGCATACGTTGGTAATGTATGAGCGCCTGGTCTTCGACGTCGCGGCAGAGCAACTCCACGTATAGATCGCGGACAAATTCGGCCTCTCCTCTGGTCCGAAGCAGGCCGGAGAAGGTGTAGCACAGAGCCGCATGCTCGTTGTAGCCCCCTCCTCCCTGCGCCATGTTCTTCTTCATCTCACTGCTGCGAAGGAAGCTGACCACGATCGACAGCTTGCTATGGCCGGCTTGAAGCAGCCGGGTGAAGTGGCTGATGCCGTTCGGTTCCGGTTTTTTGTTCAGCAGTTGCCTATATAATTCTGCGATGAATGGCTCGCCTTCCAATCGGAACAACAAGTAGAGCCTTTGGATCAGTATCAATAAGAATCCCTCCAGCACTTGCGGATAATACTGGAATTAGTGTATTAGTACATTCCCTTATTTGCCTGTGCGTATGACCTTAGCTCACGGATCGCCTGGAGGAGCCAAGTTCGCCTTGGGACCCGGAGAGCTAATTCTCCCATCCACCGAATACGATGAAGAGAGGCAATACGGTCAGAGAAGGGGGAAACAGGTATGGAGCTTCGCTATTGGGTGGCAAATGGCAGCCATATGTCCGTCATTCGTCAGGACGGAGACGGCCTAGTCATTGAGCTGCTGGAGCACAGCCGGTGCGGCCGGACAGCGGAGCTGCGGCTGGCCGAGGCTGCTGGCATGTATGATGTATGTCAGGATGCTCAGGACTACGTCCATATTGTATATCTTAATCAGCATCGGGAACTGGTGCACGCCCGGCTTCCTCCCGATCAGGAGGGGCTTCAGACCAGCAAGCTGCCCGGGGAATACGCCGGGCTAACCGGCTTGAAGCTGGCCCACTGCTCGAACCGGCTTCACCTCTTGCTGCAGTATGCTTCGCACGCCGAGCATACAGCGCTCACGGGGATCCACTGGAACGGGCCTGCGGTGATGGCGGAAGCGGATCGTATCATCGCCATGCAGTGGCTGACGACCGAACGCACCCTCTCGATCTGCGGCCTGCTGATGAGACAGGGCAGGCTTCTTCTGTGCCGCTGGAATTATGATTCCGCGTCCGGCTCATGGAAGGCGGTCGGAGAAGGAATGAATCTGCCACTGACGGACGCCGGCGCCCCCTCGTGCCTCGTCCGTCTGCCTGTCGGCACCGTGCCCGTACCAGAACGTGCCCGCTGTCTCCTGATCCGGCTCCCCGCCGGGCAGCTCGCGTTTGCCAACTACGAATCCGAAGCGGACGGAAGCTGGCTCGCGATCGCCGAAGAAGCGATCGCCATTCCTTCCTCTCCCGCTTCCGTCATCGCCTGCGGTGCCGATCAGGAACGTCTCCGCTTCAGTTGGGCCGCGGGGGATATGATCTTCCGCCTGGAGTACGATCTTGCCGCGAACATCTGGGGGAGGCTGTATGTAAGCGCCTCCGCCTATCCGATCCCGTGGTGCGCAGTCACCGAAGCAAGCTCCGGCGGGCCGGAACCGCAATGGATTACCGATGGCCCCTCCATTCGGGAGGCGATCCGCTTGAGCGGGATGGAGATCGGCGCCTACCGGGCCAAGTGCGACTTCCACTCCAGCATTCACTTCGCCAAGCGGGCCCTCGCCTCCGTCGAGCAGCTCATCGGCCGTATCGCGCCCTTGAAGGAGGAGCAGAAGCAGTTGGAGCAGTCTCGGCAAAGGGTTCAATCCCGGATTGCCGATCTGGAGCGGCGCCTTTCCACCTTGGAGGAGGAGCTTCGGATTCGCCGTGTTATCCGATTACGCATAAAGTGAGGTGCTTCGCATGACCGAACTGCAAGCTGCCGTCCCAGGGGCAGAATGCCTATTCCAGTCCGTGGTCGACTTCGACACGGATGCAAAACGCGTGTCCGTCTTCGTCATAATGCTCTTCCGCAACGCCGGTACCGAACCGATCGAACAGCCTCGCATCATCCTGTCCGTCTCCCCGTCCCGTTCCTGTGACATCAGCGGCAAAATTCTGTCTCCCCAGCTTATTCCCGCCTTCAGCGTCTACGGGACAGACGGTCGGAAATCGGGCTGGTCATTCACCGGGGAGGAATGGTTTACCAATGGTAAGGCGACTGGGGAGTATATCATCCAATCAATTCAACCGCTGACAATGGCCCCGGGCGTCTGGCTGGAAATGCCCGACTTCCATGTCTCCTGCGCCATTGACAGTCTGCGGGACAGCCCGCTTACTATCCTGGGCCGCCTGGAGGTCGGGGCATTGCGTGTCCCGGTGCTTAACCCGATTTATATCCACTGCAGCTTCTGAGATGGTTCGCATTTTGGTGCGAACGACTAGAGAACTTGCCTCCGCGCTTGCATAGAGTAATGAAGCTGCTGCTGTCCCGTGGTGATCGGTCATTTCGGGCTAGGCGATTCAGGCCGGAAGGAGGGAGGGAGGAACTTCAGAAATGAGCGTCTTTATGAACCAAAACCCGGCCTATTCCGCCTACGCTATCGGGGACTGGAGCTACGGTCATCCCGATGTGTTCTCCTGGGGGGAAGGATCTACCTTGACCATCGGCAAGTTCTGCTCCTTTGCCGCCCGGATCACGATTTTGCTGGGAGGGGAGCATAATGTCGACTGGGTGACGACGTACCCGTTTAATCCAATTTTTCCAGCGGCCTCCGTTTATACGGGGCATCCGAAGACCAAGGGCAACGTGGTCATCGGCCATGACGTCTGGATAGGAATGGACTCCTATGTGCTATCGGGCGTAACGATCGGCCACGGGGCCGTCATCGCGGCCCGCAGCACCGTATCCAAAGATATCCCGCCTTATGCGATTGCCGGCGGCAACCCGGCCCGAGTCATCCGGTACCGCTTCCCTTCGCATATCATTGACAACTTGCTCCGCATCGCCTGGTGGGACTGGCCGATAGAACAGATCCAAGCCGCTTGGCCGCTGATGCTCTCGAATCGAGTAGAAAAGTTTGTCCAGCTATATTCACCCCGATTATGATGGAGGGAGAGCGACATTGATCCATTTTTGGAACGCAATGATTCGCCCGGTTCTGGAGCTTGCCCGGCCCGCGACGATCGTCGAGGTCGGCTGCGCCCAAGGGTGGAATACGTTGAATCTTCTTAGCTATGTCCAGTCGAATCCGCAAGGCCGGCTTATCGCCATCGATCCTTCGCCTCTGTTCGATGTCGGCGCTCTGCAACAGCAGTTCGGGAGCGCCTTCGTCATGATTCCCGATCTCAGTCTGAACGTGCTGCCGCAGGTAGGCCCTTGCGACGCGGTGCTGCTGGACGGGGATCATAACTGGTACACCGTCTACCATGAACTGAAGGCATTGGAAGGACACGGACGATACCCGATCGTGTTTTTGCATGATTTGGAATGGCCTTACGGCAGAAGAGATATGTATTATTTTCCGGAGTCGATTCCCGAAGCTTACCGGAAGCCGAGCGCCCGCAAAGGCATGCTTCCGGGAGTGAATGAACTGGTCGAAGGCGGCCATAATTCATCCGTGCATAATGCGGAGTACGAGTACGGAGAGAGAAACGGCGTCTTGACCGCCATAGAGGACTTCCTTCGAGATACGAAGCTTCGCCTTCGGCTGCACCGGGCCCGAAGCCAGCACGGCCTCGGGATCATCGTTCCCGACGAATCCGGGCAGGACCATCAATGGAACGATGCCATTCATCATATCGTTGCCGCCTCGGGCCTGTAGCGCCCAGTCGAAGGGCTGCCATGATCCGTAGACAACATCTCGCCTGCGGATCATTGGTATGCGCTTCGATATTCTATCAATTATAAATATATGGGTACGACCTGTAAGTTGTGAAGAATACAATATTCGGCGTCATCGTTGCATTTTCCGTCTCTCGCACCTGCCGCGCCTTGCAAGATTGTATGAATAAATCTAGTAATTCATCCAAGCGAAGCCCTTCCCTCCTTCATACAGTAGTAACAGAGGAGGACATCCCATCGTCCTTCCAACATATGATGAAGGAGGTTTTTCCTTATGCCACTCGTTCCTATTCAACGCCTTACAAGCAGCACGACGAATGTCGTCTCCGCTCCAGATCGGGTAACGGCAGTGAACAGTCTCTTGGCAGGAGCGGCAGCCAATGTCGTCAACGTCGGCAATGCGCCAACCATCTGGCCTCAGCTTGCAAAGTTCGATAATGACAATACGTTATTCGCAGCCGCGCCAAATCCGCAATTCGTCTGGACGCAGCCAACCTTTATTCCAGGCGAGACGCATGGCTTCGCTGCCGTATCGGTTACGATCCCGTTAACTGTCGGCGTAATTAATGAATTTTTGATTGCCTTGACCGTATTTGCCGACAACGCGGTTACGGCGCGTGTTCAAGCCTTCTCCTCTCTCGGCATCGACTTGATCCCGGTGCCGGGGCTGGACGTCGATTTGAATGCAGGCTCGCTCAATCCGGTAACCGGAATTACAACAGATGTCGCCAATCCGTACAACTGGCAAAATGTCCGCTTCTATTCGATTCCAGCTTCGCTTGGACTGATTACACTCAACCTTGGCGTTCGCTTCGTATTCTCGTTCCAGGTGACGAACTACTTGACGAATGGTGCTATTAATACGGCCGGACTTGCCTTTGCCGCCGATATCTATCACAATCCGCTTATTATTGTCTAATCGAATCACCCCTTTATTTTTCGATTCCGTGTGTTGTGCTGCATAACTTCCGCCATGCCCGCGCTTGCGGGCATGGCAACCTGTTTGGAAGGAGGAGACCGTCATGCCCTTGATTCCAATTCAACGGATCGTCAGCCATGAGCGCAGCGTCATCTCGGCAGCCGACAGAGCGCAAGCGGCGGCACAGCTCTTGTCCGGAGGCGCGCCCAACGTCGTCCATACGGCCAAGCTGGCTGGGCAGAAAAGCGTTCTCGCTTCCCTTATCGATCAAGCCAGCGAATTCCTGCCAGGCCCGATGCCTGAACTGATCGTTCCGCCTGCCGGTCCCAAGCGGAGTGAATACAGAGGCTTCGCGGCCCAGACCTATCCGATCCGGCTGGAAGCTCCAGAGTCCATCTTTATCCGCTGCTGCCTATACGATCCGACCCGCACCCATCTCCAGATCGATCTTTGCAATATCGAACAGCTCAATCTGCTGGATGCTCCCGTGCCCCTCATCGGAGGTCAGCCGTCCACGTTCCTGTTCTGTTCCCGAACAGCCGATCGGCGCAGCGGCAAAGAAACGCAACTGATACGCTGCTACAGCATTCCGATCCAGTTCGATCCGGCTTTTATCGGCCTTGATGTCCAATTTCTCTTCACCTTCGAGCAAGCCGTCTCCTCTCCCTCGAGCGGGTCTCCTATGAGCGGGTTCGCCTTCGCAGCCGAGGTCTATCAATCCGTGAATGGTAAATAGCCGTGCCGAATTGTTGCACGGCGCAGCCATTGTTCATTCATGCAACACGGCAACCGATATCCCGGCCGGAAAAGATTGGCATTCTTCGATGCCTGGCTACCTCCTGACTCGGTTCGCAATCCCCGATATTTCCTTGTTAATATATTGACAATTTCCCATAAAAGATATATTGTATACATACAATTCAATTAAAAAGTAAAAATAATATAATTTTGTTTAATTATAGATTCGAGATACAAACGATATATAAGGAGATAGTATGAAAAAAAACTTGGTTCACGTGAAAGTAATCAATAGTTTGATCTTCTCGACTTTTGCGATTCTTCTCCCCTATCTTCCACTCCTCTTACTAGAGAGAAAATTTCAGCCTGATCAAGTTGGATCTCTTCTCATGATAGGGCCTTTCTTCGCTATTATGGTTCAACCTATTGTAGGTTATATTAGCGATCGCTTTCATTCGTTAAAATTCGTATTGATCATTCTTTGGTTTCTAACCGGTATGTCCGCAGCTGGGTTATTTATGATCGATAACAAAAGTGCTTCTCTGCTATTTGTTATTACGTTATTTATGTTTTTTTTATCGGCTATCCCATTAATAGAAACGTTATCTGTTCAAACCGCTGAACAAAATCATGTGCCCTACAGTAGTATCCGACTATGGGGCTCTCTAGGTTTTTGTGTTGTATCGATTTTATTAGGATTGTACTTCCATGCTTTGGGAGGATTACAAGCTCTCCTTATCATCTATATACCGATTTGGATGGCAGCTTGTATTCTACTCTTTATGTTAAAGAGGACGACGTTAGGAGGCATCCATCAGGAGAAACTAAACATGAAAGACGTAGCCTGTTTGGTGAAAGATAAAAAAGTCGCCGTTTTTTTGTTTTTTGTCTTGTTTCTAGCGGTTCCGCATCGAATGAATGACGCTTTATTTTCTCTTTATTATAAAGAGTTAGGTGCAGCGGATAATTTAATTTCTTGGGCTTGGGCTGTAGTTGGATGTAGTGAAATTGTTGGGTTCTATTTCTCTGCTCGATTTATTCAAAAGGTGTCTTCGCTAAAGCTGATAACTACGGCTTGTTTTTTATACTTAGTTCGATGGATCGGGTATGTCTTCATTTCCGATCCGAGCTGGATATTAATTCTGCAAATTCTTCAAGCAGGTACATACAGTTTGTTTTGGGTGGCTGCAGTGAACTACATGGCCAGCGCAGCGCCAAAACGCTTAGGGGCAAGTTCCCAAGCGTTGCTTGCTATGATTTTCTTAGGTGTTTCGGGATTGATTGGAGGTTCGGTGGGAGGAACCATACTTCAAATTCATGGCGGCTCTGCCATGTACACCTTTGCTGTATGTTTAACCGTAGTCGCTTTGTTAGGTTTCATTTCCATTAGAGAGGTTAGGAGTTAACCATGTATAAGCTCATTGCAATCGATATGGATGGTACGTTGCTACATGACGATCATTCTGTATCGGAACAATCAAAGATATTGTTGCGCAAGCTCTCCCGTTTGGGTTCGGAAATTGTGTTATGTACGGGACGTGGTCCAGTGAGTACAAAATATTATACGAATCGCTTAGGTATTACTGGGTGTGGGATCACATTTAATGGAGCCGTGACCTTCGATTTTCAACAAAATACAATCATGAATCAGTACACGATTGTACAGACGCAGCTAGAACCTTATCTCGCGTATTGCAGGGAACATGATATTCATTTTGATATCAATACCCCTTTTGAAATATACGTTGAACAGGTCCGTGGGATGAGAAAAACGATTCGTGATCTATACTCAAGTTTTTTTATTTCTCCAAAGCTGCTTCCGGCACGGGACAAAATTCAGGAGCCACTAATCAAATTTACAATGATGGGCTCGTCGCAACAATTGGACCAAACTCAGAAACACTTTCAAGATATGTTGGGGTTGAATATGACAAGATCGGGGGAGACCTTTATCGATGTGTTGAACGTTCAAGCAAATAAAGGAAATGCTTTACAACGGCTAGCGCAGATCAGAGGAATAGAAAAAGAAGAGATACTCGCCATTGGGAATTACTATAATGATATCTCTATGCTGAAAGCAGCCGGCCTTCGTATTGCCATGGAAAATTCTCCGGAAGAGCTAAAGCGCATAGCGGATGATGTGACGTTATCAAATAACGAGGATGGCGTATTTTACGCGTTGCAAAAATATTGTGGACCGTTTATCTCAAACTCATCGAAGTAGATAAAGTTTAAAAATGAAAGAGGTGTTGCGCAAGTATGGAATCTAGCCATATTCTCACGCTTCCTTCCCGTTACTTACGTAGAATACATGGGCGAAGCTCGGTTTTTCTCAACGGAGAGCGGGTTAAGGTGACCGAAGAACCGGCGTTGGCCGGAGCTATCAAATGTATTGAACGGTATTACGAATTGCAAGAAGAAAAGCCGGACATACACTGCTTCATCGATGAAAAAGGAAATAGCGCGCCAACTAGCTTGCTCATTCCGAAATCAGTAAACGATTTACAAAAGAAAAGGGAGTCCTATAAAGCGGTGGCAGACGTATCGTTCGGGATGCTTGGGCGAACCCCTGATTTTATGAATGCCGCCTTGGTTGCCATGTCTACCCACTCCAATGGATTGGGCATTGGAAAATATGCGGATTACTCCAAGAATATGATCGAATATTACGCTTATGTAAAGAAAAACAATTTATTTATCGGTCATGGGGCCATTAACCCACAAATTGATCGATCGCTGCCCCTTGGATCGCAAGTGAATCCCTACGCTGCAGTACGTGTGATAAGCCGTGATCGTCATGGAATTGTGGTAACGGGTGCCAAGATGATCGTCACACTCGCACCTATCGCTGATGAGTTGCTTATTTTTAATATGCCAGGTCTCACACCAGGTGATGAGGATTATGCGCTTGCTTTTGCGCTGCAGCTTGATCAGCCAGGAGTAAACATCGTGTGCAGAAAGCCGCTTGGCAAACCCGCTTATCATCATTTTGATTATCCTTTATCCAACCGATTTGACGAAATCGATGCTTATTTGATTTTGAACGAAGTGTTCATACCTTGGAACAACGTATTTGTATTCAGAGATGTGACGCAATCCAATCTGTTTTACGATCAAACCTTTGCTAGGAACCATACGGGGCATCAAGGCATTGTAAGAGGTCTCTCCAAGGCCGAGTTTCTTACTGGAATTTCGATAAAGCTTGCGCAGATGTTGAAGTTAGACGGATTGATGAATATCCAAGAGAAGTTGGGAGAACTAACTTCTTGTATTGAACTGTTAAAGGCCTCCATATTACTAAGCGAGGCAGACGCTTTTGTAAGCGATGCAGGTGTACTCACACCTAGCGGGAATGCAATCCAGGCGATTCGCTACCATTTTCCAAGGATGTATGAACAAATGATAAAGACAATTCAATCTTTAGCTGCTGGATCGATGCTATCGACACCGCATTATCAAGATTTTTTAGCTGAGGAACTCGTTGATTTACAGACGGCGCTTACGACAGGCGATATGAACGCCCACAGCAGGACTCAATTGTTAAACTTAGCATGGGATGCTTCGGGTGAAAGCTTTGGTCAAAGGCAGTTGGTTTATGAATATTACCATGCGGGCGATCCGACGCGGATAGCGGCGGGACATTATGTTAGCTTCGACAAGGAACATATGCTGCAAATGGTTGAAAGGGCGTTGACCCATGACAATACTTAGGTGTGCGTGTCTCGTCCAAGTAAAGGATAACCAACTGCTTCTGGTTAGAGTTAGAGATAACGAACATTGGTATTTGCCAGGGGGGAAAATAGAAGCTGGAGAGCATCCGAAGGAAGCATTAATGAGAGAGGTAATGGAAGAGCTCGGAATCTCTTTACACCCTGAAAGTGTTACTTATCTTTGTACTGTGGTCGGTCCCGCTTATATGCAAGAAGCTGAAGTGGAACTGGTTTGTTTTCAGGCCGCATGGTCAGGAGAAATAGCCCCCTTATCTGAAATCAACGAAGTAAGTTTCATTAACATGAACGAACATCATCTGCTTGCGCCCGCCGTACTAAAGTTAGTTGAACGATTGAACAGGAATGAGGGGGTCCATAGATGAGTTTTAACGCAGACCGGCTTATAGTAAAAATGAAGGAACATCGCTTGCACGCCATTATCGCGGCAACGAGAGAGAATGTTCGTTACTTTGCAGGCTTTGAACCTGTGATTAAAACACTGAAGCCATACGGTGGACAATGCTATGCCATTATCACTTATGACTGTCCACAAACCGTTCATATTGTTCATTCTATAGGTGAGATTGATCAGGTGTTAGATGCTCACTCCACGATTGGCCATGTGTTCACCTATGGAACTTTTTACAGAGAGCATCATAGTGGGGCTGCGTTGACACAGGAGGAAGAAAAACTGAAGCAGCTATCGAATAATGACATGAGCTATTCGAATGCCGAAGCTGCGCTCGGTGCTTTACTAAAGCAGTTAGGGCTTCTCCAAGAGCGAATTGGGTTTGATGAGGACGGCCTCAGCAGCAACACGAAGAACAACCTGAAGAATCAGTTGCCGCAAGCGGAATTGGTTGAATGTGCTTCTCTAATCAGATGCGTAAGAGCTGTAAAAACGAGGGAAGAAGTCATGCACCTACGTGCTTCGGCTCAATGTATAGAGACAGCAATTCATGCCGTTGTGGAGGAGTTATACGAAGGAATGAACGAAGTAGAGATCGCATCCATATTTGCCAAGGCGGTTGCTGCACAAGGCGGAATACCTAGGTTATCAATGATTAAGCTTGGAAGACATGCCGTTGGTGGCCAGCGTAGACAACGAAGTCACATTCGGCTTGAACCTGGAGACCTGCTTTGGTTTGATTGTGATGTGGTGTTACATGGGTATTGGGCTGACATTGCCAGGGTGTTTGCCTATAAAACCGTAAGACCCGAATATCAAAAGTACAATGCGTTACGTACGGGGCAACGTATTGCCATGAGAGAAGTGAAGCCAGGGATGCGAGGCAAAGATGTGTTTCATTTGACGATGAATGCGGTGCATGAAGCTGGATTCCACAATTATCGCCGCCATCATGTAGGACACGGCATTGGCCTAGAGCCTTATGAGTTGCCCGTGCTTGCCCCGAATAGTGAGGATGTCATCGAAGCAGGAATGGTTCTTTCCATCGAGACACCGTACTATGAGTTTGGATTGGGGGCGTTGCATACGGAAGATCCAATTGTCGTTGCGATGAACGGGAATGAAATATTGACCAGAAGTGACAGTCTATTCAAAGTGGTGGGGTAGAGGAATGATATATAATAATATCGCAGAATGTATTGGAAATACTCCCGTGGTCGCTTTTCATGACGAGTTGGTGCCATCTGGCAAAAAGTTATTTTTAAAGCTAGATTACTTTAATCCTACCTTCAGCATCAAAGACAGAACGGCACTGGGACTTGTGAAGTCCGCGATGAGTAGCGGACGCATACAGAAGGGGAGTATCGTGATTGAATCCACCTCTGGGAATTTGGGTAAATCGCTAGCTATGCTGGGAGCGGTATATGGCTTTCGAGTCATTATTGTCGTGGATCCAAAGGTAAGCTTTGGTCTGTTGCGATGGTACAAAGCTTACGGCGCCGAGGTGGATATGGTCGTTACACCTGCTTCGAACGGCAGCTTCCAGAAGGCCCGGCTAGCTCGTGTTCAGGAACTGCTTGCGCAGTATCCGAATGCCTATTGGACGAATCAATACGATAACCCAAGCAACCCCTCTTACCATGCAGACACGACGTCATTGGAAATTATGGATTTACCCGTTGATTCTATCGTTGGCGCAGTAAGCACGGGTGGACATCTATGTGGTATTGGCAAGCGCGTTAAGGAAACTCGGCCAGACATGAAAATTATCGCTTGCGATGTTGTCGGGTCTGCCATATTTACGAGCAGGTTTGCTCCGTATCTAATTAATGGTGTTGGACTTAGCTGGCGAAGCGATAACATGGACATAACCGTATTGGATCAAATTTGTATTTCAAGCGATCAGGAAGCGATTTCAACTTGCCGTATATTGGCACAAGAACATGGTCTATTATTGGGCGGTTCAGCGGGTTTAGTTGTATTCACCGCTTTAGCTTGGTTGCAACACAGTTCTGTTCACTCTGCTCTGGCCATTATTCCGGATACAGGTACGAATTACTTGGATCAATTTTATGATAATGAATGGCTTGAAGCCAAAGGAATTGCGCTGCTTACGAAATTAGAACTGAAAGAGGCAATAAAAAGCAAAGCTTTTGCAAGTTTGCCTCAAGATGAAGCACTGATAAGTAGACCTTCAGAGTGAAGGATAAGCCGATGGGTGCGTACAAGAATCTCTAGACGTATAAAAAACCACTATGTTATGTTATAAATAGAAAAGAAGCCGTGCTGGTAACACGACTCCCGAGCAATAGCCGCTTTAAGAGCGGTCGGCTAGGAAAAGAATTATGATCTGAAACAGACCGCAAACCATTTCCGGTGGGGCGGTCTGTTTCTTATGGTTTAAAAGAGCAATAACGACGGTAAAGATTAACGTCAGTCTTTTGTGGTGTGAATTCATTAGCAAAAAGCCCGTTATTGCACGGTTTTTCAAGTGCTATGCACCCATTTTTATCCGCTGTTGCCTATACGCTCCGACCTGCACCCACTCCAGATGGATCTATACAATATTCTTTGCAATATCGAACAGCTCTCCATCTACTGGATGCTCCCGTTCCCCTTATCATCGGAGGGCAGCCGCCCACGTTCCTGTTCTGTTCCCGAACAGCCGCTCGGCGCAGCCGCAAGGCAACGCAACTTATACGCTGCTACAGCATTCCGATCCCGTTCGATCCGGCTTTCATCGGCTGATTAGTAGGTGAAAAGGGATGTAATTCAACACGATTGGAAGCGCTGTATCCATAGTTGCCTGAACGTAAAGGTATACTAAGCGCAAACGATCCTCTTAACAAATACAGTTATTTTTTTCTTTTATCTTCCACATCACAGGTATTTTATGGTATAATAGCTTGGATTATATTCCCTAGGAGGTAATAAAATGATGAAGAAGTTTGTTTTACTAGCCCTCGTACTTTTATTGTTTGTAGGTAACGGCAATTTTACATTTGCACAGCAAGTAGGTAATGAGGCGCAGGAAATCGCTACGCTTGAAACAAAAAGCGCCCCTATCTGTTTGTTGCAGGGTAGATGTGCTCAGTTTTGCAGCAATTGCTTATGCAGTAAAAGTAGCCTGGTTTGATATGGAGTGATGGGCATGATAGGCTTACTGGTCTCTGCGAAGCCTGTGGCTTCGCCCCTTCGCAGGGAATCATGCCCATAGAGGCTCCATGTCAAACCTATGCATAAACCTTACTTGTTGCTGTATATTGATAAAATTGCTTGGCTGCAAAACTCGGCACTTTTCGATTGCCAAAAACACCTATCCAAAGATTATCTTATCCTAGCATTGAAAATGTAGTGTGGTTGGCGCACAACTTTGAAGTATTGCCAAGTTGGATAGATCACGAGCTGGCAAAAGGATACATGCTAACCGATATTTATGAGGGCTTGCTTGAAAGACAACGCGGTGGTTCCTATGAAAGATTTATGCAATTGCGTTATGATGGCGCCTTTGAATTGAAACATAGGAAAAAGCGAGTGGCACCGGTAGTGGTTGCTGCGGTACGTGCTGCTCCCGTCGTGGTAAGCGCTGCGCGTGCGGCGGCTCCCGCAATAGTTAAGACCGCGAGAACGGCTTCAACCGCTGTCGTTAATGCGACGAAAGCGACCGTATCCTATGTAAAGGATGTCGGAAAATCAGCTTCATCCTATATCAATAACGCTGCAAAATCAACAAAAGAGTTTTTTACGGGTCCCTCGCAGCCAGCTCCATCGGCGGTTCGCGTAACTTCTTCCATTAAGAAGAGTAATCACCTTGTGAACCATGCTGAAAAATTATCGAAAAGACATGATGAACAAAGACAAATTAATCATTTAACGAAAGAACTGTTTAAAGGAAACTCAAATCCAGGGACAGGAAATCGCTATTTGGGATTTGGTCGAGTTCATGAAGCTCGAACAAGTAGCGGGGCTAGACTTTATTTTCAAAACACAAGAGGTGGATTTGATATCGTTGCAAAGTCTACAAAGGATAATCAAAAAGAAGTGATTAAGGAACTTCGTAGAATGTACGGTAATTAGCGGTAGTGGTTGTTGCCGTACGTGCAGCCGCTCCCGTCGTGGTTAGCGCTGCACGTACTGCTACTCCCACAATAGTTAACACCGTGAGAACGGCTTCAACCACTGTCGATAATGCGACGAAGGCGACCGTATCCTATGTAAAGGACGTCGGAAAATCAGCTTCATCCTATATCAATAACGTTGCAAAAGGAATTACGTAGAATGATACGGTAATTAGCGGAAGGATGATATTGCATAGATGAAGATTATAGAAATTAGCTATCCCCCTTATGTCGGTGTAGATGTTAATAATTCAAATATTGATGCTTTTGTCGATATGGAGGATGGAGTTTCCTATACGGTAACACTATGGACACCGAATAATTACTATTGGTACATGGATAAAGAAAAAATAAATCACGTACAATATGGGGGTCTTTGCATTCATGTAAAATCATTAACAGAAGATAACATTAATAAAGCAATTGAGGATTATGCACGGGATGAAGCGTATTTTTTGAAGTTAAGTTTTCTGTGGGGCATGAGATATGGCGCCCTGAGCGTAGAAGAAATGAATAGAATCATAAGAACAATAAATAATAGATCCTTTTTATGGGAAGGGGCACCAGATAACGAATTGCACGAGTTGGATATTAACGATATTGAATATCCGTTATATTATAAATATGGGAATAAAGATGATGGTTGTACTACGGTATTAGTTAAAGCTAATGATGGGATGACCTATAAAACAACTGTTGTTACACCAAATTATTATTACTGGTATATGCGAGAAAACGGAATTGGGTATATGCCAGCGTCTCCCCCACATCTGATGGTGCGTTCCTTAACCAAAGAATATATTCAACAAGCTCTTGAATATTGCCTTGAAGATAACGGATATAATCTTAAGTTTAATTTTATCGCACAAAACGGTTATTTTGATATGAAGAAAATGAATAAAATGCTGGCTGAAATTAAAAAAGAACAAAATGAATTCAGACAAGATGAGTAGAACGTTCGTTACTTACTTTTATTTATCGCTTGGGTGTAATGGGTGAAAAGGAATGGATGGATTTGATATCGTAGCAACGTCGACAAAGAAGAAGCAAAAAGAAGATATTAAGGAACTACGTAGAATGTATAGTAATTAGGGGAAGGATGATATTTCCTAGATGAAGATTATAGAGATTAGGTATCCTCTTTATTATGATGATACCACTATCAATAATGATAATATCGATGTGTTTATTGATATGGAGGATGGAGTTACCTATACGATAACATTTTGGACACCAAATAACTATTATTGGTATATGGATAAAGAAAAACTAGATTATGTCCCCTTTGGATGTCCTGACATCCATGTAACATCGTTAACCAAGGAGAACATTACGAAAGCAATTGAGCATTACGCACGGGATGAAGCGTATTTTTTGAGTTTGAGTTTTCTGGGGGCCTGTAAGAGGCATAGCGCACTAAGCATAGATGAAATGAATAACATCATAAGAAAAATGAATGATAGAACATTTTTATGGGAAAAAGAAACATATAGCCTATTACAAAAGTTGGAGATTATCGAGATTGAATATCCATTATTTTATGAATATGTGAATAAAGATGATGGTTGTATTCCGGTTGTAGTTAAGGTGAATGATGGGATGACCTATAAGATGACCGTAGTTACACCGAATTATTTTTACTGGTATATGCAAAAAAACGGAATAGGGTATATGCCTCCGCCTCACCCACATCTGATGGTGCGTTCCTTAACCAAAGAATATATTCGACAAGTCCTTGAACATTTTCTTGAAGATAACGGATATGCTCTGAAGTTTCAGGCCTGTTGATTAACCAACAAAATACAATTTAAGAATAGAAAAAAAGCCGCCAACTCGGTAAAATGTTTGTACCCTTACAAACGAACCGA
>NZ_BALG01000248.1 GCF_000315235.1 Paenibacillus popilliae ATCC 14706 | reverse complement strand
AGCACTGGCTGCTGCCCGTTGTGGCGGAAATGAGGCGCCATCTGCTGAAGCAGGATGTGCTGCATGCGGACGAGACCACGCTGCAGGTGTTAAAGGAACCGGGAAAAGCGGCGCAGTCGGATTCGTATATGTGGCTATACCGCACGGGGCGAGGTGAACCCTCCGTGGTGTTGTACGACTACCAGCGCACGAGAG
>NZ_BALG01000249.1 GCF_000315235.1 Paenibacillus popilliae ATCC 14706 | reverse complement strand
ATTTATGCTCGAAGAAGTTTTCTTCAATGAAACGCAAGCTCACCTGATTTTTCAGGGCAGCTATTTCATGATCGTCTTCATCCTTCTTTTGAGCCGTAGCAACCATTTCGTCATATGACTGCAGAACGTTATCGTGCCTTTTCTTAAATTCCTGTGCAACTTGACGTGTGCTGTAAAGTGCCTGTCCATTCATCTCATACAACATGCAGTCCGTATTAAGGATAAGTTTGCTCATATCTTCTCTCCCTT
>NZ_BALG01000250.1 GCF_000315235.1 Paenibacillus popilliae ATCC 14706 | reverse complement strand
ATCAACGACCACGAAAATGTTTGGGCTGGAAGACTGCTCACGAATCCTTCTCAGAAGAACTGTCGCACTTGGCTTGACAATCCGTCATTTAAAAACATATTTTCTTCATTTTTAACCAATACATTTACGTCTTCTTCTTGTTCTAATGTCCATAAAAGATGATGGTGAACGTCAAATAGGCCCCACCTAGCGGTCAGATTGGGGCCAGTGTATGATCGATGTAGATTAGTTCAGACGGCAGAAGTCCGGCAACTGCGGCGACCACGGCATAAAGGACGCTAACGCCTGTGGCTCTTGCAGATTGGCAAGCTGCGGCAATTGCTCGAACAAGTGCGTGAGATACCGAAACGGGTGTAGCCCATTTTCCTTGGCCGTCTCGATCACACTGTAGATCGCTGCGCTCGCCTTGGCTCCGCGCGGAGTATGGGCAAAGAGCCAGTTTTTACGTCCGATCACAAACGGCTTGATCGAACGTTCCCCCCGATTGTTGTCCAGCTCTAGCCGACCGTCCTTCATAAACGCCGTCAGCTTGACCCACTGGTTCAGGCTGTAGCCAATCGCTTGTCCCAGCAAGCTCTTGGGCATCGTCCGGGATTTCTGCTGGCACAGCCAGGCATAGTAGGCATCCAGCACCGGGCGGCTTTGTTCCTCGCGTGCGG
>NZ_BALG01000251.1 GCF_000315235.1 Paenibacillus popilliae ATCC 14706 | reverse complement strand
GGGACAAGCACGTCAACGGAACAGCCGGAGTTAGATGACAACATCCCAGCACCTCCAACAGAAGAAGAAATCGCAGTGATGGAAGGGAGAGAACAACCGTCGCAACCGGGGACAAGCACGTCAACGGAACAGCTAGAGATAGATGACAACATCCCAGCACCTCCAACAGAAGAAGAAATCGCAGTGATGGAAGGGAGAGAACTACAGCCGCAACCGGGGGCAAGCACGTCAACGGAACAGCCAGCGTTAGATGAAAACCTCTCAGCGAGTCCAACAGAAGAAATATCAGATTTTCCAACAGCAGAAGAAATACTAGAATTTCCAACTGAAGATAGTCCACTTATATTGGTTGAGGATGATTGGGCTAAATTAATTCGCGTCCCGATTAAAGATGGGCAAACGGTTCATGGTGAAGTGTCCATTAGTGAAAATAATTGTGAAATTTTAATATCGGGTATAACCGAGGCAGATGCAAGTGAACTGCCTATCATATATGGTCTAGAAGTTGATTTATTCCGAACAACTTCGCCTATGGAAAATCATTTTTTTAAATATAAAAATGAAGAAGGTGCGGTTTTACCTGTAGAGAGAGTACAGATATTAGCTGATGAAGGGCGAGTTGCTCCTGTTATTCATCGTGTAGGACAGCAGGTTGCATTTCTATCGATTGGTTATGTACCAACAATAGGCAAGGTGTTATCTCTTGGAGAACAACCAGATTCTTTGGTTCGAATCGCTGTGCCTTCGTCTATAATGGACGATGATTTAGAAATGTTGCCATTGAATATTTTTGTACGTAAGGATGGCGAAGAACAAGGCATGTATAAACCGATTCAATATGTATATACAGATGAAATAAACGGGGATGAACGCGTTGATGTTAATGAATCACCGCAGGAAACTAAGGTGGTAGTTGGACAAAAATTATCGTTTTCTTTACCAGAACTTTCGATAGAAGGAAGGGTAGAGCATATTGATACCGCCCTTGGTTATCCCATTGTATTCGCCCATGTTCCCGTATCTCCGGGACAGGTAGAATCCATGACACAACAATTGCAAACCTCGTTTCAACTAAGGGATTACTATGTACCAATAGAGTGGAAAGGACAATTAATAAAGGCTCCTGTCGTCCTTCGAATCGGAGATAAAGTTATCGGAGGGAAAATAAAAATAATGCGTCTTGTTGAAGACGAGTACGGATATTCAACCCTTGTACCTGAATGGGCAACGGTTACCGATTGGCGTCCCGTATCTATGAATGCAGAACGTGTGAAACAAAACGTAAGAGCTGCCGTAGGAGATGCTTGGGCTCATCCTGAACAGTTACAGTTAGGTTCAACAATAGAACTGCTAGACTTGTTACCGTTCAATTTACAGGCAAAATCATTGCAAAAGTTGATTAAAAAACAGGTAGTCCCACAGAAGCAGATTGAAAAGATACACACGAAAATAAAAGATATTATTGAAAATACCTTGTTACCGAAAATAACGGAAGACAAGCTTGAAGACAAGCTTGAAGACACGCTTGACACTATTGTACGCAACCATCCGATTTACGACTATAGTCCTTATCAAATTCAAAATAATGAACAGTATATAATAAAACAAACGGTTGAGGTAGTATATGAGGTGGCTACTGAGGTGGTTCGAAAATCGATAAAGGAACTACTACAAAATGAGGAGTTTGGACATGATTTACAAACACAAATCAGGACTGAAATGGATCCCATTATTAAGGAAGTTAGCCGTGAAGCGTCGCAATATTACCATTATAAAGTGGATAGTAACGAATGAAATGCTATAAAATATATCTACGAATGGCTGGAAAGTCCTGAGTAGTTACAGCAGTAGCTTTAGAGGAAAATCTGCCCTGTTCGGGTCCAATACGCTACACCGCTGTCCCGTGCAACACGGCCCTAGAGCCTTGCTGCACGGGGCATTTCGCGATTGGCCGAGCTCTCACATCACGTTAAATGTTCCTAAAAGGGTATGTTGTAACCAATAAAAGATTCATTTAGTGTGGAATATTGGTTGTTCATGGCAAAGTGGAAGAACAATTGCAAGTATTACAACAAGAAAAGAAAATGAAACTCGAAGAACAACAAAAAAATATTAGCAGAAGAAAGAATGCGGGCATTAACTAATATCATCACGATGTTACCGATAGGGCGGGAGTCCAGAAAAATACGGCGGATACGCCGCTTTAGCTTGCGGCGACATTCTTCACGCTTGCTGGCCTTTCGGGTTGTCCATTTGTAATAGCCGCTTCGAGATATGTCAAAGGCTTCGCACATCTTCGAGACTCGACACTTGAAGCGATGATCGTGGATGAATGTATAGATCAGTGCCGGTCTTTGGCGAAGTAGTGCATCGCCTTTTTTAAGATGTCGTTCTCCTCTTCCAGATCACGAATGCGCTTCTGGAGATCGCGAACAGCTTTGTCGTCGGCTTTCAGTTGTCCACTACGCCAGCGCCTTTCCTTCTTCCTGGATCATCTGAATCGTTTGGAGTTTGAATTCTTTATCGTATTTTTTCGTCATCGTAGCACCTCGAATTTGGATATTTTCATTCTACCCGTTTCTCGGTTCTACATGTCTACTTTTTAGTCTAGCAGCAGTTTCTAGCAAAGCTGAATAAACATGGTCTTCCAATCAATGCGTTATTAATTACAACAGTTATCGGGATGCTTGCTTTTTTTTGTTTTCTCGGGGACAGAATCGTTTATTTGTGGCTTCTAAATTTATCTGGTATGTGTGGCTTTATCACTTGGTTTGGTATTGCCGTAAGCCATTATCGTTTCCGGCGTGCTTTTCTTCAGCAAGGTCATGATTTACAGAAGCTTTCTTAACGAGTCTACCACAATCCCGTATATCCTTCAATCGATTCTCACACCAGAAGAAGTAGAAATAGTGGTTAAAGGACTTGGTTATGTAGACAAGGCTCG
>NZ_BALG01000252.1 GCF_000315235.1 Paenibacillus popilliae ATCC 14706 | reverse complement strand
GATGCATTAATTATAAACGAAAAAAGGTACGGCTCCTCAATTTTCTTGAGGAGCCGTACCTTTTTTCATGAGAAGGACTTTTTCAGTGGCCTCCGTTGCTGTACGGCTCTATTTTTTTGCATGACAGCATGCAAAGACCAACTCAATTTCACAAAGGAGCAGAATAGGTGACCGCAGCCAATAAAAAATACTTTCGCCAGAGGAACAATTATTTTGAAAATGCATTGCACAATGAAAAAGTCTCAGCTAAATTGCTGAAGCACGAACTTCGCGTTCCTTATCATCTTCCTCAGCCATTTTTTGGCGAAGTTCCTGTTTTCCAATCAGGCCTTCAACAAACATGTACTGCCATTTTTCTCGTCATTCAGCAATTTTGGCAGGCCCACGTTTCGCGCTATCAATTTCGCTTTTTTCTTTCCTTCATCAGCAATCATAGCGATCAAATGATCAATAAAATTATGTCATGTAGCAAAAATCTGTATACTGTATACTGTATAGACAAACATCATCGAAAGCTACCATCGCCAGTTACGAAAAGTGACCAAGGGCAAAAGCATCTTCCCGACGGACGAGGCATTGCTAAAGATGCTATACCTCGTCACTATGGATGTCACTCGCAAATGGACGGGCCGCGTGCAAAACTGGGGCCCAATGCTGCTGCAGCTCTCCGTTTTCTTTCCAGAGCGCATCGGCCAGCATCTGCCGTGAGGGTCGATCTCCCTCTCGGGGGAGATTCTCTATAAACGAGTTTACACAAAGTTATTGACAGACCCTAGGGAAACCACTCTCATGGCTTCCCCCTTATCGAACCGCACGTGCCCTGCTAAGGCATACGGCTCACCAAGTGATTCTACGTGGTTGCGAACCGTTGAGCCAAGATTTTCGACGACTGGCAGCTTTACTGGCAAGGTGTTTTTAATCCCTGTCTCACAAACGGGGGGTCAGTCCCATCAGTCCCCTGAAGAGACGCTCTAGCTTTTTTTTATTTTAGGTTCGTATGCGGCAATAACGTCTACAATTGAGTCACCTGCCAAAATGGAAAAGTGTATAAGTGGTTCTGATTCTGCAATACCGTATGATTGTTCTGATAACCATCGAATATACCCAGAATTAGTAACCTTAAAAAAGGTCCATTCTGCATAAAACTCGGTTCCATATCGTTCATTAATAGTATTTATTGTACTTTGTCTAAAACTTTCATCTGTACTTCTATATGCATGCACGGAATCTTCGAATACCACTTCAACTTTCTTTTTTTCGTCATTTGCATCAAACAGAAACAATTTAAAGCCTTCTATACTATCTGATAATGACTTAATATAGTACTTTGATGACAAACCACTTACTGGTTCCCATCGTTCCCAATTTTCTTGCATCGTTCTAACCTACCTTAATAACGAATTTTAAATTGATTTTTTGCCGTCATAAATTTCTAATGTTGGCCTACCGTCAGAACTTATATTTCTAACATTTATAGTTCTACCATCTGGTAATTTTCCTACCATACCACCTGGTATATTTTTTACAACCACTTGACTTTTCAAAATAGACACTATAATTGCGAAGGACACCTTTTTTTACAGGGTATATCTTCAGATTATGGGGTGGGTCACCAATGTCAGCATTGCAAAAACCGAAGTTTAGAGAATGGAATCACGGCGAGTGTGCGGGAGCGCCCATTCTGAAGAGTCTCTGGAAAAAAACGTGTCGAGCGCTTGCAGCAAGATTCCTTACCTGCGCTTACCCATGGAGATGTC
>NZ_BALG01000253.1 GCF_000315235.1 Paenibacillus popilliae ATCC 14706 | reverse complement strand
GCGGTATCACGAGTTACTGATCAATAAACTATATTTCAAATTCCTTCCCTACACAGTTCGTTCTTGTTAACAGTAGCTCCATTTTATATCAATTATAGAAGTGTTTAACCTTGATGAAACACCTATTTGTGCCTTTTTTATATTCCGTTTCTCAATATCCTAAATTATGGATCTTCCCGAAACGCATAATATACTAATTACAAATGGTGATTTGATATCATTTAAAGTTATTATGTGTGAGGTGATTTGCTATTGTATCCAAATAAAGACGCATCAATTGATGAACTATTGTTAAAAATTAATGAGCTAAGGCAGGAATTATTAAGAGCTGTGGTCAAAGGTCTTGCTGATGATGAAGTCATTAAACGAAGCCAAGAGCTGGATGTCTACATTGTTGAAGTACAGCGAAAACTGGCTAATAGAGAGAGATAACAACGCCAACAAGATGTACAAGAGCCTTCATAGAACACGAACGTTATCTTGATTCCGGCCGGAAATTTGTTCGGATTCATATACACAAAAGACTGGATTTTGTACATATGTACGTGGTATGGAACAAGACGGAGAAGAGATTCCGGAACCTACTCGCGCAATTAATCTTAGACTGGATACCAACGAGTCCGCCGTTCTCATCGACGTATGGATGCCGCCATTCCGTGACTATATGGCGGAGAAGGCTGTGAAGAAAACGTTAACCATTCCGAAATGGCTTAACGACGCTGCGGAAGAGGCGAACGTTAATTTCTCGCGGATTCTCCAGGACGGATTGAAGTCGTATCTTGGCGTAACCGACCGCAAGTCATACGAAAAAGGCCCCGTTGAATAAAGAGGCCACTGAAGAACTTGCGTTTTTCTTCGGAGGCGGTGCAGATAGTATAAAAAGAAGACATTCACCCCGCGTTTTGGAGATGAATGTCTTC
>NZ_BALG01000254.1 GCF_000315235.1 Paenibacillus popilliae ATCC 14706 | reverse complement strand
TTTGTAAGTCTGCGCATATAAAATTGGTTTGCATATAAACCGTAAACCTTTTGTAGTACCCATTCGGGGTTATGCGCAATGACCTCCACGTAACCCCAACCATCACGCAGGAGCAGTGGACTAGGCGCATTACCTAGCTTCGCACCCTTATAAAACCCAGTTTTTACTATAGTGTTTAGGTCACGACCTGAAATATCAATTGCTGCACCATCATCAGCGGTAACCTTATGGCGTTGCCATGGCATACCGTCAACATGGGCTTTTGCGTTAGCCTCCGCTTGCGAAGCCTTTTGATCGGCGTGTTTCTTGGCGTTTGCCTCCGCTTGAAAAAGGTCTTGCGACCATGGTAACCAATTTCCGCCCCATTTCTGTCGCTGACAGTAGTGATTCCTGTTGTCCAAATTGTAGGCATTTTGCACACAATACTTCTCGTCACGGCGGATCACCTCTACATAAAACCACCAGCCCTCGTGTGGCGTACCGACCGTACCTGGCCCCGCCATATACCAACCTGTTGATAGATCGGCATTGAGGTCAGTGACGACAGTTGCACTACCGTCATCAGCGGTAACCTTATGGCGTTGCCACTGCTTTTTGTCTACGTATTCCTTGGCGCTAGTTTTTAGCTCGTTGTAATCCCTCTCGTCGGGGATAAGCAACCACGGTGACCACTTTTTCTCAGTCCGCACGCGCTTGATCTGTCGCCCGTGTACAATTTCTGTTAATTCCTGCGCTACGTACCCTCTTGTCGTGCTAAAAACTTTTAGGATCGACCAACTCCAGCCTAACTCACTGTTAGTCGGTCCGTTTTTATACTCATTTATATCACCGATGTGGTAGTAACCCGGAGTTGTGAGTATGTCGAAATTTCTTATAGTACTCGTTACCTCCATCATGACTGTACGGAGATTAATATCAGTGTATCGTTTGGCCCCGACCAACGCATCATCGGCTTTTTCCTGCGCTCCTGTTGGCGTTTCGGCCCCGACATCCGCCGCAGTCAGTCTAACATCGCCCGTCTTGCCGTTGACTGACTTTACGGGCACTTTGATGTTAGCTACCTTTTTATTTGCATGCTCCTTGGCAGCGGTCAACGCCGCATCAACGGCATTAAAATTATCATTAAAGTCGCCCACGCTGTAAAAGTCATTCTCGCCTGGCAACTTCAGGCCATAGTTCGGTGTTGTCTTCACTAGATCACCTCATTTCGTAATTCATAGTGTGTTCTTTT
>NZ_BALG01000255.1 GCF_000315235.1 Paenibacillus popilliae ATCC 14706 | reverse complement strand
TATTTTTTTTTTTTTTTTTTTGTAAATCTTTCTTGTGATTATAGTATTTTATGGTATAATAATTTTAAAAATATTACATTAATGGATAAAATATGAAAAGATTTGGTTTACTTTCAATTGTATTTCTGTTGTTATTGGTGAATGCGAATGTTTCGTTTGCACGGGAAATGGTTCATGAAGGTCAAGCGCTGGCTCAGACGGAAATAAAGGATACATACAGACAAGAACTTTCTCATCCACCGATAAATAATGTATTATGGATGTCGCAAAAGTTTGGCGTATCCTCAAGTTGGCTCCACAACGAGATGACAAAAGGGTACATGCTAGCGGATATTTATGGGGGATGAATTGCACAGCAACAAGGCGGTTCCTATGAAGCATTTATGCAATGCCGTTACGCTGATGCTTTTGAAGCAAAAGTAAGGAACAAGCGGAATCCTCTACTGGCTAGAGGTATTGCCGCAGCAGGTAACGCTATAGCTAAAGCAGCAAAACCGTATGTTGATGATGCGATTAAAGCAGCAAAACCGTATGTAGACGATGCGGTAAAGGCAGCGAAGTCAGCTGCAGATGATGTTGTTCAGGGTACGAAATCGCTTTATCAGAATATTACGAAAGGTAGCAGTGTAAGAAATATTCAGACGGATGTAACTAAGAAAACGTTTGAAAGAAATTTAGAAAGTAGTGGTTTTACTAAAACAACTAGCAATGGGGTAACTCATTTTACGAAAGGTAATACTAGATATACGACCCGAAATTACTCCAATCAAGGAAGTCGCACAGCTGATTATTATCCAAATGGTTCAAGAACGCCTTTTTCTAAAATTAGATTAGGTGATTAATAGAGGCTCGGAATAAAGCAAGCATTCTGAGTCCAAATGAGGGGTAAATGAAGAAGAAGAGCTGATGAAATGGCACAGATGAAAGCTGTTTTCAAAAATGTGCATGCCGAAGAACCCAAAACCCGGGCATTTAAAAAAAAATGCTTTGTGAACCGTATGGGATTAAGCGGCTGTCAGGTCTTTTAGCCACTTATCAACGGACATCTGTTGTTTTTGTTTCTTGGCTTCTTCCAGCCATGCGTCGGCATGCTGGCACATGGCGATCAAGTACACCCGGATATTCCAATGGCGGGAGCTGCGTCCACCCGAGGCTTCCAGCTTGTAGTCGATTTTTTGGCGCTTTAAAGAGCGTTCGACTCCGGTGCAAAGAGCGTAACGTTCTCTCCATTCCTTGCTGTCGCGGCGAATACGCGGAAAGAGACGCGGGTTATCCGCAGTGGATGTATAGAATGTTCTTCCGTAATCGGAAGGCGAGCAGGGGGGGGAACATTCCCATTTGCCAACCTTGGTGGGGCAACGCCACTTGGTGCGCTGACGGCCCGAACACTTGTCTTAGCAAATCATCTTCCGTCCAATGGGGCAGACGGGAACGCCGTCGGAGTCAATTTTCATTTCATGGTATACCGTTTGCCCGGAACGCCTGTTCCAGCATGCTATAGATCGCGAGGGCGTCGTGCTGGCTGGCGCGGAACAATCGCGGGTATATGGGCAGATTGGAAGCACTATCGGCTGCCGTGAACATGTAGAGCGTGCGCCGTCATATTTCTCGCGGCAGCTGTCCCAGCCCCAGTTGGCATCAGGATCTGAAAATTGCCGTTTGCAGGAGCATTTCCAGTTGCCTGACTTGCGGCAGTCGCAAAGGAACTTACCGAAGGAGCGAGCTCCGGTCTCGACCGGGGAGCCATCGCCGATGACGCGGAAGCAGCGAGTATCGCCAAGCAACCCTTTCGCCGCAGAAGGCAAGACGAACATCGTTTGGAACAGTTGCTGCAAGAGAACGTGTTCTTTGGGCGTGTAGTGGAATTTTCTCTTCACGCAGGGCACGGGAGACGAGCTTGTCCGTAATCTTGGAGCCTTCGGAAGAAGTCATAAAAGGTGCCGACGCCCGGCGTATCGCCCGGCTCGAAACCGCTGAGAATGGCATAGATGGGTATGGTGCGAAGCGCAGGACCCAGTCATCCACGCTCATCCCGAGCTTGGTCATGAGCAGTGTGCTGCGCAGCATGTCGGCAGGGTCGCGAGGTGAGAGGCCTTTGGTTTTAGGGAGTAGGTAGAGCGAACCAAGGCAGCGGTGGAGGAAAGGTCGATGGGCGTGACCCAGAAGACGAGGTTGCTGTAGAACTGCTGAATGTACTCCTTGTGCAATTATTCAGTTACGAAGGTCAAGTAGTCCTGATGGGAACGAGAAACAAGTTTCACAGCAATCACCCAATTCTTCAAGAGATAGGAAACAAAAATGCCTTCTCGCCGATTTTGGGGTTGTTTCAAAAATGTCAAGGGGAAAATTTGTTCGCATCCCTGCTTTGGGGGTGAAACAATAAAAGACCCTGGCTGAAAGGCCAGAGCCAATGCGGATTATTAAATTGCGAGAGGCTATTGATCAAGAAACGGAGGTGGAGAAAATATTTTTGAAGGAGAAGAAAGAATTTGAAAAATCTTTTCAAATCGTAAAGGAATTACTAAAATATGAGGAACGTTTACCTAAACAAATCTTTAAAGAACCATTAAATTATTATTATATTTGTGATATAGATAATGCAATGGGTGGGCCATTTGAAGATGTGCTTAGAAATCTTGCCTTTATATCAAATGATGACTATATAATTATGGGTATGTTAAATCCAGATCCTGTTACCTATTATTATAAGGAATTTGGTTATTATAATTGGCTTCATATACCAGCAAATATGCCTGAGGATTATTACTGGGATATGCTTAATGTTGAACCTAATCAAAGTCCTCCCGATGCTTTGCTATTTAATTCATTTGTAATGGTATGGGCTTCTCCATCTAAACAATGGGCCATTTGGGGAGAACGGGATTACGGGATTGCTGTTTTGGGATTTCATAAAGATGGGGTAATGAGACAACAAATTCATGAAAATGAGATATGGAGAAAGATGGATGACGAAGTGGCTGATCTTATATCTTTAAATTTTAGGGGTTTTACATTACCCAAAGACATTAAAGAAGAACTATTCCTCCATTATCAAAACCGTTAAATGAAGAGAAGCTCTCACTATTATAGTGGGAGCTTCTTATATGCAACGAAAGGCAACTACGTGGTTTGAACCTAACAAAACCAGACATGTAAAGTCGTTTGGAACATAAATAGTCTAGCAAAATGCAGTATGAGGAGGTGTGGAACTCAATTTTCGAAATGTCTAAGCCTTGATGGGTGCTAGGAAAAACGCTGATTGAGGGAGTTCAAGATAATCATTAGATATGATGAATTGACAGCAAGGGATGAGCCGAAGGGAATAATTAAAATATATTCGTGTAGGGGCTCGTCTTTTACCGACGGATCCATCTCATTATTGGTAGGCCGGTTGCGTCCGGGGTGCCATGATCATGCAGTCCCGGCTTAGCTTGTTCGGGGATGCTTTCTCGGCGGGAAAGGCATCGCTTCAGGCACTTCGGCTTACCGAAGGTAAAGCCCTGGAAGCGGGACGGGTACCGAGGGAGCCGGACAACGTTCTCCGAGTTTCTGGCGAAAGGATCAAACGGCTGAGCCGATCCGCTACGGGATCATCGTTCGGCGTCTGCAGACATAGATATAAGTAGGCGTCGATATGATCCCGGCCATACAGACGCTGCGCTGCGGTTCTGCATAGGATAAGGACATAGGTATCAGCGCTCGGCGAGGCGTTCCCGTGATAAGGGCGCGGCGGCCAAGCGTCTGAACCGTCCGATTCGTCAGAACAAGGAGTTGGAATTGATGGAAATCATCTTTACGTCGCTGGATGGCGTTTTGATGTTGGAGCCGAAGGTGTTTGAAGACGGACGCGGCTTTTTTATGGAAAGCTATCATTTTGAAAAATGGGGGGCTTCCGGTATTCCGCAGCCGTTCGTGCAGGATAATCATTCGTTTTCTGCCCGGGCCGGTACCATTCGCGGACTGCATTATCAACTGGAGCCGATGGCGCAGACGAAGCTGGTGCGGGTACTCGCCGGCGCCATCTACGATGTGGCGGTCGATATCCGCCGTGGCTCTCCGCGGTTCGGCCAATGGATCGGCGTGATTCTGAGCGCGGCTAACAAGCGGCAGCTCCATATTCCGCCGGGCTATGCCCACGGACTCTGCACCTTGGTGGATGATACCGAGGTGATGTACAAGGTGGATGCCCACTATGCGCCGGAATGGGATCGGGGCATCCGGTGGGATGATCCCGCCCTCGGGATACCGTGGCCGGCATCGAGTCCGATAATGTCGGACAAGGACAAGGCGCTTCCACCGCTGAAAGACGCCGAGACGTTCTTCCTGCCCAGTCTGGAACGAGGCGGGTGAGACGATGGATCAGGGAGGAATGATACTCGTTACCGGAGCGGAGGGCCAACTCGGCAAAGATATGATGGCGGTGCTGCGCCGCTATGGTGTGCCGGCCCGGGGCTATGGCCGTCAGGAGCTGGATGTGACGGATGCGGAGGAGGTGCTGCAGATGTTCCTGCGGGAGCGGCCATCCGCCGTCATTCATGCCGCTGCGTACACGAAGGTGGATGAAGCGGAACTGAATCCGGATCTGGCGTACAAAGTTAACGCCTTCGGCTCGCGCAATGTCGCGGCGGCAGCAAGCCGGGTCGGCGCGAAGCTCGTCTACGTCAGCACGGATTTTGTATTCGACGGCCGGGCGACTAAGCCATACAACGAGACGGCCCGCACTCGTCCGATCAGCGTATACGGTGCGTCGAAGCGGGAAGGGGAGCGGTTGGTGCAGCTTCTGCAGCCGTCCTCCTTTGTTGTACGCACTTCGTGGGTATATGGATCGCACGGCAATAACTTTGTCAAGACGATGCTGCGTCAGGCGGCGGTTCAGCCGGAGCTGAAAGTGGTGCACGATCAATCGGGGTGCCCTACGTATACACTCGATTTGGCCGAGATGATCTTGCGGCTGCTGCGGACGAACCGATATGGAACGTATCATGTCACGAATGCCGGGAGCTGCTCCTGGCATGAATTTGCGCTTGCGATTATGGAGGAAGCAGGGTTGTCTGTCAAGGTGCGTTCTGTGCCGACATCGCAATTTCCCCGTCCTGCCCGGCGGCCGTCTTTTTCGGCTTTGGAGGGGTGGGCGCTGCGCTTGAACGGCTTTCCGCCGATGCGCCCATGGCGGGAAGCGCTGGCGGATTATTTGCGCCGCTATGCTGCGAACGGCCCGGTTCGCAAGAAATGATGGCGGCAAAGGAGGGAAAGGCATGCGATGCGCCGTACTGGGAGCGCGGGAGGGGGGGCTGGACCTGGCCTGGCGACTGAGGAAGATCGGCCATGACGTCTGGCTCGTCCTCCCGGAAGCCGAAGAAGCCGAGCACTGGCGCCGTGTCTGCGCCGACCGCATGCTGTGCACGGTGCATGCGGACTACGCCGTCCGCCGTGCCGATGCCGTCGTCATATCAGGCTCCTGGCCTGGCGGCGAGGCGCTTGTGGATGCGGAGCGCCTCGCCATCGTGGCCGCGCCGGCGGCTGCGCCCGGTTCGACGGAGCGCCTGCGCGGGAGCGGGAAGGCAGGTGCGGCGACCGATGTCGCGTATCTGCCTCCCGCCTGGCTGCAGGCGACCGGCACCGTCCTTCTCGGCACGGTGGAAGGCCAACCGCTGGCGGCGCTCGCGGAGCTATTTGCACCGATGAAGCGGCCGGTATGCTATGTGCCGTATCGGGTGGCGGAATACGCGCAGCGCTGGGCGGCGCGCGGCGGGGTCCCCCTCTGGCGGGAGCGTCCCGCCGAACCAGCGGAGGAACAGGCCCGCCGGCTGTGGCGAAGCTGCTGCCGCCCGGAGCTAGACAGGGTGGAGCGGCTGCGCTATCCGCCCTGGCCCAAGGCGATGCCGAACGTGACCGGGGACTCGGCGGGGAATAAACCTGGCGAGAGCGCAGCTATGCGGGGGATGCAGGAATCATTCCATTCCGGATGAGGGGGAGCAAGGTAATGAGATCGAAGCAGCTGCACACGGCAGTGAAATGCCTGGTCTGCCGGCGCCTGTTGGCCAGCGAGGAGGCGAGGCTGATATTTCGGACGGGCTTCTGCGGCGATGTTCCCGTAGGCGGGTGCGAGCAGTGTGTCGCGAAGCATCCGCCGTTGAATCGGCTGTGGCGTGTCCGGCTGACGAATTTGCCTTATGATTCGCTGCACTAACCGATCCGGAAGGGGGTCCGATCATCTCCAGATCGGGAAGAGTGAGGCCGCGAAAAAAAGCAAGCGGCTTGGTTAGACCGCTTGCTTGTCTGCGATAGTCGTCTTGTTGTCCTGTTTCTCTCCGCGTCCCCTTTCGGGCGGATCGTGGGCCGCGGCAGCGCCGTTCGGTGCAGCGTCTTCCTTCGTATCCCGCTCCACCATGCTCGTGCCATTCAGGATGCCGCCTTCCTCAACGACAAGCAGCCCCGATTCGCAGCGACCCCGCACCTGTCCGGATGAGGTGATGAGCAGCTTGCCCGTCGTCTTGATATCGCCGACGACGGTGCCGGCGACGACGACATGGCGGGCAGCCAAGATGGAGTGCACCTCTCCGCGCTCGCCGACGGTGATTGTGCCGCTGCTGCTCAGCTCGCCCGTAAATTTCCCGTCGATGCGCACATTCGACGGGGAGTGAATGGTGCCGTTCAAATCGGTGCCGTGGCCGATGAACGTATCCGCCGGCTTGATGCGCTGGGATGAGCGTTGAAACATCGTAATCCCTCCTGTTTTGACAGATTTGGCTTGCATGCGTCCGATTTATGTTCCGTAGGCTTGCGCATTTCCCGTAATCCACATCGGAAGCGGCGACAGTCTCGTGACGGATGGCGGGGAGGATGGGGAGTTCCCGGGACCGGAACTCCCGGAAGCGCCGGAGACGGCAGAGACCTTTACGTGCCGTCCCTCTGCCGGGGTATCGGCGGCTGCATCGCTCAGGAACAGAAGCGGATCAATCGGCTCGCCCCGTTGGACAATCTGGAAGTGGAGATGAGGCCCGGTGCTGCGGCCGGTCGTGCCCAGCGCGCCGATAATACCGCCCTTGTCTACCTTGTCGCCCACGGAGACGTGGATTCGCTGCAAGTGCATATACCAGGTGTCCAATTGGTTGACGTGCCGGATAATAATAAAATGGCCCCGCGAAGCGTTGAAGCCGGCTTCAATCACTTCCCCCTCGGCCGTTGCAAGGACGGAGTCGCCCGTCTCGCCGCCAATGTCGATGCCGGCATGGAATGCGGCATATCCACTCAACGGGTCCTTCCGGTACCCGAAGCTGGAGGTCAGGCGACGTGACTTTGCCGGCCAGACGGACGGCGTTCCCACGATGAGTTCCTGCTTCTTCTGGGCTTGATTCAATACGGCCGGCGCGCTGCGCTGTATGGAGGACAGCATGCATTTCATCTGGGCGAGATCCAGCTGTGATCGCTCGGCTAATTCCAGCATCTGCTCCATACCGCTCCTTATATCCTCACCGCCGACCTGCCGCTGTTCGTTCCAGGCGGTGCTGCGGACGAAGCGGGGCTGCCCCTCGCCGCTCTCCTT
The DNA here is from genome assembly GCF_000315235.1 of Paenibacillus popilliae ATCC 14706. GTDB lineage: Bacteria > Bacillota > Bacilli > Paenibacillales > Paenibacillaceae > Paenibacillus_B > Paenibacillus_B popilliae. Next base: position 21,075 of record NZ_BALG01000255.1, on the reverse strand, counting down.
GGACACGCCGAAAGTTCCTTCTACGAAGTCTTCCAACTGCTTCTCCAGGCTGCTCATGTGATTGATCCGCTGCTTGACGGCCGCGGTCTCCGAAGAGAGGTGGACGATCTCGTTTTGTAGCCGTTGAATCACTTCGTCCTTGTTCTTGACCGTAACTTCAAGCGCTTCGGACTGATGAGACAGCAAGCCTTCCAGTTCGCGGATCTCCACCGCGGCCTTCCACTGCATGCTCAGCACCAGACCCGATATCGACAAGACGGCGGTAATCGGGAAGGAGACAACGAGCATTTTCGGCACATTTATTTGCTTGACCGCTTGTTCCGCGTCGCGAATGACGAGCAGTGTCATACGGCCATTCCACCAACACCCTTTCATCACATCACCTCAGATTCCGCGTAATCCTGTAAAGTCTACCTATTGCACTCTATTCCCTTGCCCTGCTATACAGAACGGATATCTGTCCGAATAAAGGATTTTACACGTATGATTGCGCCGAAAAATACACAATACTGAGAGGATAGGGGCAGCCGGACAAGATGGGAAGGATGGGGGTGACCGGACGGGACTAGAAGACAGGGATAGCCGAACGGGCAGAGTTGACAGGGAGTCCGCTCTGGTGTGTAATACAAGAAATAAGCCCTGCAAAGGCTCGAGGTCAATGACAGGCGGAGGTTAGAAAAGTTGATGTTATGGCTGATAGTCGCCTTACTCATATACATATTTCAAATTTTTACGATCGTGCTGCTCGAGTACAAGCATCCTTCCAAGGCGGTAGCCTGGCTGCTGATTCTGTTCTGCTTTCCGCTGATCGGCTTCGTCATGTACTACTTTCTCGCCCAGGAATATACGGCCCGGTTGCGGATGCGGAAAAGGGGAAGCTGGGCGTATCCCGAGAACCGGATCGGCCATCTCCGCATCGAGACGGTCCGTCGTCCGGACGAGCTGAACAATCCGGAAATGCATGGGCAGGAACGGTTGTTCTCTCTCATCTCTACCTTGTCGGAAAGCCCGATTACGAGCTGCAACGAGACGCGGGTGCTGACGAATGGACAAACGACGTTCGAAGCGATGCTGATCGCGATTCGGGAAGCGAAACATCATATTCATATGGAATTCTATATATTGCGGGACGACGGCATCGGCACCGTCTTCCAGCAGGCGCTCATCGCCAAGGCGCAGGAAGGGGTCAAGGTGCGGGTCGTGGTCGACGGCGTCGGCAGCATCGAGTTGCGCCGCAAATATTTGCGGACGTTCAAGGAAGCTGGCGTGGAATTTCACTGGTTCATGCCGCTGTCGGTTTCGTTTTTCCGCCGTCGCCTCAATTATCGCAATCATCGGAAGTTGCTTATCATAGACGGCCGGATCGGCTTTGTCGGCGGAATTAACATCGGAGACGATTATTTGGGATTGGACCGCAAGCTTGGCTTTTGGCGCGATACGCACTTGCAGGTGGAAGGAGATGCAGTCTATGCGCTGCAGGCGATCTTCCTGCACGACTGGACGTTCGTGACGGAGCAGTCGCTGGCGCTGCGGGATCTGTTCCCGCCGCATCAATGCAAGGGGACGGAGCAGGTGAAGATGATATCCAGCGGCCCGGATGCAAGCTGGGATGCGATTCAGGAGCTATTCTTCGGCGTGCTCAGTTCAGCGCGGGAGCGGGTCTGGATCATTACGCCGTACTTCATTCCCGATGCCAGCGTGCGGCTCGCGCTCAAGACGGCCGCCGTTAGCGGCCTCGATGTCCGCGTCATTATTCCGGGCAAGTCGGACTCCCGCTTCGTCGATTGGGCATCCCTCTCTTATGTGGAGGAGCTCCTGCAGGCGGGCGTCCGCTTCTATCAATATCGTAAAGGCTTCGCCCACGCCAAAACCTTCCTCATGGATCGGACATTGGGTTGTGTGGGGACGGCGAATCTCGATATGCGAAGCTTCTTCAGCAACTTCGAAGTCAACGCGGTGCTGTTCGAAGCTTCGGCGGTCGAACGGCTGGAGGAAGATTTTTTGCGCGATCTCGAAGACAGCGTCGAGATCGACTACAACCAGTTCGTCATCCGTTCCCGTGGACAGCGTGCCGCCGAAGCGATAATGCGGTTGTTGTCTCCTCTCCTGTAGCCGCTGGCAATCTCTTGACCGATGGATGTGGAGGCGGATTCAGCCTCTTCGGGACCAAAGCGCTTGAATGTGGCTGGAGAAAGCCTCTAGAATCGGCTCAATCGCCTGCGGCTCGGCATTGCGGATCAGATCGCCGACTCGTGCGAGCCGATCGGCGGCATTGAGCAGGTGGTAATCGCGCGGCTTCGGATTGCGCTTCACCTCGTCCCAGGTAAGCGGCATCGACACCGAGGCATACGGCGTCGCCCGCGGCGTATACGGCGCGGCGATCGTGCGGGAGGCATCATGCTGCATATAATCGATGTAAATGCGGGTGCCCCGGTTCTTCTTCAGCCGCTCGATCGTGAACAGCTGCGGGTGAAGCTCGCACAGGTAGATGGCGAGCATCTCGCCGAGCTCGCGGAGCTGCATGAAGGTCGGGCCGCGCTTGATTGGCACGATAAGCTGCACGCCGGTGGCGCCGGACGTCTTCGGGATCGTCCGCATGCCGATCCGTTCCATCGCCTCGCCTACGATCCGGGCGGCCTCCATCATCCGCTCCTCCTCCCGAACGGACGGATCCAGGTCGATAATCCACTCGGCTGGGAGCGTGTCGCCGATGCGGTGCAGCGAGGGATGGAACTCGATACAGGCCAGATTGGACAGCCATAGCAGCGTAGGCACATTTTGGAGCATGATATAGCGGATATCCCCGGACATCGCCGTCTCGACGAAGGAGGGGGCGTCAGGCGGCACGTTTTTCTGGTAAAAAAATGCCCCGGCAACGCCGTGCGGATACCGGATCGTCGTCAGGAAGCGGTCGCGGCACGCCGCCAGCAAATAAGGGCTCAGCCGGATCATTTCCCGGATATAGCCCGCCTTCGTTATGCCCGCTTCCGGCCAAAACAGCTTGTTCGGATTCGTGATTTGAATTTCATGCCCTTCCACCATTAAGGACGCAGGCGGTTCTTTTCTAGCCATAGTCCCACCTTCCTGACTTTGCACTCCCGTATTCTCGGCATTGTGATTTCGTTCCCCCTAACTTTCGCATCGCGGGCCTCTCGTTACTTCAGCAGCGGCAGCGTATCGATGCGCGGATGGCGGAGCTGCCCGGTTGGCGTATATTCCAGGGCGGCGGCCCGGCACGGAATCGGCACACTCATCCAGACAATCGGCTCCCGGCGAAGAGCCGGAATCGGTCCTCCGGGCGGGCCCGAGGCCGGATAACGCGTCGCCCAGTCTTCCAGCAGCTGCCGGCGGGTCTCGTCGAGCCCGATGGACGCCTTGCCGATATAGCTTCCTGCCAAGTCAGTAAGGACGACACTGGCCGGACGGCCGTTATTGATCCTATAGCCGACCGTCATAGCGTCGACGAGGAGATCCTTCTTATGCTTGAACCAGTCCTGATGACGCTTGCCCTCCTGGTATGGGGAGCTTCGCCTTTTGCTGACGACGCCTTCCCAGCCGTGCTGCTCCACCCATTTCCACAATGGAGCGCCATCCTCGAAAATATCCGCCACGAAGCAGGCGGGACGCTTCTCGGGGAACAGTTCCAGCAGCAAGCGGTGCCGCTCCTCATAGGGCAGTTGCCTCACATTCCGCTCTCCGATGCCGAGCACGTCGAAGAGGACGTAGACGGCGGGAAGGGCGCCGTCGGGATGCTGGCGTTTCCGCTCCCGTTGGAGTGCCAACGGGAAAGAAGGTCGTCCCAGATTCGGATCGAAGACGACGACCTCGCCGTCAAGCAGCAGCATACGGCCCCGAAGCTCGGGCTGCGCTTCCAGCATGGCCGTCACGTCCGCATAGATGGACGTCTTCTCCAGCATCCGCTTGGAGAATAGCCGAACTCGGCCCTGAACGCATACGGCGAGCATGCGGACGCCGTCCCATTTCAGTTGATGCAGCCATTCTTCACCTGCCGGGATGCGATCGCTCCGAAGCGGAGACATGGGTGTCGCAGGCAGCGCCAGAGAAGGAGGGAGCACTTTGGTGAAGCCTCCGGTGTTCCGTTCCTCCTGATCCGGCGGCTGTCTCGAGCCTTCCGTGAACGGCCGCAGCATTATGGCTCCGTCTGCGCCCGCTTGCGCCGCGTGCCGCCCGTGGCGGCCGGTTCCTCGCCGTTATTGGCCGCCTTTTGCGCGCCGGCTTCCGCCTTGCGGGACGTTTTCTTGCGCCGCGGGGCGGTTTCCCTGGAAGCCATATCGGCGGATGGCGCTGAAGCGGCTTTTTTACGCCGCTTCGGTTCCGCCGCCGCCGGGCCCGGGTCGGTGCCGATTGGCTGCGGCCCCTTCATCGCCTCGATGCTGGCCTGCAGCGCCGCCATGAGGTCGACGACACTGGCTGCCGGCTGGGCAGCCGGAGCGGTGCGCACTTCCTTGCCTGCAATCTTTTGCCCGATCCGCTCCAGCAAGCGATGGCGATATTCATCGGCGTACTGCTCCGGCTGAAAGGCGGTCAATAGTTGACCGATGAGCAGCTTCGCCATTTCCAGTTCCTTCGGGTTGACCTCCACATGCTCCGGAATATTCGGAACCTGCGTGACCGCCCGAATCTCATCCGGGTAGAACATCGTCTCCATGACGAGGCAATTTTCGATGACGCGAATGGCTGCAAGACTGCTCTTCGCCCGGATGGTTACCTTGGCGATGCCGATCTTGCCTGTCTGCACTAGTGCCTCGCGCAGCAGCTGATAGGCGTTGTTCCCGGCCTGATCGGGAGATAAAAAATACGTCTTCTGATAATAAATTGGATCAATTTCGGCTAGGTCGACGAAATCGAGAATCGCGATTGCCCGACTTGCATCATCCTGCAACTGCTCCAGTTCGTCTTTGCCGAACAGGACAAATTTCCCTTTTTCATACTCATAGCCCTTCACGATTTCGTCCCAGCCCACCTCTGCTTTGCAGACTGGGCAGGAGCGGACATAGGAGAGCGGACTGCCGCATTCCTTGTGTATCATCCGCATCGAGATGTCTTTGTCTTCGGTAGCGGTATGCATTTTCACGGGGACATGGACCAAGCCGAAGCTGATTGCCCCTTTCCAGACCGTATGCATCAATTATCCCCCTCGCGCCTGTTCACTCAGTGTTCAAAAGACGACTTTCTGGACTACCTCTATACGTCAGTATGCGATAGTTCTCTTTCATCTACGCATGCATGAAAAAGGCGCCTTTGCGTCACGTTAAGACGTAGATGTCGTGGAAGGGAGGTTTTGACGATGGATGCACATCGCGCGAAGCATATTTTGGAAATGAAGGACACGGTTCCTGTCCAACTGGACGGTGAGCAGCCGGTATGGATTGAGAGCGTGGATGTCGCCAATGAAATGGCGACGGTACAAGTCGGCAGCAACCCGCTCAATACCGAGACGGTATCGGTTGACCGATTGAAGGAGCCGCACCAATAAGCGAACGGCAGGAGTTGGGCATTCCGCCTTCTCCACCGGCGCGGGAAAGTAGGGGAAGGCGCGTTGTCTGGCATCGGCCTTCCCTTCAAGTCATTAGGATCAGATGCAGATCGCACAAGGAAAACAGCACGGCCGCGAGCGTCGCCGGAACGACGGCGAGGATAACCTAGAATATATCGCCCATGAAATCCAGTGTCGTCATCTTCAGGCTGCTCGCAGCGATGCGGTTGACAACCTCCCCCCCGAATGAAACAGCAGCCTTGAGGAACAGGCGTGCGGTATGGCGTCTAGTTCCTTCGGCGTTCTCTCCCTCATTCTTAGATTTTCAACCATCTCAAAGTTACGTTTCGTCTCATCCTCATTATGTACTAATTTTTGCAATCGTCCACATACATGTAATATTATTGAACATAAAAAAGCGCATTATTACTCTTGCATCGCGGCGGGGGCTTGCTGCGCTCTACCCTGACGCTTGTGAGGAGAGGCGGCGTTTTTGTGTTATAATGAGGTGTCAGTAACAGTTGAATGTCGTGGAGGGAATTATGAATCAATCAGCGGAATTCTCCTTTTACTCCGCGAGCGAAGTTGATACGGAACGGCTGGCTGCGAAGCTGGCCGAACGCTGTCAGCCCGGCACGGTTCTCGCGCTGGACGGAGATCTGGGGGCCGGCAAAACCCGGTTCTCGCAGGCGGTCGCGCGTGCGCTCGGTATCGAGGGGATCGTCAATAGTCCGACGTTTACGATAATTAAGGAATATGACAGCGGCAGGCTGCCGCTCTATCATATGGATGTATACCGCATCTCGATGGCGGAAGCGGATGAATTGGGGTTGGATGAGTACTTGTATGGCGACGGCGTGTCGCTGGTCGAGTGGTCAAGCCTGATTACGCCGCTGCTGCCGCCGCGTTATTTGCATCTTTTTATGCGGACGGAGGGTGAGACGGAGCGGATCATTCGCCTGACCGCGTACGGGGAGCCTTATGTAAGCTGGGTTAACGAACTTAAACGGATGGGAGTCTGACATCGTGCATCAACAGGATCATAACAGAACGCGGGTGTTGGCCCTGGATACATCGACGGCTGCTCTGACCGTTGCTCTACTGGAAGGGGGTGCGCTCGTGGACGAGCGCCATTCTCGGGCCGAGCGCAATCATTCGATCAAGCTGCTGCCGACGGTGCAGTCGCTAATGGCGGATCACGGGTGGAACGGGAAGTCGACGGATCTTGTCGCCGTCGGTATCGGCCCCGGATCGTATACGGGCGTACGCATCGCGGTCACGGCCGGGAAGACGATGGCCTGGACATGGGGCAAGCCGGTTGTCGGCGTTTCCAGCCTGGAGGCGCTGGCGCTCTCCGGGGTGAAGCAGGCCGAACAGGACGGCGCTGGGCGCGCTGGGCGCATCCTTGTGTACCCGCTGATGGATGCGAGAAGGGGCCAGGTCTATACGGCTCCCTTCACTTGGAACGGAAGGGGGGACGGCATGGAGCGTCATGGAAAGGACGGAATTCACCTGTTCTCGCTGGTCGCCGAGAAGGCGCTCCGGGTACTGGAAGCTGATGTGGAAGGTGCGGATCATCCGCATGCGACCGAAGAAGTGTGGTTCGTCGGCGACACAGGAGCGCAGCAGGAAGCATTGAACGTCCTGCAGGCGCAATGGGGAGAGCGGATTCGCGTCACCCCGTGCGGGATGGAGGCGCGCTGGATCGGTCGTCTCGGTCTGCGCGCCTATGCCGCAGGCGAGCGGACGGATGCCCATCGGCTCGAACCGAATTATACGCAGTTGGCGGAAGCGGAAGCGAAGCTGCTGGCGAAGGAGCGGGCGGACCGGAGACAGCAGTAATAGAAGGGAGCATGTCAGATGGGACAACGGCCTGAATTGGATGAGGATGGACGGGAAGCATCCGGCAGAGTGAAGTTGCGGCCGATGCGGCTTGAGGATATTCCCGGCGTGCTGGAGGTGGAGCACGCTTCGTTCACGGTGCCTTGGACGATGGATGCGTTCCGGAATGAATTGACGCAGAACCATTTTGCCAAGTATACGGTGATGCTTTATGGCGATCGCATTATTGGCTATTCCGGCATGTGGACGATTGTGGATGAAGCTCATATTACCAATATCGCTGTTCATCCCGAATTCCGGGGGCAGAAGCTCGGGGAGCACTTGCTGCGGGAGATGGTCGTTCAGGCTCTGGCCTATGGCATGGAGGCGATAACGCTGGAGGTTCGGGTGTCGAATCAGATTGCCCAGCGGCTGTATGCGAAGTTCGGCTTTCACGGAGCGGGCGTGCGCAAAGGATACTATTCGGATAACAAGGAAGATGCACTCATCATGTGGACCGATCTGAAAGCGTCGGCCGCCTCTTCCTATCAACAAGCGGAATAAAGCAGGTGACATTCGTGAATATACCAAGTTCCCATACCCATCCGGCGGAAGCGGACGTCATACTCGCGATCGAGACAAGCTGCGATGAGACATCTGTCGCCATCGTTCGCGGCGGGCGTGAAGTGCTGGCGAACCAAGTCTCCAGCCAGATTGATGTTCATCAGCGCTTCGGCGGTGTTGTGCCGGAGATCGCTTCGCGCAAGCATGTGGAGACGATTACCGTCATGCTGGAGGAAGCAGTGAAGCAGGCAGGCGTTGCCCTGACTGACATTATGGCCGTAGCGGTCACGCAGGGGCCGGGACTCGTCGGCTCGCTGCTCGTTGGCATCGTGGCGGCGAAGTCGCTGGCGATGGCCTTGGACGTGCCGCTCATCGGGACGCATCATATCGCCGGGCATATTTATGCGAACCGGCTCGTGCAGGAGCTGGCTTATCCATGCATGGCGCTCGTCGTCAGCGGCGGGCATACGGAGCTGGTTCATCTGGAGCGGGAGGGCGTGTTCCGCGTCATCGGAAGCACGCGCGACGACGCGGTCGGCGAGGCTTACGACAAGGTTGCCCGCGCGGTCGGCTTCCCGTATCCGGGTGGTCCGCATATCGACCGCCTCGCCGTGAACGCGGACGATGCGATCACGCTGCCGCGTGCCTGGCTGGAGCCTGATTCCTATGATTTCAGCTTCAGCGGACTGAAGTCCGCCGTGCTGAACGTCGTCAATCAGGCGAAGATGCGGGGCGAGCCGCCGATGTACGCCGCCGTTGCCCGTGGATTCCAGGAATCCGTCATCGACGTGCTGACGGAGAAAGCGATGCGTGCCGTGAAGGAATACGGCGTGGCCCAATTGCTGCTGTGCGGCGGTGTGGCCGCCAATCGCGGATTGCGCTCGGCGCTAGCCGAGCGGTGCCAGGCCGAAGGCGTGGCGCTACTGATTCCTCCGGTTGAATATTGCATGGACAATGCGGCGATGATCGGGGCCGCGGCGCATATCAAGTGGAAGCACGGGCAGGTTGCGCCGCTTGATTTCCAGGCACAGCCGCTGTTCTCGCTCGAGGCGTGGTCGGTGGAATAGCTGCCCATCGCTCCGGACAAAAGGGGCGGAGCGAGCCTTTCATTCGAGTCAGAGACCAAGGGGAAGGATGATACGGATGATCTTCGACCGAGAGTGGTACCGCAGCAAAGCTTGTCGTCTCTTTAGAGACGGCAGGCTTTATTTTATTCAAGAGAAAATAGTTTACGAGAGTAATCACGAAGAGTACACATGCACAAGGCAATTCGGTGCAGGCAGGAGCTGTGCAGGATCAGGAGAAGCCGAGGATTCAAATTTTCGACATGATGCTGCGGATTAGCGAGCAGGCTATGTTCAATATCAACTGCCCAATCGCGCGCCGAGGTGAAGAAGGTGGCGAGAGAGGGTGGCTTATGCGAACCAGCTTGCAACTGCGTGCTGAAAGAGTTGATCATGGCGCTCGATACACGTAGAGCTACCCTGCGGGCCTCGACCCGTATTCGGCCCGGCACGCACTCAAGCAGCACGCGGATCAGGATGGCGTCCCTTTCCATGTCGGCCTTTGAACAAAATGTATGATGGCTTCGGAGACCCTGTTCGAGACCAGGAGCTCATGTCCGCCCACCGCCACGATTCATCCTCATGGATATGTGGACAAAGTTATCCACATATCCTGTTGAAAATGGGGATAAAACGCTTTCTCCCCTCTGGGATCAAGGTCTAGCTCCAGGTGAAAAAGAGGATAGATTTTTCTAAATATGCCTTGTTGGTTGTGGATAATGTGGATAAAACAGTGGATAATGTTGGTGAGACCACAAAACCATTGGTATGACAGCGAAAAATGAACGTGAAGCAGGGAAGAAACAACCTATCGTCCAGTCGCGAGCTGTGTATAACTTGTGTGAAGAATCTCGGGCTTCATCATATGAAAACAGGCAGCCACCGCTGGAAAAATGCAGGCCAATTCACAGGTAGTCAGGCTAAAGTAAAAAGTATTTTAGGTAGAAAAAATGTGAATCAGACACCTGCTACGGTTTTGAATTCGGGGCAGCCCCTTGTTCTTATGATACAGGGGATGCCGATGGACGCACTTCGGCTTCTAGGCTTCCATCAGTTGCTCCCATTCGGCGTATACCGCGTTCAACGCTTCCTTGTCTCCATCGAGTTGCGACTGGATGGCCTGGACGCGGACATAGTCGTTATAGACATCCGGTTCGGCAAGCTCCAGCTCGTGTTCCACGATCTTCGCTTCCAGCGCGGCAATCTGCGTCTCCAATTGCTCCAGCTTCCGCTGGCGTGCGCGTTCCTCGCGCTTGGCCTGCTTGTCGGCCTCATAGGCCTCCGCGGCACTTAAGCCCGAATCGGATACACTGTCCGCCGCAGCGCTGCCCTGGAACGCAGCTGGCTTGCTTGGCGCCGTCAGCTCCAGCGAGGCGCGAATCGCTGCGTCTTCGGCAAGCTCCTGCTTTTTGGCCATATAGTCGTCATAATTGCCGAGATACGGGTGCGTTCCGTCCGCATCCAGCTCGATGATGCGCTCCGCCATCTTGTTCAGGAAGTAGCGGTCATGGGAGATGAACAGCAGCGTGCCTTCATACTCGTACAGCGCCGATTCCAGCACTTCCTTGCTGAACAGATCAAGGTGGTTGGTTGGCTCGTCGAGAATCAGCACGTTCGCCTGCTGCAGCATCAGCTTGGCCAGGGCGACGCGCGCCTTTTCCCCGCCGCTCAGGGAAGCGACTTTCTTCGTCACCTCATCCCTGCTGAACAGGAAGTTCCCCAATACGGTCCGTATCCGCACCTCTTCCAGATGCGGATAGGCGCTCCATACCTCTTCGAGTACCGTATGGTTCGGATTCAGCGTCGATTGCTCTTGATCATAGTAGCCGATCAAGACATTGGTTCCCCAGCGGACGCTTCCGTCGCGAAGAGGATGCTTGCCGATCAGCACCTTGAGCAAGGTCGACTTGCCGATTCCGTTCGGACCGATCAGAGCGACCATCTCGCCGCGCTTCAGATCGAATTCCGCATGGTGGAACAATGGCTCCGCGCCGTCAAAGCCCGCGGATAACTGCTGCACATGCAGCACGTCCTTGCCGCTCTGCCTCGTCGTCTCGAAGCAGAAATGCGCCTTCTTCAGCTCGCCGGCCGGCTTCTCCAGCCGCTCCATCTTCTCCAGCGTCTTGCGCCGGCTCTGCGCCCGCTTCGTTGTGGAAGCGCGCACGAGGTTGCGTTGAACGAAATCCTCCAGCCGGGCGATCTCGTCCTGCTGCTTCATATACAACTTCATCTGCTGCTCGTAATCGGCTGCTTTATCTTCCATATACTTCGTATAATTGCCAGTGTATCGCTTTGCCCGATGCCGTTCGATCTCGATAATGGCGGTGACCATCGCATCCAGGAAATAACGGTCGTGAGACACGACCAGCACCGCTCCTGGATAGGAGCGAAGATAGTTCTCGAGCCACGTCAGCGTATGAATATCAAGATGGTTCGTCGGCTCGTCCAGCAGCAGCAGATCCGGCTGCAGCAGCAGAATGCGGGCCAGTGCCAGCCGGGTCTTCTGGCCGCCGCTCAGCGTATGAATGGGCGTGCCCGGATCCATCTGACCGAAGCCCATCCCGTGAAGAACGCTCCGTACCCGCATCTCTATCTCGTAGCCGCCCTGCGCGCGGAACCATTCCGAGCGCTCGGCATACCTGCGCATCACCGCTTCATGGCGGGCGGTGTCGGCGGCGGTCTCCGGGTCGGCAATCTCCTGCTCAAGCTGTCTCAGCTCCTGCTCCGCTTCCACTAATGGGGCGAATACGAGCATCATCTCGTCCCAGATGGAGCGGTCGGATTGCAGTCCGCTGTTCTGGGCCAGGTAACCAATACGTGTTTCTTTGGCTTTATAAATGGTTCCGCTGTCCGGGGACATCTCTCCGGCGATAAGCTGAAGGAGCGTCGATTTGCCGGCCCCGTTAACACCGACCAGCCCAATCCGCTCGCGCTCCAGAATCTGCAGCGTAATATTCGACAATACGGGAGTTATCCCGTAACTCTTGCTCATGCCGTTCACTTGAAGAAGCATAGGGGTATCTCCTCCGTTAATCACAAGCTATTCTTGTATCACGATTCCAAAATAATGAAAACCATAACCAATGATGACATCGTTTCATTCTGTGTCTGTACCATGGGCAAGCGCTCAGGCAGCGGGGGATCGGATATCCCGTATCCGCCTGACACATCTTCTATTCTCGCCGATCGCGGGAAATTTGTCTATTCAATCCGGTTGTGAACCGATAGATACCGTCTTTAGCGATGCGATGAAATGATGATTGGGCAAGCGGCTTCAGATGGCAACAACGGGAGGAGTATATGCCAATTGAGAGTCTCATCCCGGCAGAGGATGGGGCTCTCGATCGGCAGTGATGTTCGTTATCGCTGAAAGATACAGGCTTGGATTGGTTACAATCACAAATTCAGCAACAGCTTGGCCAACGAGAAGTAGATGATGAGTCCGGTGCCATCCACCAAGGTGGTAATAAACGGGCCGGAGACGACGGCGGGATCGACTCTAAGCTTGTGCAGCACCAGGGGGAGCACAGCTGCGATGAGGGACGCCCAGATCACGATAAAAATAGCCGTGATGGCAACAACGCTTCCGATATCAAAGCCGACTCCCAGTATCTGTGCACGAATAAAAGTTGCTGCTCCCATGCAGATACCTAGAATTAATCCCGTGGACACCTCTTTACGGATGACTCTGAATATATTCTTCGGCTTCACTTCCCCGAGCGCCAGGGCGCGAACCAGAGTCGTTACGGTCTGTGTTCCTGTATTTCCGCCCGTCCCGACTATCAATGGGATGAAGAAAGTGAGCGCGATCACTTCCGAGAGCGTGTCTTCAAAATAGCGCAGCACATTCCCCGTATAGGCTTCGGCTACGAATAAGACCAGCAGCCACCCGATTCGCTTGCGAAATAACTTCCAAAAGGAATTTTTAAAATACGGCTCTTCTAAAGGTTGGCTTCCGCCTATTTTCTGAAAATCTTCCGTCGCTTCCTCATGGATAACGTCAATTAAATCATCGACCGTGATAATCCCGATCATTCGCTGCTCATCGGTAACTACGGGAAGAGCCACCAAATCGTAATTGGATAAAATCGTCGCAACCTCCTGCTGGTTCATGCGGGCAGAAACCGAAACGAAATCCTTGAGCATGATTTCCTCCAGTTTGGAGTCGGCCTTGGCAAGGATAGCTTGTTTTAGCGAGACGATCCCTACCAGTTTGCCGTTATTATCCAGCACATAGAAGTAAGAGACTATTTCCGCGTCTTGCCCGACTTTACGGACATGCTGCAGCGTATGTTCCACCGTCCAGTAATTTCGCACCGCAATATAATCGACGGTAGCCAGGCTTCCCGCCGACTCTGGAGGGTATTGCATGAGAGCACTGATTTTCTCCCGATAATCGATAGGCAGAAGCTCCAATAAAGTTCCGGCTTGGTGAGGATGTATGGCTAGCAGCAGATCGACCGTTTTATCGCTGGACATCTCATTAAGCATGGAAGCTGCTGTCTCCTTCGTCCCGCGATCCAAAATTCGATACTGCAATTCGGGATCGACATACTCCAAGATCTCTGCTCCAAGGGCAACCGGCAGCTTGGAAAGAAATTGAATTTGCTTGCTTTCCTCAAGTTCCATTAACATTTCGGCTATATCATAAGGTTGGAAACGGGCGAGAAAATCATTTAGGGCATCCTGCTTTTGTTCGGCCAATTTATCTTTCAAGTCCTGAATCATCCATTTTTGAATCATGATTATTTCCTCCTATCGGCAAACATCCTTCTCCGTATTGTTGCTTATTTTCCATTCGTTAAGCAGACACAAAAAAGCCCTCCCTGCGCATAGGAAGAGCTTGTAGTTCCTGTTCTCTATTACACTTACTGCTTACATATATGCATACGTAAATACACCTACCCTGGAACCGGGCAACGTGCGAATCACAGTATGAATCACAGAAAGGGTAAAGAGAACCTCGTTCTCCCTCTTCACAAGACTATGAACTTGCATAGATGATAGACTACTGGAACTACTATCCATTGAGTGTTCTCCCCCCTTTTTCGAATAAAATAATAACCCTCTAGAAATCCTAGAGGGTTTGATGAATGCACGCCAATATAACATTCCCGCGCCCCCTAGTTGAGTTTTAGCACTATGCAACGTAAAGAGAAGCATTCTTCTCATAGCCACCTTAAGAAAAGCCTTAATCCGGCAATTCCTGTTCTACCCATGGGCATCTTTCGATATTTCTGGGCAGTGGCCTATGTTTGCATAGGAGCCTCACCTAACAAGGTCTTTACGACATGTTAAACCTTAACCCGGCCTTTTGATTTTGTCAACCTCTTCGGAGTAACTTTAACCTTATCATAATCTCTTTTCTGTCCAACTAAGTGTAGCCGATCCAATACACTGGACTAATATCACAGGAACAGCGAGGGGCATCGTTGCCAATTATTTTAACATTTTAATTTTGTAGGATGCACGAGGTGAGTTCTTTTGAAACAAACGATAAAAGGCCGTCCGCTATCAACGGATTATTTCGTTTTTGAATCCATTTGAAGATCCAGCAGGGTCTGGATATCAATTGATTCAGTCTTTAATCGCGCTGGCACACGGGGGAGTGACTGGAACAGGATACGGCCAGAGCGTGCAGAAGCTATTCTATTTGCCATAAGCGCACAACGATTTTATTTTTGCCGTCATCGGAGAAGAATTCGGTTTTGTAGGCGGTAACCGGGGCGATGCCGATCAAAGGTGTACCGCTTCCGTTTGTCAGCTATGGAGGCTCTTCTCTCTTGTTGTGCATGGCCAGTACTGGAATTCTATTGAATATTTCTCGTAATAACGATCGGAGAGAACGCGAATAGGCATGCCTTCCACACAACCTACGAACTAGAGGTATTATTCGCTTATTTCCCGCATCCATATTTGAAACGCGGAGATAGTGAAGATACGGCATTCGCTGCGCAAAAATCGACCGGATGGTGGCGCTAACGGGGGAAGGATGGTAAACTAAGGTTGAAAATAATGAAAAATGAATGAAAACGGTAATACATACCTATATATAGATTGCCCTGCGGAATTCCGATACAACTTTAGGGCCGAAATAGAAAGGGGCGGTAACGTTGACGGCAGCGGAGGAGAAGCGAATGCTTCGTTTGCAATATAAGGCGCGCAGGCAGGCGGTCGACCGGCAGGAGCGGGAGGCCAGCAGCGAAGCCGTATGCCGGCGGGCTTACCCATTCATGAAAGCGCTGCGAGAGCGGCATGCCCGTCCCTTGCATTTGTTCGCCTATTTTCCTTTTGGCAATGAGCTGGATATTACCGCCTTGCTGCTTGATTGCCGGAAGCGGGGCGATGTCGTCTATCTTCCACGCACGGACGCAGCTTCGCAGACGATGTCACTGCACCCATGGACGGAGCATACGGTATTTACGAGCGGTACCTTCGGCCTGCAGGAGCCGGGCCCCGGGGCAGAGCAGCTGAACCCGGGGAATTGGGACAAGCTGGATGTGATTCTCGTTCCTGGCATCGCCTACGACCGGCAGGGCGGACGGCTTGGGCTAGGCGCCGGATATTACGACTGCTTCTGGCATGCGTACATGGAAGCGCTGGATCGTGCTCCGTTTGACCAGAGACGCGCTCCCGCCGTGCGGCTGGCCTGCATTTATTCCTGGCAGTTGGCGGAGCGTATGCCGATGGAAGCCCATGATATCGCCGTCGAGTGGCTGATTACCGAGGATGAGATGATTGCTTGCGCAGCCGATGCAGACCCGTTAGCCGGGAAGAACGGCAGCCGTGAGTAAGCGTGGATATCATGACCACGCATGCGGAAGAAGGATAGACGTTCTTTCCTGCACGTGCCAGTATATTGAAGAAGGCCGGTTATGCCGGTTAGGCGGGAGGAGGAGCCCTGATGCGCTGGAAAGTAGCACTATTGACGGCGAGCGACAAAGGTTCTCGGGGAGAACGCGAGGACACGAGCGCCCAGGTCATTCGGGAACTCGTCGAAGAAGAACTGCATGGTGAGATTGTGGAATACCGAATTGTGCCGGATGAGATGAATGAGATTTCCGCATCGCTCATCGAGATGGCTGATTATTTTCAGGCACACTTGATTATTACGACGGGCGGGATCGGCATGGCAGAGCGGGACGTAACGCCGGAGGCGACGCTCAAGGTCGTCGATCGGCTCGTTCCGGGTATGGCGGAAGCGATGCGCTTCGCTTCGATGCAGAAGCAGCGTCGGGCGATGCTGAACCGCGGTGTGTGCGGGGTGAGGGGACAGACGCTCATCATCAATCTGCCAGGAGACCCGAAGGGCGTGCATGAGAATTTGCTGCCGATTATGGATCAGATTCCGCATGCGCTCGCCGTGCTGAACGGTGACCATAAAGGAGCGGAATAGAACCCTTCATAAATATTGTCACAGATTATTTGGTATATTATGGATTACGGTGTGATATGATGTAGATCACAAGCGTTCTATTCTAGGATCTGCAGAAAGGAGAAGTTTTGCTATGTTCAACGGCATTGGCATCTCGGGAATACTTCTGCTCTTGGTCATTACGGTACTATTGTTCGGACCGAATAAGCTGCCTGAATTGGGACGGGCCTTCGGCCGCACTCTGCGGGAATTCAAGGAAGGCGCTCGAGATATTATGGGGGATGAGCCGAGTGCGAAGCCTGCCCGCCCAGACATTCAGACGGTTGACGTAGAGTCGGCTGGCCAGGAACCGGCCAAGGCGTCTGGCGAAGCGAACAGCGCGCTTCAGCGCCGCCGCCTCCCTGAGTAACAAGACGTTGTCTGTTCTGTTCAGCGGGATGGATCTGCTTTTACCATGGAAGGAACAGGTTGGTGAGGCATGTCGAATGAAGCGGAAGAAAAAATGACGCTGGTCGAGCATATTACGGAGCTTCGCAAACGAATCGTTTATATCATCATTGTCCTGGTCATCGGCTTGGTGGCAGGATTCCTCGCCGCTGACCGGATTTACGAATATGTGCGCAATACGGAGCCGGCCAATCAGATGC
Organism: Paenibacillus popilliae ATCC 14706; assembly: GCF_000315235.1. GTDB lineage: Bacteria > Bacillota > Bacilli > Paenibacillales > Paenibacillaceae > Paenibacillus_B > Paenibacillus_B popilliae. The sequence continues at coordinate 4,107 of NZ_BALG01000255.1, read as the reverse complement.
CGCTTCACGGCTTCTCGCTATGGGACGGGATCGGGATATACATGAAGTTCGCCTTCCTTATTGCCTTGGCTGTGACGCTCCCGATTGCAATGTACCAACTGTGGGCTTTTGTCAGCCCTGGACTCCGGGAAATAGAACGGCGTGCTGCCCTTCGGTACGTCCCTTTTGTATTGGTAATGTTTGTGCTTGGGCTTTCCTTCGCCTATTTCGTCGTCTTTCCAATGGCGTTTTCTTTTACGTCGGGCATTAACAAGCATATGAACTTGACCGAGACGTACGGCATTACGCAGTATTTTTCGTTCATGTTCAATCTGCTGATCCCGATCTCCCTGCTTTTTGAGTTGCCGATCGTCATTATGTTCCTGACCCGGATCCGGTTGTTGAATCCGCTGAGATTGAGGAAAACGCGTCGGATTGCCTACTTTGTCTTGATTTTGCTCGGGACGATGATGTCTCCGCCGGATTTCGTCTCGGATTTGCTCGTGGCGATATCGCTTCTCATTTTATATGAGATCAGTGTATTCTTGTCTTCGATCGTCTACCGGAAGCAGTTGTTGGAGCAAGAGGAAAGGAGGAAGGAATTTGAGGAAGGCGCCGATACGACGGCGGTCTGATCATGAATACGTTATGCAGGTGTAACAGGTTCGCATGGAGCGTTCATCTTGTTGTGCCTGCATTTTTTGTACCCGGCGGACGAATGCGGGCGCACGGCGCGCAGCCGGTCAATCCGTGAGCGGGATGGAATGTAATGAGCCTTGTTGGATAAAATGAATAAGGTATGCTGGCGGAAGCGCCGGATCGGAAAAATAATTTTTCACACGAAACCCTCTTGCAATGTAAACCTAAAATCAGTATCATAGAAATTGGTTATTAGCACTAGGTATTGTCGAGTGCTAATACCAGGCGAATGCTTCGTTGAGGATGCTACCGCTGCCTGTTCCAGGCGTCGGGGAATTCTTCACCTTATTAACTCTTGTTCAAAGGAGGCTATTTTTCATGATCAAACCATTAGGTGAGCGCGTATTGATCGAACCAATCGCGAAGGAAGAAACTACAGCTTTCGGTATCGTTCTGCCGGATACGGCAAAGGAGAAGCCGCAAGAAGGCAAGGTTATCGCGGTAGGTAATGGGGTATGGAAAGACGGTCAACGTGTACCGCTCGATCTGAAAGAAGGAGACCGCGTTATTTTCTCCAAGTATGCCGGTACTGAAGTGAAGTATGAAGGCAAAGAGTATTTGATTATGAAAGAAAGCGACGTTCACGCTGTTCTCGGCTAATTGGCCTGGAGGAACAGCCTTACTGACATAGTACGCTCGAGTCTTTCCGGAATGGAAGACTCCCAGACGGACATATATGCACGCCGTATCATTCTGAATGAATTGAGGAGGGTTTCACGATGGCAAAAGAAATCAAGTTCTCGGAAGACGCACGCCGTTCCATGCTTCGCGGGGTGGACGCTTTAGCTAACGCGGTGAAAGTAACACTTGGACCGAAGGGCCGTAACGTCGTACTGGAGAAGAAATTCGGTTCTCCGCTTATCACGAACGACGGTGTGACGATTGCTAAGGAAATCGAGCTGGAAGACGCATTTGAAAACATGGGTGCTCAACTGGTTAAAGAAGTAGCTACGAAAACAAATGATGTTGCCGGTGACGGTACGACAACCGCTACGGTTCTGGCTCAAGCGATGATTCGCGAAGGCTTGAAGAACGTTACGGCTGGCGCGAATCCGATGGTCGTTCGCAAAGGGATCGAGAAAGCAGTGAAAGCCGCTGTTGAAGATCTGAAGAAAATTGCGAAGCCAATTGAAAACAAGCAAAGCATCGCTCAAGTTGCTGCAATCTCTGCCGATGACGAAGAAGTCGGCACATTGATCGCAGAAGCAATGGAGAGAGTCGGCAATGACGGTGTAATTACGGTTGAGGAATCCAAAGGCTTCAATACGGAGCTTGAAGTTGTAGAAGGGATGCAATTCGACCGTGGCTATGTATCTCCGTACATGATCACGGATACGGACAAGATGGAAGCTATCCTCGATACCCCATATATCTTGATCACAGATAAGAAGGTTTCCAACATTCAAGAAATCCTTCCTGTTCTTGAGAAAGTCATTCAACAAGGCAAGCAGCTCCTGATCATCGCTGAGGATGTAGAAGGCGAAGCTCAAGCAACCTTGATCTTGAATAAGCTTCGCGGCACATTCACTTGCGTTGCCGTTAAGGCTCCAGGCTTCGGCGATCGCCGCAAAGCGATGCTGCAAGATATCGCTGCATTGACTGGCGCTCAAGTGATCACGGAAGAACTCGGACTTGAATTGAAATCGACTACGATCGAGCAGTTGGGTACTGCACGTCAAATCCGTATTACGAAAGAAAATACAATCATCGTTGACGGTGCTGGCGCAAAAGAAGATATCGATGCTCGCATCAAGCAAATCCGTACACAGCTCGAAGAAACGACTTCCGAGTTCGACAAAGAGAAGCTGCAAGAGCGTCTGGCGAAATTGGCTGGCGGCGTAGCCGTTATTAAAGTCGGCGCTGCGACGGAAACCGAATTGAAAGAGCGCAAGCTCCGCATCGAAGATGCGCTGAACGCGACTCGCGCAGCCGTTGAAGAAGGCATCGTTGCCGGCGGAGGTACGGCATTGATGAATGTATACCAATCGGTAGCGGCCGTTCAATCTTCTGGCGACGAATTGACAGGTGTCAGCATCGTTCTTCGCGCGCTGGAAGCTCCGGTTCGCGCGATTGCGGACAACGCAGGTCAAGAAGGCTCCATCATCGTTGAGCGCCTGAAGAGCGAAGCGACAGGTGTTGGCTACAACGCCGCAACCGACGAGTGGGTCAACATGATCGGCGCGGGTATCGTCGACCCTGCGAAGGTAACTCGTTCCGCACTGCAGAATGCAGCTTCCGTAGCAGCTATGTTCTTAACGACCGAAGCGGTTGTCGCTGACAAGCCGGAACCAGAAAAGCCAGCAATGCCTGATATGGGCGGCATGGGCGGAATGGGCGGCATGATGTAAGAAGGCCGAGAACCCTTGTCACATCAAGGGTTCGACGTCCATGAATACTAAATTGTTAACGGTTTGTTAACTCTGAATCCATTTTTTTAGAGGCTCTCATTAGTTCGCCGAACTTTTGGGAAGCCTCTTTTCTTTTTGGTTTAGTTATGTGTAGATAAATTCTTCGTGTAATGTCATCGTTTGAATGCCCGAGCCTTTGCATGATCTGCTCAAGGCTTACTCCAGCTTCAGAGAGTAATGAAGTGTGAGTATGTCTTAATGAGTGGGGTGTAAGTTCTTCGTTCAGTCCAGCTAACTTTAAGAGGCGTTTCATTCTAAGTTGAATCATCTTTATAACCTCAGGGTATCCGGCATATTGGCCGACCTTGGCAAAAACAAAGCCCTGGTCATGGTAACTGTTCGGTCTTTTTGTCTTCTCAATTTGTTGAATTGTTAGAAGGTTTTTAAGTCCTTCGATTATTTCTGGCTCCACATCAATCTCTCTTATCGAGGATGTGGTTTTAGGCGTGTTTAGAATGTATTTGCTGTAATTATTATTAGGGTTGTACAACGTCTTCGTTATGCGAATTTTATGTTCCTCAAAATCAATGTCAGTGTCTTTAAGTGCACAAAGTTCTCCCACTCGAAGTCCCGTGTAAGCAAGAGTAGAAAATATCTCATAGTCCCTATCAAGGCCGTGAATTTGAGTTGTATTGAGGAAATGGATGAGTTCCTCTTTTTCTAAGTAATTAGGAAGCTCATCGTTCTTTTCAAGCTCCTCAACAGTTTTTATTGTCTTAGGTACATATGCGGATTCGGTCGGATCATTTTTTACGGCCCCGATCTTTATTCCGTATTTAAATATCATCCTCGCGGTTGAATGGACACCGGAGAGTGTGTTCTCGGCAAGTCCATTCTTTCCTCCATCACCTTCCTTAAGGGTTATTAGTGCTTTTTGATAATCATCAGGTGAAATGTCACAAGCAATTAATTTTGCAAAACAAGTTAAAAACAATCATGGCTTTTCCGCCGCATCCCCAGCATGAAAGTGGGGTTTAGCGCAGCACTTTTCCTCCATACTGAGTAATACTGCGATTGGACA
>NZ_BALG01000256.1 GCF_000315235.1 Paenibacillus popilliae ATCC 14706 | reverse complement strand
TGGAACGGATTCCTTTTTAAGCTTTGGAGGGTTGGCAGGTGCCTCGGTACTTTTGGCTGCAAAATTGAGCATTTTTCACTTGCAAAAAACACCAGTTGGTTGATACCTTAAACGGACGCGTGCGAGCCCACCATCGCAAGATGATCCGCAGGCATTACGACCATCTTGAGTATTTGGAAAAAGAAATTACCGCTTTGGAAGCGGAGATCGAAGACCTGCTTAGCCCATACCAGAAGGAAATCGAACTGCTGGATACGATTCCGGGAGCGCGGCGCGCATTCTTTCGGAAATCGGACCCGACATGTCGGTATTTCCGTCAGAAGGGCACCTTGCTTCCTGGGTCTGCTCAGGAGATCAGGTGGCCTGGAGCTTCTCTTTGATGACCATGGCCAGATCCGGTGTCCACTTTCCTGCGGGAATGGAGGCCTGACGACGCTGGACATCGCTCTCCTGAGATGGCCCCACACGGTAAGTCTCTTGGGCTGCGTTTCGGCGCAGTTCCCGGCTAATGGTGGCATGTCCTTGGCGATGGCTCGGGCACTTTTCCCTTGCTGATGGAGGATTTCTAGCTTGCTTCGCTCGATTATGCTAAGATGAGTATAGCTCATGCTGGATTCTCCTTATGTGAATGGGGTGTGAGAACTTTCATTCTACACGAATCCGGCCATGAGCCCCTTTTTTATTTATTTCCAGTGGGTGTCGCACTTCATATTACAATCCGTCACTAAAAAAGTTAACTGATAGTATTGCAGAAGTTCTTAATGAAGGGAACGCGGTTCATAATTCGCTATTTTGTATAACAGCACAATTTTTTTTGGTTATTGCAGGTCAATTCATGGCAAACCAAAAGACACTCCTCAGGTCGAGATTAGCACAATATGCGAACTATCATATCGATAAATTAATTGCGAACAAGCTTATATCTTTACCATTAATTTTTTTTGAAACAACTGAAAATCATAATTTACTGCAACGTATAAACAGTAATATTGGCAATCGAATTGTTCTGTGTTTTATCTCTATAATGGATGTTATTAAATACATAATCATGTTGTCTGGATACACTTATTTATTATTTACCCTACATTGGCTTCTGGCATTTTTGCTAATCGTCCTTTTAGTTCCTTCTTTTCATGAAATTGCAATAACTTCCCGCAAAAAATATATTCAGGAACATTCACAGCTTCAAAAATTAAGAAGAAGTCAGTATCTATTTAGCTTATTCAGTAGCAAAATGGTTCAAAAGGAATTCAAATTATTTGGTCATGCAAGTTATATATTAAAATTATGGAAAAAAATATTTCTACAGACAACAAATGAACAATATGAGCTAGAGAAATACAGTTTGAAAAGAAATAGTGATATTTTTGCCCTTCATCAAATAGTTAACGCGCTATTTATTGCTGGAATTGTGTTGATTGGTAGACATAAAAATGTAACCATTGGGGATTTTGTAGCCTATTCTCAACTTCTCTCAATGAGTATTAGTTCTATAAAGTTCTTATCTAGTGGAATCGGGACAATAATAAGTCAAGGTTTATATATATCTGACTTAAAAAAATTTATCACTATCCCAGAAAAAAATGTTAAAAAATCATTAGATCTAGGGAAAGTTGTGGATAGTCCGGAGGTAGCAGTATTAAATATATCATTTAAATATCCAAATAGCGATACTTATATTTTAAAAAACATATCCTTTTCAATCTCTCCGGGAGAGATTATCGCTATAGTTGGGGATAATGGTTCAGGAAAGAGCACATTAATAAAATGCTTACTAGGACTGTATTCTGTCCAGGAAGGAAAAATATTAATTGATGGTGTTGACATAGACAATATCCCCGAAAACGAGTTGAGTGAGAAAATGACTGTTTTATTTCAGGATTTTGTAAAGTATGAACTCACCATAAAAGAAAATATTACATTAGCTCACTCAGAAGTTGTCAATCAAACACGGCTGAAGAAAACAATTGATGAAGCCGGTATCTCTGAGATGGTTGATATGTTTTATGAGAGGGAAGATACCGCCTTAGGTCATACTCATGAGAAGGGGAAAGAGTTGTCTGGGGGACAATGGCAGAGACTTGCTCTTGGAAGAGCACTGTATAAAGATGCCCAAATGGTTTTTTTAGACGAGCCAACAGCAGCCTTGGATCCGATTAGTGAGGTAAAACTTATTAATAGCTTTGTAGATATTTGTAAAGAGAAAACAGCAGTTATAATATCACATCGATTAGCAAGTTGTCTTTTTGCAGATAAAATAATTGTTCTTCAAGAAGGAGAAATTAAGGAAATAGGCAATCATCAACAATTATTACTTTTACGAGGCCTATACTATAAAATGTTTCATTCACAAGCTGATAGCTACCATTCAAAAGCCAAGTGCTCCTCATGAAAGGAGGTGATACTATTGGGTGCTCCATCTAATTCCTGTGGTTCAATTGATGAATGCACAAGTAACCCTTGTGGGGACAAAAAAACTAAATACAGACATTATTATGCCTGTTCTCCAATTGAACCTACTGTTACTTGTGTAACATTTGGCTATCCATGTGATGGCAAATGTTCTTATTGCAGTGATTTTCTCCAATCAGACTTTATTTCTTGTTGCTAGCTCTAGCTAAGATAGGGTCACTTAGGTGGCCCTTCTATATTTCAGAAAAATACTTACAGCTTTTTGGAAGCGTGAGTGCTTAATAGATAATAGTAAACAATAAAAGACTATCAGTAAATGGGTGGAGGAATAACCATGAGAAAAGGCATCTTTATTTTCATGATACTCGTGTTCATTTGTTATGGATGCACAAGCAAGCCTCAACAACCACCTCAAGAGGCAATTAGGCTCAAAGTGCTTGCATTTAACTCACAAGTGTTCAATCAAAAGTATGGAAACTTTTTTATTGCTACGCATCCTAACTATAAACTCGAAGTGATCTCATTAAAAGATTTTTTATCCCCTGATCAGAATTATTACCAATCACTCGAAAACGCCATAGCATTAGAACAACCGGATGTGCTATCGATCTCTATGGAACATTATGCAATCTTTAGGGAGAGAAGTAAGTTAAGGCCCCTGAATCATTGGATGAAGAGGGATGGATTCGATATCGAGGGAATTACGCCGGCAATTATCGATTCTCTGCAAAATGAAGCGGGGGATTTGAACGGGTTATCGCCTGTATTTACGGGTTCTGCTTTGTACATAAATAAAAAAATGTTAGCGGAGAGCGGGATCCCCGTTCCAACCGATTCGCTCACATGGGATCAAGTATTCCAGTTGGCTCAACAAGTGAAGCCGGATAATAAGCAAGTCAGACAATATGGATTATATACCAAATACGCAGCCAATCCTTATATGATGGCGCTTTATGTTGGGGAAGGAAGCGGATTGCATTTTTTTAATCATGGAAATGAACATTTCACTTTCGATGCGCCGGGATGGGAAAATGTGTTTCAAAATATTGTGGATTGCTTTCAAGCGCAAGTGTGCTATGACAACCATTCAAAAGCATCGAAACGCTCCATGACAAGAGAAGAGAGCGAAGTAAGAAGCTACCCATTTCTCGCGGGGAATATCGCGCTGGCTGTCGATGATTCAGCGCTGTACAGAATTCTTACAGCAAGTAAAGACAGATATAATGATTTGGAATGGACGGTTGTGCCATCCCCTACAAGTTCTCAATATCCAACAACGGGGAATGGAATTCGTATGGAAGAAATATTTGCGATTCCTGCCGGTGCTAAGCATGCAGACGATGCTTGGGAACTTGTCAAATATATATGTGGTGACGATTACGGGAAACTGCTTCCTCACATCAACCCTGATGACTTGCCCGCAAGAGAGGCCACAGATGAAGAGGGGCTGGCGGAAGTATTTTATAAGCTAGACCATGTGAACAATAATAGGATCAATGGGTTAAGAAGACTTCCCGATCCAGTTTTGAAAAAAATGGAAGAAGTATCCGCGTCCTATATAGCACATATGTTGGAACAGAACATGCCGGTCCGTGATGCGCTTCATCAGATGCAGCATGCCTTGCAGACGGCTTGGGATAACAGCACAAATCCCGGGTAACTGTATGCCCGTGCTCACTTGCGCAAACAAGTTATTGCATCACGTCTACGCCGGTGCGGCAATATCCTGGCGCTTACTCCATATGTTGAAGGATCAGCTGTGAAATGGCTCGCAAGAGAACGTCCCTTTGCGCTTTTAGAAAAAAATGATCCCCTTCAATCATGTCGAGCCTAAAATCGCCGCTTGTAAAGCTTGCCCATGCTTCCATCTCTTTTCGATGTGCCTCCGGATCCGTGGTCCCGCCGAAGGCCGAAATCGGACAATCCAGCGGCGCTTCCGCCGCATAGACATAGGTCTCGTCGACGGTAAAGTCTGCGCGCAACACCGGAATAAAGAGTTCCATAAGCTCTTTGGATTGCAGCAAGGCCTCGGGCGTGCCTGAAAATCGGCGCAGTTCCTTGACAAATTCCTCATCGGGCAAATGATGAAGCGGCTTTGATTCCGGAAGGTGTGGAGCGCGGCTTCCGGAAACGATCAGGTGGCAAGGCTGAATATTCCATTTTCTTCGCAGATGTCGCGCAAGCTCGAACGCGATGCGCGCGCCCAGGCTGTGTCCGTACAAGATAAATGGGCGCCGCACAAAGGGGGAAATCGCTTCGGAAATGGCATCGACCAACGCTTTCATGTCGCAGATAGGCGGTTCTGTTATCCGGTTTTCCCTGCCCGGAAGCTGTATCGGGTACACACCCGCATCAATGGGCAACGCCTCGCGCCATCCCCGATAAATGTAGGCACCTCCGCCTGCATAGGGGAAGCAGAACAGGCGAATTTTGTCTTTTGCCTGCGGACAGGCAAGCAACCAGGGGGTAACGGTATGATTCGTTTTCATTACATTCTCCTCTATATTTTCCTCAGCTTTTTGATACCGACACCTTTGTTTTGGAAAGCTTCCGGTATTCATTGGGTGTTAACCCGGTATTTTTTCTGAACAACTCACAGAAGCGGCTGGTATTTTTATAGCCGACGATGTGAGCGATCTGATTGACGTACAGTTCCGAGTTCGCAAGGAGATGCTCGGCGTGACTCATTCTCTTATTCTGGATATACTCGGTAATCGTGCATTGGTAAGCCCGTTTAAACGTATATTTCAGCTTGGTTATTCCCATACAGGCGATACGGGCAAGCTGTTCCAAGTTCAACTCGCAAGTGAAGCGATCGTTTATGTATCTGATCACGGAGGCCAAGCTGTCCAGATCTTGACCGGACAAGCTCTTCGTTGCATAGGTCGGTCTTTCTGGCTTTGTTTTCCCGACGATAAGAGACAAGGCCTCCTTAACCTTCCCCTCATAAAATAGCTTTGCGGCTATGCCCGATCCCCGATAACTCCGGATTTGCCTCATTATAAATACCAATTCTGGAAAATCCCCTTCCCCGTCGACATTGATAATAGCCGATCGAAGATCACGGCATTCTTCCGGATAATTGCTTCTTAAATCATCTTCGAAGTACTCCGGGATAATCACAATTCCCGTGGAGCGAATGGGAATGTTTTTATGATAGACAGCTTGATATACATTGCCATAACCGATATGTCCGTTGATACGGTTGCACGTTAGTCGTTGGCTTGGCTTCAGTTCTTCGCCGGAAACGGAATCATAGTAGTTGATACTGATATACTCGGGCTGTTGGTATTGCAGAAATAAATCCTCATAAAGGACAAAATCCTGAACATAAACGGAAAATAGACTCTTATGCGAATAGGCCCAGAAGTGTCCGCAGCCTTTCTCGGAGGAGAGCGTATAACAAATGCCTTCGCGACAAAATTGCTCATTCCCGTCATCCGGGTAGAACCCGTTTGCCGTCAAACAAGGGACAAACACTTCAGTAATAATATCTCTCATTTTACCACCTCCAAATATCACGATTGGACGAAGCGATGACACGATTAGCCGTAAACATCCCAACTGTATTGACGGGTTGTTTCAAGGGAAAGTAAAGTAAACATAGATTACATGATAATGATAATCATAATCAATAGAAATTTTCAATAGAGATAAATCATCGCAACCCTATTACGATGATCACCAATTATCATTTTATTTTAAAAATCGGGAGGAGAATAATCATGCAAACACAAGCACAAGCGCATGTAAAGAACGTTGCAGAAAAAAACGGTTGGAAAATCCGGGATTTCGTTACGCTCGCTATTTTTAATGTTGTCATGATTATCGTCATGACGGCCGCCGCCATGTTTGCCCATCCTATCTCTTATTTGCTTGGCGGGGGGGTGATCGCGTTGATCAATGGTCCTATTTATATGGTGATGTCCAATAAGATAGGCAAGCGCGGGATTTTGTTCTTCAGTGCGCTGATTACGGGCTTATATTTTATAGCGTTCGGCTTTGTGTACTTCCTGATTACGCTGGCTATTGTGGGTCTTCTGTGCGAGCTGGTGATGTGGGGAAGAGACACCTACAGGAATCCTGTCCGCAATGCCGTAGGCTTCGGTTTGTTTTATGCGGGCTATTCCTTCTGCGGCGTCGTACCGCTTATGTTTTTCAAGGATCAATATGTGGCGATTCTGGAGCAAAGTTATTCTCCGGAGCAACTTGCCGCCATGTTGTACTATTACGGTACGCCAAGCCTGGTTCTGATCATGTGCGTCGTTTCTTTCGCGGGCTCGTGTGCCGGTTGCTTGATTGGTAACGCGCTGCTGAAAAAGCATATGAAGAAGGCCAGGTTGGTATAATGCGGCTCGATCCTAGAACTCATCTGCTTATGCTGATATTGGCGAGTGTTCTGATTATGCTCGCGAGCGATACGCTGCACTTGCACCTGTTGGTCGCTTTAAGCGCACTGTATTTGCTTTATAATCGGATGTTTCGGCAGGCGGTTTCTTTTAGTTTGATCTACATCGCGTTAACAGCCGTTCTGTCTGTTATGCCCGGTCTTTCGCCAGCATTGGGGATCATTGTTTTCACCTTTATCAGAATGATGCCGCTCGTCATGATCTCGGCAGCGCTGATAAGCTCACCTCCAAGCCGCATCATGTGCGCCTTGGATAGAGCGGCCTTCCCGAAGCCGGTGTTGGTTATGGTTTGCATCCTCGTTCGCTTTTTTTCCGTGTTGATGATGGAATTCAAAGCGATCCATGGAGGCATCCGAGCGAGAGGCATTTTCCCGCATTGGCACAGCCCCCTGCGGAATCCCGCTTTTGTCTACGAATGTTACTTCGTGCCGCTCATCGTCCGGTGTCTGAAGCTGTCGTCGGAGCTCGCTTCATCTGCTGAGCTGCGGGGGATTGAGTGCGGCTCCAGCAGAACCTCCATCCATCCGGTCGGATTGCGAGTGGCGGACGGCATCGCAGCGGGTCTTTATGTCCTATTGGGGACAGCCGTTTATTGGGGGGATTTTAACTAGATGATTGTGTTGAACGACGTGACCTTCTACTATGGCCATGAAGACGGAGCAGCGGGGGACAACACCGGGTTGCATCATGTCAGCTTGTCCGTGAAGGCCGGACAATGCGTCGTGCTGTGCGGCCGCTCAGGCAGTGGCAAAAGCACGATTTTGCGTCTTGTGAGCGGGCTTGCTCCCGGTTTTTATCCCGGGAGCCTAGCCGGAGAAGTGCTTGTCGGAGGCAAGGCTCCTTCCTCCCTCTTGCCGGAGGAGCGCACCAAATGGATCGGCGTCGTATTCCAGGATCCGCGAAGCCAGTTTTTTATGGACAACGTTCGGGACGAACTGGCGTTTTCGGCCGAGAACCTCGGGCTGGCGCCGGATGAGGTGATCGATCGGATTGAGAAGCAAGCGGAGTTGCTCGGTATCTCGCACTTGCTGGAGCGCAAGCTCAGCATGCTGTCGAGCGGACAGAAGCAACGAGTAGCTATCGCGGCTGCATCCGTTCTATCGCCGCCGCTGCTGATCCTGGATGAGCCGACCGCCAATCTGGATGAACAAGCGACGCAACACGTTGTGGAAATATTAGAAATGCTTAAAGCGAACGGAACGACGCTAATCATTAGCGAGCACCGGCTACATTCGCTGCTGCCCGTGGCGGATCGCTTTGTCTGCATGGATCAAGGCAGCATTGCCTGCCAATGGACGAAGGATGAATTTGCACGTCTTGCCTACGAAGATGTTCGCCCTTACGGCCTGCGCCATCCGGACATGGTTCAGGACGCAGGAACGCGTCGCTTCACAGTCGTCCCGGCGGAACAAGCTCTTCAGGGGAAAAATCTTGCTTATCGTTATCAACGAAACGGGGATGGGATAAACGGGATCGACATCACGCTTCCTATGGGGAGCGTGACCGCGCTCACGGGAGAAAATGGAGCAGGCAAGACCACATTGGGCAAAATTTTAAGCGGTTTACTTCGCCAGCGCGAGGGAACGATTTTCAGCCGGAGAATCCCCTTGTCGGCAAGCCGAAGACGTGCCATGAGCTATCTGGTCATGCAGGACGCGGACTATCAACTCTATACCGACAGCGTGGGAGGCGAACTCGTGTTGAGCAGGCGTCTGGATGAAGCGCTTCGCTTCAAGGCCTATGAAGCATTGGATGCGTTTGGCTTGCGAGCGCTGAAGGATAGACACCCCGCGTCGTTGTCTGGGGGAGAAAAGCAACGGGTTACGATGGCCGCTGCATATTGCTCGGACGCAGAGTTGATTGTGCTGGACGAACCGACCAGCGGGCTTGACGGCGAGGGCGTTCTCCATGTGGCCGCCTGGGTGAGCAAGCTTGCCTGTGCAGGAAAAACGGTCGTCATCATTACGCACGACCGGATTTTGACAGAGCTTGCCTGTGACCATACGGTAGAAATGAAGAGAAGGGAAGGACGGCCGCTTTGAGAGAACAAAAAAAACAAGGAATTGCCAGGCTTCTGGAGCTTGCGGGCGAAAAGAAGTCGCTGCTTGTATGGTCGGGCATTTTGTCTGTGGGAAGCGTTGTAATGATGCTGGTTCCGTATCTCGCCGTGTACTTTGTCATGGCCGAGCTGCTTCGCCACGCGTCGGATATTTCCGACGTGAACGCCCCCTTCGTCATCCGCTGGGCTGTGTTGGGCGCCGCCGGAATGGCAGTCGGTTATTTCCTGATGTATGTTGGAGGGATGTGTTCGCATATTGCCGCATTTCGCATTCTTTACGGCATCCGCGTCAAGCTGTCCGAGCATATCGGAAGGCTCCCGCTCGGCTACTTCAACTATAACGCCACGGGGAAAATCAAAAAAAATGTGGAGCTGGATGTGGAGCGAATCGAACAGTTTATCGCCCATCAATTGCCCGATCTAATCAGTACGGCGGTCATGATTGCGGCGATGGTGGTCACGATGTTCTCCTTGAATGTCTGGTTTGCCTTGGCTTGCGTCATTCCGATGCTGATCGGTTTTGCCTGCCAGTTCTCAATGATGGCCGGCCAAAAAGCGAAGGCGGGCTTGAAAGAGTATTTCGACGCGCTGGAAAACATCAATACGTCAGCCATCCAGTATGTGAGGGGTATGCCGTCCATCAAAATTTTCGGACAAACTGTCCGCTCGTTTCGAAAATTCAATGACGATATTATCCGTTACCGCGATTTCAGTCTCAAGTATACCGATAATTTCCAGAACGGATATGTGTCCTTTAAAGTCATTCTTCTATCGCTAGTCACCTTTTTCTTGCCGATGGGACTGTTTTTCATAAGCGGAGATCCCGACAACGCGGCTTTTGCCGTAACCTTGATGTTTTTCCTTGTGCTGGCGCCAGGGATCTCTACGCCGATATTCAAACTCAACAGCCTTGCCTCCACCCTGATCGTCATTGTTGAGGGTGTCAGACGCATCGACGGGATCTTGGCCGAACAGGCGATCCCGGAGCCCGCACTCTCCCGGAAGCCGTCGTTCTACGATGTTCAGTTCCATGAGGTCTCCTTTTCGTATGATGGACCACACGGCGTAGATGTGCTGCATGACATCAGCTTTACGGCCCGGCAAGGCGAGATTACGGCGCTGGTGGGGCCGTCCGGCTCGGGAAAATCGACCGTCGCCCAGCTGATCCCCCGCTTTTGGGACGTGCGGCAAGGAAGCATTACCATCGGTGGCGTCGACATTCGGGACATGACAACAAGCGATCTGATGGACGCCATGTCTTTCGTGTTCCAGGATACGTTTTTGTTTTCAGACACCGTCTACAACAACATTGCGGCAGGCAGGCCGACTGCGACCCGGGAGGAAGTGTACGCGGCGGCTAGGGCGGCGCAATGTCACCCGTTTATTGAACAGTTGCCACACGGCTACGATACGCTTATCGGCGAAGGCGGGGTCTATCTGTCTGGAGGAGAAGAGCAGCGGGTTTCGGTGGCAAGAGCCATTTTGAAAAACGCGCCGATCCTTGTACTGGACGAGGCGACCGCTTATGCTGATCCGGAAAACGAGTATCACATGCAGCTCGCGCTGCGGGAACTGATTAAGGGTAAAACGGTGCTGATCATCGCCCACCGCTTGACGACGATCTGCGAAGCGGAACAAATCATCGTGTTGAACGATGGCCGCATCAACGATTCCGGCACGCACCATGAGCTTATTGCTCGAGGCGGCTTGTACCACATCATGTGGGACGCCTACATGATGTCCGTGCAATGGCAGATCGATCATGTACAGGAGAAAGAGGGGGCGATGGCACGATGATGGAGCGGCTATACAATATTACCGCGGGCCACCCGAAAAAAATGCGAAAGCCCATTCTGTGGGCGGTGTTGGCCAATCTAGCCAATCTATTTCCGGTAGGGTGCGTCACCGTGGCGGTCAGCATCATTTACGCTTTTTACGCTGGTTGGCAGCCGGATCTGAATATGCACATCTTGTGGCTTGCCTGGGGAGGCATGGTGTTATTTGTCCCCTTGGTGTTTGCGGCCGAGGTGAAGTCTTACCGCGCCACTTACCGCGGCGCGTATGAGTCCTCTGCCGAGGGACGAACCCAGCTGGCCGATCATGTCCGCAAGCTTCCGCTCGGATTTCTCATGCGGAAAGACACGGGAGAGCTTGGCCATAGGATGATGAATGATTTTACCCAGACCGAAACTGCGGTGACCCATGTTTTTCCTCAGCTTGTCAGCGGCGTGATCATCCCCGTCCTCGCTTTTTGCGGGCTGATTTTTATCGACTGGCGAATGACGGTGGCCATGTTCGCGGGATTGCCCGTATCGCTGCTGATCCTGTGGGGCATTTCCCGTCTGGAACGGCAACTCGGCCAACGTCATGCCGAAGCGAAAATCATGCAGTCGAACCGTTTGCAGGAATATTTGCTCGGTATGAAAGTCATTAAAGCTTACAATCTGCGCGGTGCAAACTTTAAAAAACTGGAGCGAGCCTTTTATCGTTACATGAAAGAAAGCATCAAGCTAGAGGGTGCGCTCGGCCCCTTTTTCCTGGTCGCCATCGCCTTTATGGAATCTGGGCTATCCCTGATTACGATGACAGGCGTCTATCTCATCCTCGGCGGAGAAATTTCGGTGCCTTTGTTCGCCATGTTTTTGCTGGTCGGCACCCGTCTCTTTGATCCGCTGTCGGCTGCGATTATGCGTTTGCCCGAGTTTAAGTATCACGCCATGGCAGGGGAACGCATTGTAAACCTGATTCATCAGCCCGTGATGGCAGGGGAGAAGGAACCGCCGGAGAACCATCATATCCAGTTTGAGAAGGTGACCTTCGGTTACGGCAACCACATTGTACTGGATCAAATTTCGGCAGAGATGAAGGAAGGGACGCTTACGGCGATTGTCGGCCCGTCGGGAAGCGGGAAAAGCACGATGCTTCGCCTGATCGTGCGCTTTTACGACCCGCAGCAAGGGAAAGTGCTGTTCGGCGGCAATGACGAACGCGAGATGGATCCGGAAAAGCTGATGAAAAAAATATCTATGGTGTTTCAGGATGTATACCTGTTTCAGGATACGATCCGCAATAACATCCGCTATGGCCGGGAGGACGCTTCGCAAGAGGAGATTGAGGCGGCCGCCAGGGAAGCCTGCTGCCATGAATTCATCATGAAGCTGCCGCAAGGCTACGATACGATGGTCGGTGAAGGAGGTTCCACGCTATCGGGCGGCGAGAAGCAGCGCATTTCGATTGCCAGAGCGATGCTCAAAAACGCGCCCGTCATTTTGCTGGACGAAGCGACTTCCTCGCTCGACCCGGAGAACGAGGCGGAAATGCAGAAGGCGATCGGACGACTTATCAAGGGACGCACCGTCATCATGATCGCCCATCGTCTGAGAACGGTCGTCAAGGCAGACAACATCATCGTGCTGGACAAAGGCCAAATCGTAGCCCAGGGACGACATGAGGAACTGCTGCAGACAAGCGGCCTTTACTCCAAACTGTGGGAACTGCAGACCAGAACAAGCGGATGGAAAATTTCCGTTGTAGGGGGGGAGCATCCCATGGAGAGCACCCGCTAAATAGGTGAACCACTGTACACAAGACGAGGAGTGGATCGAATGTTGAAAAATAAGGAATGGGTTGATCGCTTGGCAAGTCAATACGAACAGCTTGGTTTTGGGGAGCCGTTGACGCTGGGGCAACAATTGAAAATATGGGCCGAAGCTTATCGCGACAGCGTTGCGCTTGTCGAAGACAACGCCAGACTTACCTACAAGGAGCTTGACCGCAAAGCCGATGAACTGGCTTCCGGTTTTTACGATATGGGCATTAAGAAAGGCGATCATGTGGTTGTACAGTTGCCGAACCGCATCTCTTTCGTCGTCGCCTGCTTTGCCCTGTTTCGCATCGGAGCCGTGCCGATTCTCGCATTGCCCGTCCATAGGGAGACGGAGCTGGACGGTATTTTTCATCTCGCGAAACCGGTCGCGTACATCATTCCCGATGAGTTTCTCGGTTTCAACTACAAACCATTGGCCGATCGAATGGTTCAAAGGCATCCTTCCGTCCGCTTGGTCATTACCGACGGTGAAAGCGAAGGCGGCCTTCGCCTTGCCGATAGCGGCATGCCGCTAGCCGAGCTGGAATCCCCTTCCTGCCGGGATACCGCTCTCTTGCTCTTATCCGGCGGAACAACCGGCATACCGAAGCTGATTCCGCGGACGCACGCCGATTACGCGTATAATGCCAAAGCGGCCGCGACGCGCTGCAAACTGAATCAGCAAAGCGCCTATCTTGCCGTTCTTCCGATTGCCCATAATTTTCCTCTGTGCTGCCCTGGCATCCTAGGAACGTTGTCGGCTGGCGGCAAGGTGGTCATGTGCAACACGACAAGCTGCGACGAAGCTTTTCCGCTGATTGAGAAAGAGAAGGTGACCATTACCGCGCTTGTGCCCGCCCTCGTCCATCTGTGGCTTGAGGTTCTCGAGTGGGACCATTCCAGCGACATCTCAAGTCTTGAAGTCCTCCAGGTGGGAGGGGCGATGGTGGAGGAAACGCTCGCGAAGCGCATCACTTCGGAGATGAAGTGCAAGCTTCAGCAAGTTTTCGGCATGGCGGAAGGTCTCATTTGCTGCACCTCCCTTGATGATCCCGATCACCTCATTCATCGCTGCCAAGGACGTCCGCTATCGGACGATGATGAAATCAAATTGGTTGACGAAGACGGCAACGAAGTTCCGCAAGGCGAATTCGGTGAGCTGCTGGTGAGAGGGCCTTATACGATCAGCGGGTACTATCGGGCGCCCGAACAGAATCGGGAAGCCTTTACGCCCGACGGGTTTTACCGCTCCGGGGACAGGGCGAGAATTACGGCGGACGGCAATATCCAGGTTGGTGGACGCATGAAAGAGCAAATCAATCGGGCAGGCGAAAAAATCGTGCCGGCTGAAGTCGAGTCTTGGCTGCTAGCACACCCGGATATCAAAGACGCCGTCTTGATCGGCCTTCCCGATGACAGGCTGGGAGAAAGAAGCTGCGCCTGTTTGCTGACCGAAGGCAAAGCGATCGATTTGGCCGAGATCCACCGTTTTCTTCAGGATAGGAGCGTTGCGCGCTATAAAATGCCCGATCAAATCGAATGTTTTGATGCTTGGCCGCTGACCAGCGTCGGCAAAATCAACAAAGCGAAATTGAAAGAGCTGGCTGCAGGTTCGGCGCGCAAGGCAGAAGACAGTCGGGCAGCCTACTTGGAAGAAACGCTCGCTTTCAAGGGTGATGCTCATCTGGCTGCGGCACAAGTGATCGAGTCCGGTTGGTTTGACAACTATCTCCTGTACGAAAACGGGGACGAATTGTCTGTGGGCCTGGGCATCCACGCCCTGTTCACCGTCGATCCCGAGTACACGACAGTGACAACAGCCACAGACACGCTGCAATTTGTAAACCAGACATTAAGTGAGAACATGGAGAAGGCCTTCTCGTCGGTTTCAGTTCAGGACTGGCGCGCTTACGGAATCGCCAATTTCGGACTGTCCCGTTATCATTGCGGACTGCCGCTATTGTCCGAGGATGCGTGCCTGCTGAAGCTGTTTATCCCTAAGGTTGAAATAAGGTTTGAGAAAGGCGCGATCCTGCTGCGAGCTTTGGATAAGGGGCAGTTCGAAGAGGTTAGAACACGGCTGGGGGAGATAGCGAATCACGCGCAAGACCAGCGCATAGCAAACCGTTTTGCGGGCAGCGCCAACCAGGCAGAGCTGGAGTTCCCGGAGGTAAACACGCATCATGCCGAAGCCTACATGAAGGGGGTGGAGGCTGCCGTGAAAGAGATTCGAGAGCGCAAATATCAAAAAGTGATCTTATCCAGAAAAATCCCGCTCCATCAGGAGCTTGATATGGTGGCCACCTATATGGGGGGAAGAAAAGTCAACACGCCCGCGCGATCGTTTCTGCTGTGCCTTGACGGCTTGCATGCGGCCGGGTTCAGTCCTGAAACGCTTGTCGAAGTCGACGGTCACGGTTGGGTGAGTACGTTCCCGCTAGCGGGAACGCGTTCCATGGGATGCGGCGAAGAAGAGGAACACAGGCTCAAAGAGGAATTGCTGAACGATCCAAAAGAAATTGCGGAACATGCCGTTTCCGTCAGGCTGGCGCATGAAGAGATGAGGCGAATTTGCGAGGCCGGGACCCTTACCGTACATGATTTTATGTCGGTGGTCAGCAGGGGAACGGTTCAGCATATCGCTTCGAGGTTAAAAGGGAAGCTGAAACCCGGTTGCCATGCATGGCACGCGTTACATGCCCTGTTCCCTGCGGTTACGGCTTCCGGCATTCCCAAAAAAGAGTCCATCGATGCCATAGGAAGATTCGAGTCAGAGCCCCGAAATCTTTACAGCGGCTGTGTAATGACTTATGACAGCAACGGCGTCATGGATGCCGCCCTTGTACTGCGGACGATTTTTCAGAAAGAGAAGATCGCATGGCTTCAAGCCGGAGCAGGCATCGTGGAGATGTCCGTACCGTCCAGAGAACTGGAAGAGACGCGCGAAAAATTAAGCAGTTTTTCCAGGCAGTTGATTGTCCGCAGTGTAAAACAGGAAACGGGTGCGAGCGTATAAGCTTCAATTAGGAGGAGAAAGGGGAATCTGTGATGAATCAATCTTTGCTCCATATTTCTGCGATAAGCTTGGAACAATTGCGGATGCAAATCAAGCGCATGCTGCCCACACCGGTCGAGTTTGACGACGATCAAAACTTGATCGAGCTTGGGATGGATTCCCTGCAAATGATGAGACTGGTCAACCATTGGCGGCGGGCCGGCTCGACAATTACATTTGCCGAACTGATCGCCGCGCCGCGCCTAAGTGACTGGTGGCCCTTACTGCAACAAAGCAATCATGAAGTGCCGCCAGCGAAGAAGCGCGTAAAGGCGGCCGAAGTTCGTGAGCCCGAGAACGGACCTTTCCCGCTTACCGATGTGCAATATGCCTATTGGATCGGACGGCGCGACGATCAGCCTCTGGGCGGAGTCGGGTGTCACGCGTATTTGGAGCTTGACGGCCAAGGTGTCGATCCTCAGCGGCTGGAATCGGCCTGGGAACAATTGCTTGCGCATCATGCTATGCTTCGGGCCCGATTTTTGGCGGATGGACGGCAGGAGGTGCTGGATGATCCTGTTATCAACACGCTGGCCGTACACGATTGGCGCTACTGTCCGGAGGACGAGCTTGCACGCGAGTTGACGCGTATTCGCGACCGGTTGTCGCATCGGCGGTTGGATGTGGAGAAGGGGGAGGTTGCCGGGATCGAGCTCAGCTTGCTGCCGGGAGGCCGTACCCGCCTTCATTTCGATATTGATTTGCTTGTTGCCGACGTGCAAAGCGTGAGTATTATGTTACGGGACTTGGCTGCTGCCTATGCCTGCGGTTCCAAGCCTGCGGCGCCGGGAGACTGGAGTTTTGCCGAATATTTGCGCCGGGAAGCGTCGAGGCGAGCAGAAGAACAAGAAAGAGCCGCTAAATATTGGAGCGAACGTTTGCCAACGCTCCCGGCCGCCCCCGATTTGCCATTGCAGGTAAGGCCGGCAACGGTAACATCGCCTGTCTTTACGAGAAGAAGCTATGTTGTGCATCAAGCGGACTGGGAGCTTTTGCAACAACGGGCCGCAGCTTGCCAAGTGACGCCGGCGATGGTGCTGTTAACTGCTTATGCTGAAGTGCTTGATCGATGGAGCGCCAATTCGCAATTCCTCATTAACGTCCCGCTGTTTGACCGACAGACCGGGGAAGCAGGAATTGACGATGTCGTCGCTGATTTTACCAATCTGCTGTTGCTCGCGGTCGACTGCGGTTCCCGGCAATCCTTTGTGGAACGGGTGCGAAGCGTCCAGGCGCAATTTCATCAGGATGTGGCCCATGCGGCCTATTCCGGCGTGCAGCTTCAACGCGATCTGGCCCGGGTCCGCCAAGGGGAACGGGATATTGCGCCAGTCGTATTCGCATGTAATTTGGGCACTCCCCTCATCGGCGACGAATGCCGTCGCGCATTGGGAGAACTTGTTTATATGATCTCGCAGACACCCCAGGTATGGCTTGACTTTCAAATATACGAACAGGAAGGGGGCTTGTTACTAGCTTGGGATGCCGTCGACTCCTTGTTCCCCGACGGCATGATTGAACAGATGTTGGCTGCGTACGCCGAATTGATCGAATGGCTGGCGGAGGATCACAACGACTGGCAAGCTTCGCCGGATGTGCTGTGGGCTGGGAAGCCGCCAAGACAAGAGCATCGTGTTGAAGAGTTGCTTCCACAGCAGACCCAATGCCTGCACGCTTCCTTTTTTGAACTTGCTGCAGCGAATCCTGGACAACCCGCGCTGATAGACAGCCGTTCGCATACGTTCTGTTCGTACGGCGAACTGTCCGACTACGCATTGCGGGTGGCGGCAGTCCTCATAGAAAAGGGGGTAAGGGAGGGTGAGCCTGTCGCCGTCACGCTGCCGCGCGGGATGGAACAAATCGCCGCCGTGCTCGGCATAATGGCCGCCGGGGCATGCTATGTGCCGATCGGCGTCGATCAGCCCGCCGCCCGCCGCGACAGGATTCATCAGCAAGCGGGAATCCGTTATGTGCTTACCGATCATGAGCTTGTTGACGCCGTGGAATGGCCGGCCGCTGCCATCGTGCAATCGATCGCCGCTGCGGAGAACGCCATTCCGCTAACGGAACCGGTTTACCTATCTCCGGAGCGTCTGGCCTACGTCATCTTTACTTCAGGCTCCACAGGAGAACCGAAAGGGGTAGAAATCAGTCATTCCGGGGCATGGAACACCGTGTCGGACATCAACCGGCGCTATCAAGTCGGTCCAACCGATAGGATGTTGGCCGTTTCATCCCTCGATTTCGACCTTTCCGTTTACGATATTTTCGGGCTGCTGAGCGTTGGAGGCTCGCTGGTGCTGCTATCGGAAGAGACGCGCCGGGATGCGGCCGATTGGTTGGTTCTGCTGAACAAGTATCAGGTCACGATCTGGAATTCCGTCCCTGTTCTGCTCGATATGCTGTTGGTGGCTGCCGAGAGCGGACGGCAAACCCTGTCGTCACTGCGTCTCGTGATGCTGTCCGGCGATTGGATCGGCCTGGAGCTGCCGCCGCGGCTGAACAAAGTGGCCGAACACAGTCGCCTCGTCGCCTTGGGGGGAGCCACGGAAGCTTCCATCTGGTCCAACTGTTTTGATATTTCGTTGCCGTTGCCTGCGCATTGGACGTCGATTCCGTACGGCCGCCCGCTGTCCGGCCAGACGTATCGGATAGTGGATGACAAGGGAAGGGATTGTCCCTACTGGGTAGCCGGAGAGCTGTGGATCGGCGGAGCCGGCGTAGCTCAAGGATATCGGGGAGATTCCCGGCTGAGCGCGGAGCGTTTTGTCGAATGGAACGAATCCCGTTGGTATCGAACAGGCGATCAGGGCCGTTATTGGCCGGATGGCAATATTGAGTTTTTAGGCAGAAAAGACTTCCAGGTCAAAATCAGGGGACACCGCATTGAGCTTGGCGAGATTGAAACGGCGTTGAAGCGGCACCCGGGCGTACGCGACGCTGTCGTCGTGGCGGCCGGCGATCCACGGGGAACGAGGCAGCTCGTGGGCTATGTGGTTCCCGACTCGGAAAACGATTCGTCCTTATTTGAAATCGACAGCGCTGATCCAGAGAAGGTCAACACCTTCTGGAATGTTTTGGTGGACACGGGTCGAAAACAGTCCCGGGAAGGGCTGCCACAAAAGCTTGCGCCCGAGCAGTTTCCTGAATTTTGGGATTTTATAGAACGCGTGAGTGGATGTCAAATGGGCCTAGCGCTTAGAAAAATGGGCGTTTTTCTCCAGCCAGAGGAGAAGCACACGCTCGAGTCGTTACTGCACCATGGTGGCATTCAGCCTCGTTATCGGGAACTGGTGCGTCAGTGGCTTGACACACTGGTAGGCGAAGGGGTGTTAATGAAGGACGAAACGGGCGCCTGGATCAGCACGCGAAGGCTGCCGACAGACCTGTCCGCAACAGGGCCGGAAAACAAGGCTTTCTCCGGATGGGATACATATTCGCCACGTCTTTTGCGGTATTTGCGGCAGATCGGTCAGTTCGATGCCCGCTTGTTGAAGGGCGATGTCGACCCGCTCGAGCTGTTCTTCTCTAGTGATCACGCCTTGTCTCCGGACACGTTGATGCGGTCTCTGCCGGGCTTCGACTATCGACACGGCATCGCCAGACGACTGCTGGAAGTCACGGTTCAAGCGCGATCCGGACTTCAACCGCTACGGATACTGGAAATAGGCGTAAGAAGCAGCGATCTGAGCAACTTCATGTTGTCGGAACTCACGCCCGACGAGGTCGTCTACACATGCACCGACCCTTCCGCCTACTTTCTCAACTTGGCGGACAACAAAGGGAACCCTAGTTCGTTCATCGAGTACCGGCTGCTGGACATCGACCAACAGCCGCAAGTTCAAGGGTTTCATGCCCATAGCTACGACATCGTGATCGCAGCCGATTCCTTGCATCGCGCCCGGAATATCGGCACAGCTCTGGCGCATGTCCAATCACTTCTGGCACCGGGGGGCCTGCTGTTATTGCTGGAAATGACCCGCAACAGCCGGTTGCAGCAGGTAAGCACCGGTTATCTTGAGGACGGCTTTACCCGTTTCGAAGATGAAAGAACGGAGACACATTTGCCGCTCCTATCGGCGGAGCGATGGCTGCAGCTGTTGAAGTCCGAAACGTTTGCGGAAGCTGCCGCTTTTCCGGAGCAAGACGATCCGGCCAGCATTTATGGACAGCATGTCATCGCAGCCCGGGCGCCGGATCGCGTCACACACTTCAAACCGGCAACGTTAGCTGATGATTTGAGAGGGAACCTGCCCGAATATATGGTTCCTTCGCTGATTCTCCCTGTAGATAAGCTGCCGCTGACGGCAAACGGCAAGGTTGACCGGCAGGCGTTGCCCGTCCCCGCTCACCAGAAATCGGCGACAGGGAAAAAAAACGATACGGCACCGCGTACGCCCATCGAACGGGAGCTTGCGGCGATGTGGAGCCGTCTTCTTCATGTGGAGCCGATCGGGATAACCGATAACTTCTTCGCATTGGGAGGGGATTCCTTGCTTGCGATCAAGCTGGGTGCCATGGCGCGCGACAAGTTTGAGGTCGAGCTTTCATTGGGAACGGTTTTCGAAAGGCCGACCATCGCCCAACTGGCCGAACGTGTGCAGGCGCTTACCCAGGAGAAGGAGCGAAGCAGCGATTTGATGATCCGCTTGCCTGACATCGTTCCGGCTCCGGAAGAGCGAAGCCTTCCTTTTCCGTTGACCGATATTCAGCAAGCCTATTGGGTCGGCCGGAGCGGTGTTTATGCATTGGGCAACGTATCCACACATTGCTATTTCGAGCTTGAGGGGACAGATCTGGATGTGGAGCGGATCAATCGAGCCTGGCAGCGGCTGATCGATCATCACGACATGATGAGGGCGGTCATCTTGCCCGACGGTCAGCGCCAGCAAATCTTGGAGCAGGTGCCGCCCCATCGAATGGCCGTCGCCGATTTGCGGGGGGTGGATTCCGAAGCTGCCGCGGCGGAACTGCATCGGGTTCGGGAGGACATGTCCCACCAGGTGCTATCGATTGGCGAATGGCCTTTGTTCGAGGTGCGGGCGTCGCTTTTTGGAGAGAAACAGGTTCGGCTTCATATCAGCTTCGACAACTTGCTGTTCGATGGTTGGAGCATGTTTCATCTCCTCTGCGAATGGAACCGGCTCTATCATGATCCGGACGCTCGTCTGAACTCCTTGGACTTGTCATTCCGGGATTACGTGTTGGCGCTGGAACGGCTGAAGGAGTCGGATTTATATGAACGTGATCGGGAGTATTGGATGCATCGTCTGTCCGACTTGCCGCCGGCCCCGGAACTGCCCCTGGTGCAACATCCGGAATCGTTGGCCCGGCAGCGGTTCATCCGTGTCGATTCCCGTCTGGATCGCGACACATGGCGGCAGCTCAAGCAGCGGACGGCGGAGGCGGGATTGACTCCTTCGGGCATCCTGCTCGCTGCCTATGCCGAAACGCTCGCGGTGTGGAGCAGGCGGCCCCGGTTTACGATCAATCTGACCCAATTCAATCGGTTGCCGCTCCATCCTGAGGTACAGGAGCTCGTAGGCGATTTTACTTCGCTTACGTTGCTGGCCGTGGATCATGCATCAGGGGCGACTTTTCTGGAGCGGGCCCGGAATGTGCAGCAGCAGCTGTGGCGGGATTTGGATCATCCCTGTGTCGGGGGAGTACAGGTACAGCGTGAACTGGCCAAAAAAACCGGAGCCTATCATGGCGGGGCGATGCCGGTCGTATTTACGAGCGCGCTAGGTGTCGACGAGTTGGGCGGATCCGGTGGCAAGTGGTTGGGCAAGCTTGTCTACAACATTACGCAGACGCCGCAAGTGTGGCTGGATCATCAGGTCGTGGAAGAGGACGGACAATTGCTCCTGATTTGGGACGCTGTAGAGGGACTGTTTCCGCCGGGACTCCTTGACGATATGTTTGCAGCTTATTGTCATTTGCTTCGGCGTCTGGCTGATGAAGAGCCGACATGGCGAATCGAACAGCCGAATCTGGTTGCGGTGCCCCGGCTCGAACGGAGAATCGAGGCGAACCGTACGGATACACCCGTATCCCCGGATACGCTCGACGGTTTATTTGCCAGACAAGCGGTCATGCAACCGGACCATCCGGCTGTGATTTGCTCCGGTCGCACCTTGACCTACGAGGAACTGCGGCTTCGTTCCGATGCGGTAGGAGAGCTGTTGCGGGCCAAAGGGGCCCAGCCCCATTCGTTGGTTGCGGTGATCATGGAGAAAGGCTGGGAACAGATGGTCGGCGTGATCGGCATTCTGAAGTCCGGGGCCGCCTACCTGCCTATCGATCCGTCCCACCCTGAGGAGAGGCGCTTTCAGTTGCTGCGCGACGGCAACGTCGGCGTCGTGCTTACCCAGTCCTGGCTGGACGAGCAGCTTGGCTGGCCCGAAGGGATGGAGCGGTTGCATATCGATCAGATTGCGCCAAGGGAAGGCGATATCGGGCGGCCGAACGGGTCGGGGAACCCGGACGATTTGGCTTACGTCATCTATACCTCTGGTTCGACAGGCGTTCCCAAAGGGGTTATGATCAGCCACCGGGGCGCGGTCAATACGATTCTCGATATGAACAAGCGTTTTTCCGTCGGGCCGGAGGATCGGGTGCTCGCCTTGTCCAACTTGAACTTCGATCTTTCGGTGTATGATATGTTCGGCATGCTGGCGGCGGGAGCCACGGTCGTCATGCCGGAAGCGGAGCGGACAAGAGATCCGGCTTGTTGGCTTGCGTGGATGAGCCGGGAGCATATCACGGTGTGGAACACGGTTCCGGCTTTGATGCAAATGCTGTTGGAGTATGTCTCTGGAAGTGGCGAACCGCTGCCCCCATCTCTGCGCTTGGTGCTGCTCAGCGGCGACTGGATTCCTCTGGACTTGCCGGACCACATCAAGGCTTATGGTAACGGCGTCCAAGTGATCGGTTTGGGAGGGGCTACGGAGGCATCGATCTGGTCGAACCTGTACCCGATTATGGACGTCGACCCGGATTGGAGAAGCATTCCGTATGGACGTCCGCTGACGAATCAGCGCTATTATGTGCTGAATGAATGGATGGGGGACTGCCCCGTCTGGGTGCCTGGCCTGCTGTATATCGGCGGAATCGGGCTGGCCGCAGGCTATTGGAACGACGAAGTCAATACGAACGAAAGGTTTGTTCGGCATCCTCGCACAGGCGAACGGCTCTATCGTACGGGCGATGTGGGGCGTTATTGGCCGAACGGAAATCTCGAGTTTCTCGGACGAGAGGACCTTCAGGTCAAAATCCGGGGCCATCGGATCGAGTTGGGCGAGATTGAAGCGACACTGAAGCGTCATGACGGGGTGAAAGACGCGGCCGTCGGCGTGATAGGTGAAGCGTCCGGCAATAGGCAGTTGGTCGGTTATGTGGTTCCTAGCGATGCCGCAGGCTCGGATTGGTTTGACATCGAGCGCGCAGATGCTGCGAGCTGTGCGGCGCGTTGGCAGGCCATTAGCGCCTCCGGTCAACGGCAGGCGTCGCAGCTCCTGGATGCCGTCGACGTTGAGGCGATTTCGGCTTTTACGGATTATACCGATCGTTTAAGCTTTGCGGTCATTTGCAATACGTTGCACAGCCTAGGCATGTTCGCTCGCGAAGGAGAGGGCATTGCCATTGACGAACGGATGCGCCGTTATCAGCTGCATCCCCGTTACCGGGCACTGATTGGCCACTGGTTGGATGTATTGGTGGAGGAGGGGCTGCTGCACAAAAACGAGGACGGTCTCTTATTGAACCGTTATCCATTACACGCTGTGCAGCCCGACCTGATCGACGGCGAATGTCATCGTTTCCCTGGCATAGCGGATCAAGCGCGGGCGTTATACGAATGTTTTCGTCGCGGGCAAGCGTCGATGATCGGTCTGCTTCGAGGCGAAATCGATCCGCTTGAGCTTTACCTTGCCGAAGCTTCCTTTTTAACGCCGGAAGCGTTGAGCAGGTTCAATCTGGCCCGGGAGTACTACGTCCATCTGGCTCGCGAGATGTTCCAGACGATTGTCAATGCCTATCCCTTGGACAAAGAGCTGCGGGTATTGGAAATCGGAACGAGGGCGGGAGGTTTGGCGGACACGCTGGCGCCGCTTTGTGCGGGCCGGGGAAGGTATATCTATGCCGATGAATCCTCTTTCTTTACCGATCAGGCAAGGAAGCAACAGGGCCAATCGGCACCGATTGAATACCGTCTATTCGACATGAACAAAAAACCGCTTCCGCAAGGATATAAGCCCCACGAATTCGATGTGATTGTTGCAGATAATACACTGCACCGTGCTCGAAATGTGGACACGACACTGGAGCATCTGAAGGAAATGCTGGCGCCCGGCGGATATATAATCTTCATGGAAGCGACCAACAATAACCGGCTGATGCTGACCACGGTCGGATTTTTCGAGGATGGCTTCAGCCATTTTGAAGATGAGAGACAGGAGAGCTGTCTTCCATTGCTTGCGGCGGAAGCATGGCGCAAGGTTCTAATGGAGAAGGGCTTTGCAAAGGTGATGGTGTTGCCGGAAAACGGCCGCGCTGCGGACGTATTCGGCCAGCGCTTGATCGTGGCGCAAGCTCCCGAAGAGGTCGGAAGATTCAAGCTGGCTAAGCTGTCCGACGCCTTGCGGCGCAAGCTGCCTGATTACATGGTGCCGACAACGTATGTGTTGCAGGAGGAACTGCCTTTATCAGCCAACGGGAAGGTGGACAGACAGGCGCTGGCGGCGTTGGCGAAGGCCGGCGAGAGGCCGGCGGACAAGACGCCTGTTGCACCGGCAACCGAGCTTCAGGCCCAGATCGCATGCGTCTGGGAAGAGGTGCTCGGCTGCCAGCAGGTGGGAATCGATGACGATTTTTACGAGCTGGGTGGCGACTCCTTGCGCGCCATCCAATGTATCCAGCTTCTGAAGGATCGATACCGCATCGACTTGTCGCTGCAAAACCTTTTCGAGGCCCCCAATATTGGTATACTTGCCCGGCTTATCGAGACGAAAGCGATAGCGTCGGATCAAGCGGCGGAATATGAAGAGGGCGCAATTTGATTCAAGAAGGAGAGACGGCGGTGGAGAACAACAGGATCGGAATTTTGGGAGCCTCCGGACAAGTAGGCGGCGGAGCGGTGGAAACGATGCTTGCTGCAACCGATTGCCCTGTGGTACTTGGGGGACGAAATCTCGAAAAGTTGCGTGAGCAATACCAGCATGCGGAAGCAAGAATCGACTTCATGTACGTGGATGTGTACGACAGCGATTCGCTTGGCCGCTTTTGCGAAAAATGCGCGATCGTCATCAATTGCGCGGGCCCCTCGAAGCAAATATTGGATCGGGTTGCGGCCGCTTCCATTCGGCATCGCGCTCATTATGTGGATGTCTCAGGAGACGAGCATCTGTACAAGCGATTGTTGAACCGACAGCGGGACATCGAAGAGAAACAGCTGTCGTGTATTGTCTCGGCCGGGGTGTACCCCGGCTTGTCCGAGATCTTCCCGGCTTACATTGCGGAAACCTATTTTGACGATATCGATTCGCTCGAATTGTTTTTTGCGGGCAATGGCGATTTTTCAGTAAACGCGGCGTACGACATCGTCTGCAGCATTCAGGAAGATACCGGACTTGGGATGGCTTACTGCAAAAACGGCGAGACAAGCAGAATCGATCGCCCGTTTCACCGCAGCTACCGAATGCCTTCCCCTGCGGGCGAGCGGGAGGCGTACCCCATCCTGCACTATGAATTTCTGGCGGCTGCCCGAGCCTACCGTTTTACATCGGCCTTGTTTTATAACACCTATGAGGACCCGTCCATCCTGAACAAGTTCGTGATGATCAAAGCGTTGGAGCAGTATAAAACGGAAGAGCAGAAACAGGCTTCCGCCAGGATGCTAGTCGAACAATTCGGCACATATCGGCAACAAGCGAAGGAATACACCATGTTTCATCTGCTCGCCACCGGGTGCAAATCCGGCACGCCGCTGCGGCTGGTGTCAACATTGCTGTACAACAAGGATTGGAATACGCTGTCGGGAATGGTCGCGGCACATGCCGCTAGGCTGGTCATGGAGGACGACAAAAGGGTGCCGGGATGTTATGTTGCGATGGAAGGAATATGTCCGGTAAAAATGATGAATTTGCTGGGTGAGTGGAACGTTGATCTTACTCATACCTTTACGGAAGTTGGGCAGGGGTGAAATATGAACGGAAATAGACGGTTGCGGACCGTGGTATGCGGCTCCAGATTCGGACAATTCTATCTCGAGGCGGTAAAGGCGCTTGCGGACCGATTTGAACTGATTGGTTTATTGGGCCAAGGAAGCGAGCGCTCCAAGCAATGCGCCGAGCGCTACGGGATTCCTCTATACACAGAGGTCGAGCAGCTTCCCGATGACATCGATATCGCCTGCGTTGTGTTGCGATCCGGAGTCATGGGCGGCAGCGGCACCGAGTTATCGCGCAAGCTGCTGGCGCGCGGAATTCACGTGCTCCAGGAACAACCGGTTCATCACAAGGACTTGGCCGCTTGTCTGAGAGTGGCGCGGCAACATGGAGTTCATTATTTGACAGGCGATTTGTACGTGCATTTGCCCGCTGTGCGCCGGTTTATCGCTTGCGCCAACGCCTTGTTGGGGCAACAGCAGGCGCTATACATCGATGCGGCCTGTGCCACCCAAGTTTCTTACCCGCTGATGCATATTTTAGCGGAAGCATTGCCGTCCGTTCGTCCATGGAAGATCAACCATGTGATCAAGGACGCGGGACCGTTTCAATTGGCAAGCGGGTCGATCGGGAACATTCCGATCACGCTGAGAGCCCATAATGAAGTCGACCCCGATGATCCGGACAATTATCTTCATTTGCTGCACAGCTTGACGATCGGTGTCCCTAGCGGCAGCTTGTCGCTTATCGATACCCATGGTCCTGTCATTTGGCGTCCTCGCCTGCACGTTCCAGATGTGCAGGACATTCCCGGCAAGCTTCTGGCGAGTGCGCCGGCGCATCTGCTTGAACACAGTGCGCAAATGCTGGGTCCAACATCGGTTGACAGCTATCGAGACATTCTCCTGCAACAGTGGCCGCAGGCGATCGGCCGTGATCTGCTGGCGCTGGGAGACATGATGCAAGGGAATGCCGCTGCCGCAGGGGATACAAGAGCGCAGCAGGAGCTGTTGTGCTCCCGCCAGTGGCAAGATTTGACCCAAGCGTTGGGTTACCCGGTCTTGCGGAGTCATCGCGGCCACCAGCCGCTATCGGTTGCACGGTTACAGGAAGCGGCCCTGACGGAAATCCACGACTTGGATGCCGGGCAGGTGAGCGAGTGCGTCGAACGGCTGGATGCGGCCGCGCTCTCATCGATGCTGTTCGCGCTCCAATCGCAGGGGACGCTGACAACGCCGGAGCATGAATACGGCGAGGCTGACATTCTCGCTGCCGCGAAGGTGGCGTCCCGACATCGGCAGATCATCGTCCGCTGGCTGCAAATTCTGGCGGAACGCGGGTACTTGATCAAGCGCCGGGATTGCTTTCTGGGCACCGACCTACTTACGAAAGACAAGGTGGAGCAACGTTGGAAGTCTGCGCTGGAGGCATGGAGCGGCACACTGGGCTCCCGCAAAATTATCGACTACCTCATAACGAACGCTGAACAGCTTCCGCAGCTTATGAGCGGCGAACAGCAAGCGGCGCTGTTATTGTTTCCCGAGGGACGCATGGACATCGCACATGCGCTCTATCGCGATACCGCCATGTCACATTATCTGAACAAGTCGGTAGCCGATGCCGTGATGCGTGTTGCCGCCGCCAAACAGGCAGTGAGCGATACCTTCACTTCACAGGAAGCTTCCTTGCGAATTCTGGAAATCGGCGCGGGCACAGGGGCGACGACGGATGCAGTCGTTTGCCGCTTGAAGACCACGCTTTCGAACCGGCTGAAACCCGATTACTTGTTTACGGACATTAGCCCTTTTTTTATAACGGCTGCCCGTGAACGGTATCAAGATTGCCCTTGGATGCGGTATCACATTGTCGATATCGATCAAAGCCTGTGTGCGCAAGGTCTGCAGCGGGGAAGCGTCGATATCGTGATTGCTGCGGGGATGCTGAACAACGCGCGCGATACGGATGGAGTCGTACAGGGTCTTATGGAGTGCCTCGTTCCAGGAGGGGTGATGCTGATCACAGAGCCGGTCAGAGAATTTACGGAAATGTTGATTTCGCAAGCTTTTATGATGACCCCTCCGGAAGATGACAGGAAAAACACGAACACCACCTTCATGTCCGTCCAACAGTGGCGCGACGTATTTCGTCGGGCGGGCGCCCAGGAAGTGACGGCCCTTCCGGATGAAGCTCATCCGCTTGCTCCGCTCGGACAAAAACTATTTGCCGTAAGGAAGGGAAAAGATGCTGAAGTGCAGCCACATTTTGTGTAAGGTGAACAACATTTCCGACGTTGTGCGGGATTATGAGGCGGAAGGATTTTCGATCCAATGGGGCAGTGCGCCGGAGCGGGCGCACAACGCCTTGTTGTGGTTTGAGAAAGGACCGTTTATTGAATTTTTTCAAATCCCGAAGCCATTGACGTTGCTTATTCCGCCGCTTGGATGGATTTACGGACGGGCCGCAAGCAAACGATGGACATACTGGTCCACATCTGCCGCAGGCTGGTGCGACGTTGCGATGGAACCGGAAGAACGAACAAGTGAGGCGGCGCATGGGTCGGGAGCAGACCGTATCCGGGAGCTGGAAGCGGTCAGATCGACCGTCAACAAGGCGGGAATCTCCACTTCGCGACTGATTCATGGCAGCAGAACTCGACCGGACGGCTTGAAAGTGAAATATAGTCTTTTTGCGCCGGAGCCGATCGGCTTGCCGTTTGTCGTCTCCACTTACGACCCGCCCCAGCGCCCTAAGAAAATAGAACATCCGAACGGTGCATCCGGAGTGGAATGGGTCAAAATGGGGGTTGCCGATGAACGTCTGCATTCGTTTCAAATGGTTTCAAACGGAGACAAGTGGCTGCAAGTCGTCTCTTCGCCGAAAACGGGAGTGCTTGAGGTATGCCTTTCCGGTTTGAAAACAACGCTGGATCCAAGCCGCCTGCATGGCGCTGTATTTACCACTGCCGAGAAAGCAGTGCATTCGTAACATGAGCGTCGGCTCGCAAAAAACAGGAGGGATCGATGATGCCGCAACATCTTAACACCAACGGTGCAGAACTGCTGGCGCGGCTTCGCCAGGCGGGAATATCTGTATGGGAGGAGGAGGGGAGCCTGCGCTACCGAGCGCCCAAAGGTTCGCTTACGGACCGCGATTTGCAGGCCTTGAAAGACAATAAAGCGGAACTGCTGGCTACCTTGCGCGCAGAGTCGCGGGCAGCGACCGTCACACCCGATCCAGGGTCGCGGTTTGAACCTTTCCCGCTCACCGATGTGCAGTCCGCTTATTTTTTGGGGCGCCGCCAGGGGATGGATTATGGGGGGATAGCTTGCCATATCTATATGGAAGTAAACTATCCAGATCTCACCCCCGAACGGACGGAGACGGCTTGGAATCAGCTCGTTGAGCGCCATGATATGCTCCGGGCGACCATCGATCAAGACGGACAGCAGCGAGTGATGCAGAACGTCCCGAAGCTGAACGTGACGTACACCGATCTAAGAGGTTGGGCGTTGCGTGAAGCGGAAGCCAGGCTTGCTGACATTCGGGATGATATGAGTCATCGGATGTACGATACGGATCGTTGGCCTTTATTCGATATTGGCGTGACCCGAACGCGCGATCACGCGATCCTGCATGTTTCCATGGATTTTCTTATCGCCGATTGGGCCAGCATGTGGTTGCTGTTGTCGGAGTTTGAAGCGCTGTACAACGATCCGGGGCAGCGATTGCCCGATCTTCAGCTCCGCTTCCGCGATTATTTGCTCGCGGAGCGCGGCTTGAAGGAGACCCCCGCTTATGCCCGGGACAAGGATTACTGGCTTGGCCGGATGGACGCCTTGCCTCCGGCGCCGGATCTGCCTGTGGCGAGACAACCGGTCAACGGCGGACCCGCGCGCTTTCGGCGCCGCTCCCTTCATCTGGACAATCGGGCCTGGGAAGAGCTCAAGCAGCGAGCGCAAAAGCACGGCTTGACGCCGACCGCTGCCGTGATGGCCGCCTACGGCACCGTCATCGAGAGATGGAGCCGCAGCAAGCCGTTCTGTCTCAATCTGACGATGCTGAACCGATTGCCGCTGCATTCCCAGGTTCACGATATTGTTGGCGATTTTACAACGGTTGATTTGCTGGCTGTAGATGGGGCCCCGGAGAAGTCGTTTGTAGAGCGTGCAAGAGCTTTACAGAAACAGTTGTTCGAAGATTTGGATCATCGTCTGTTTTCCGGGGTGGAGGTAATGCGGGAGATGGCGCGCAGGCGCGGTCGGGAGGCCGCATTGATGCCGGTTGTATTTACCAGCGCCATCGGTCTTGTCGAGCCGGCTCATCAACTGACAGGCAAAATCGACGGGTACGGGATTAGCCAGACGCCGCAAGTCTTTATCGATTGCCAGGCGATGGACAGCCCGAGCGGACTGCAGGTCAATTGGGATGTGCGCGAAGGCGTCTTCCCCGACCGAATGGTCGATGATATGTTTGACTGCTTTGAGCAATTGCTGCGTTCACTGCCCTACTCCCATCGAAGCTGGGATTCCGTTGAAGCCGTGGCGTTGCCTGCCTGGCAGCTCACGGAACGACAGCGCAGCAACGCTACGCAAGCGCCAGTGCCCGATCGTCCCTTGCACGAGCTGGTGCTGGTGCAAGCGGCGGCAGCCCCGGATCGCGCGGCCGTTATCGATAGCGAAGGCCAGGTGACGTACGGAGAGTTGGCCCGGCGGGCCGCTGCGGTGGCGGAACAATTAACAGCGTCGGGCTGTGCCGCTCAGGAGCGGGTTGCGGTCGTGATGGATAAATGCGCGCACCAGGCAGCGGCGGTACTTGGAGCTTTGTCGGCGGGAGCCGTCTATGTCCCGATGGATCCGAAGCAGCCCGAGCTTCGCCGCATGGCGATGCTGGAGCAGGCAAACATTCGGTTTATTTTGACCTGTTCAACGACCCGCCTGATGTGGCCCGACGGCGTGACAACGATCGAAGTGGACCGGGTAAAGCCTCTTCTGGAGCATGCCTCACTGTCCGGCGGAGACCCGGACTTGCCCGCTTACGTCATCTACACGTCCGGTTCCACCGGTCAGCCGAAGGGCGTCGTGATTAGCCACCGCGCGGCCGCCAATACCGTGGCGGATATCCATCGGCGTTTTGGCGTCTGCCCAGGGGACCGCGTGCTGGGACTTGCGCAACTGGGCTTTGATTTGTCCGTCTATGACCTCTTCGGTCCGCTGTCCGCAGGGGGTACATTAGTGTATCCGAGCAATGACAGAATGACCGACCCGTCGCATTGGGCGGAACTCATAGTCAAACATGACATCACGGTGTGGAATTCCGTACCGGCATTGATGCAGATGCTCATCGATTATTTGGAAGCCGAGCCTCACATCGCCATGCCACAGCTCCGTCTGGCGCTGCTCTCAGGAGACTGGATTCCGCTTGCCCTGCCGGCTCGGCTTACCAACCGTTTGCCCGCTGTGCAGATCGTCAGTCTGGGCGGCGCTACGGAAGCATCCATTTGGTCAATCTATCACGAATATAAGGGACTTCAACCCGACTGGCAAAGCATTCCTTACGGGCGGCCGCTTGCCAACCAGGGATTTCGGGTGCTGGACGCCAGCATGCGCGATTGTCCGGTATGGGTAACCGGGGAGCTATACATTACCGGACACGGCTTGGCCGAGGGATATTTGGGCGATATCGAAACGACGCAACGGCGCTTTTTCCCGCATCCTGTGGACGGCCAGCGGCTTTATCGTACCGGCGACTTGGGCCGTTACCTGCCCGGCGGCGACATTGAGTTTCTTGGCCGCGAGGATCATCAGGTCAAAATACGGGGGCATCGGATCGAATTGGGCGATATCGAATCGACGCTGCTGAAGCACCCTGCGGTTGCGGCAGCCGGGGTTGTGATGATGGAAGCTACGGGCGACGATCAAACGTTGCTTGGCGTGGTGGAGCTTGCCCGCAAGCAGGAGCGGAATCAAGCGGCGGAACAATCGGAATTTGAGCGGCTGACCCAAGGCTTCGACGAGCCGGGCAGTACGGTGGCCGCCGGGCTTGACGAAGCGGACATTAAGGCGGCGGTGGAACGTCTGGATACAGCCGTTCTCCACTCGATGCTGGATGCGTTGTGCAAGCTGGGGCTGTTTGCCGACGATGAGTTGCACTCGATAACAGATAGGTTGCAGCGTGCCGGCATCGCTCCTCCGTTTCACTGGCTCGTTCAGCGCTGGATCGCCAGGCTGACGAAGGCCGGGCTGCTGATAGCGCACCCTGCCGACCATTACCGTTGCTCACATAAGCCGGACGAGAGCCAGTTGTACCGATATTGGGAACAGGCCGAGGCATCCTGGACGAATAAGCTAAGCTCATCGGGATTCATGGCTTATGTTCGAAGCAATGCCGCACGACTGCCGGAGCTGCTAAGCGGGCGGCAAGATCCGGTTGCGCTCCTTTTTCCAGAGGGCAAGCTTGACCTTGTTCGTTCCTTGTACGTTGATCATCTTATGGCAGGCTATCTCAACCGTTGCATTTGTCTGCTTCTGACCCGCATAGCCGAGAACCATTCAGGAGGACCGCTGCGGATTCTAGAGGTTGGAGCCGGTACGGGGGCAACGACAGACAACGTATTGCGCGCTTTGGAAGGCTTCGACGTGGAGTATGTATTTACCGATGTGTCCTCGTTCTTTATTCCGGAGGCCAAGCACCGGTTCGGACAATATCCGGGAATCCGGTTCGGCCTGTTCGATGTAGATCGGGATTGCCGGGAGCAAGGACTAGCTCCGAACAGCTTTGATGTTGTACTCGCGGCCGGGGTATTGGAGAACGCCCGTGATATTCCGGCCAGCTTGAACCGGTTGACGGAACTCGTTTGTCCTGGCGGCTGGCTCGTGTTTACGGAGCCGACAGCAGAGCATGCTTGGATTCTGGCTTCGCAGGCGTTTATGATGACGGAACCGGGTGATCATGTGCGGACGGACACTTCTTACCTGAACCGGGACGGATGGATCCGGCTGTTACAGGAATATGGGGATGATCCGATTTTGTCATTGCCAGAAGAGAAGCACAAGCTTTCCGTTTTGGGCTTTCATCTGTTTGCAAGGCGCATAAAACAGGACCGGATCTCGGCCAGTGTGCCGGAGCTGACGGATTTTCTCTCGCTCCGTTTACCCGCCCATATGCTGCCGTCCCAACTGCAGATTGCAGACGCGCTGCCGCTTACGGGCAACGGCAAGATCGATCGGCGCGGGCTGGCGACATGGCGACCGACAACGGCGCTGGAGCTGGCAGCCGGCGACAGCGGCGAGGAAAGCTCGGATGCGTTGGAAGCGCTGCTTGCGACAGTGTGGGCGAAGGCGTTGAGCATGCCCGGTATCGGCAGATCGCAAAGCTTCTACGATCTGGGGGCCGATTCGCTCATTATGGCGCAGGTGGCCGGGAAGCTGCGCGACAAGTTCGCCAAGGACCCTTCGCACGGTGAAATTGCCTATGACGCTTTGCTCAGGCACATGTTGCATTACCCGACTGTCGCCGCATTGGCGGAATTTATCCGTTCGCACAGCCGGGAGAAGGAGCGTACGTTTGACGTCTCATCATCGGATTTGCAAGGCGGGTCAGGGTCAAGCAATGCGGTGCTTACTCCCTATGGAGGCGGGGAGACCGGGCCGCTGCGGGTTGTTTTCCATGCGGGTCTGGGAACGATGAATTGTTTTCACTTGCTTCTGAAGAAGTTAACCACTCAACATGTCGGGCCTGTCATCGGCATAACCGTGGCAGATACGGAGAAATACTGCGCGTACGAGCCTTCCCGATTGATTGAGCAAATTGCCGATGATTACGCCGGGCGTCTGTTGGCAAGCGGACAGAAGCGCATGCAGCTGATCGGGTATTGCTTGGGCGGATTAATCGCCATTGAAGTGGCACGACGCCTGGTTGAGCAAGGGGTTCATTTGACGGATCTCGTGTTGATCGACAGCCACCCGGTGCTGTTCGATATCGACGACGACCTCGTCATCGAGTCGTTGTTTGTTCCCAATTTGAATATTTCCATCCAGCAAGCCGGTTTTGGCGATGTAGATCCAGACGATCTCGTGCGCGGGCTATTGCATATTTTCGACAGCAACAATCGAAGTGTGCCCCAAGGCTCTTCATGCACAATCAGGGGAGATGCGGGGCTGGACAAAGTGGGAGAACTCTTTCGCCGTCTGGCGGCTGTCAGTAGGAGAGAACGATTCGCGGCTTATGTCCATGCGATAGCGCAAGCCACCGGAGGGCACATGCCGGTCGAGATGGCGGAGGGACTGTGTAAGATGTACCGCCAAAGCTTTCAGGCTGCCCGGTTCACCCCTTTGCCTTTTATGGGAAATATCCGTTTTTTGCTGGCAGCTGAGCCGTTCGGTTTTTTACCAGGCACGGAAGAAATGACGCTCGATTTTTGGCGCGATATTTGTCTTGGAGAATTTGAAGTGACAGAAATTGCAGGCAATCACTTTAGTTGTATAGAAGCAGAGCCTCATGCTAGCGAACTTGCCAAGCTGATAGCGCTGCCGCTCCTCAACACATGCCCTGCGGGATAAACGGATGGGTAGACAAAATTCATAACTTATGCTATTGATCGGCAATTGCGATGCTGTTCCGACAGAAGCGTTGCAAGC
Organism: Paenibacillus popilliae ATCC 14706; assembly: GCF_000315235.1. Lineage (GTDB taxonomy): Bacteria > Bacillota > Bacilli > Paenibacillales > Paenibacillaceae > Paenibacillus_B > Paenibacillus_B popilliae. The sequence goes on along the minus strand of NZ_BALG01000256.1, from coordinate 35,834 downwards.
CTATGTGCGTAATGGGCGGGAGGACGGATGGTGTTCTCCCGCCCTTCGCTTTTCCTTATATGGGGTGGTTACTGAACGCTAAAGCCTTGAATGTAGACTCTTTAGCCATGAAAGCCGCCCAAAGTGTTATCCAAACCCATGGATCAAGACAGAAGACGGTAAGAGGGATACAATAAGTCGTCAAGGGCGAGCAATAGCGGAGGGAAAGAAAATGTTTCTCCTGACCGACTGAGCTAAATAGTCAATTTCCTCGTCGCTGTCCAGGAAACAAGTTTAATGCGGTTAAACGATTTACGCAAGTGGAACCCGCAAAGTAGGGGTCGGCCCGCGGTGCTACAACGGGCCGACCATCCCTTTATTCACCTTTTGCATACAAATACAAGCCTTCTGTTGTACATATCGTTCTAACAAAATCTTCTTGGGTTTTATCACAAAAATAAACGAGGCAACAACAATCATCAACCCAAACAATCACTTTAAGATCTACGAGATACACACATGTTGTTATATAACTTCTCAAACTTAGAATAAAGACAAATTCTAAAACATTCCAATCATCAATAGCTATTACATTTTCCTTAGAAAACAGTTGTTTCATCAATCTGAATTTCTTATCTTGGAGTATCTTGCTTGGGAAGTCGTCAGGGTTGAAAAAAAAGCTGCTTTCAACATAGGCCGAAGAATATGCCCATAACTTAGACAAGACCATTAAAAATTTTTTTTCTTTTTCAAGATAAAGCGGAAACTTACCATTTTTTTTTTGTGAAGGAGAATTCTAATTGTGAGTGTCTCCCTTTTATTGGGATTGTTTTCGGAAAATCATCGATTCTAAACATTCTTGACTCATAAACTTCATCCATTAATGACCGTTTGTCAACTAAAAAGCAATCCTCATCCCATTCACTTTCAGGTAGATTTTTCCTTATTGAGGAAAAATCTACCTGAAAGATGTTAGAAAGAAAGTGAATCTTATTCTCTAATGTCATTATCCCTTTATCCCCCAATAATTTTACCATCGGCAGTTAACGTAGCAATACGCTTTTTACCTTTATACAACTTCTATTTTTCCCCTTCCTTATGTGTTGTATCACTTTTCTTTAAAATCCATTCTGTTTTCGGTTCTTTAAAATCGTCTGTTCCAGTCTCAACGTAAATATAAACCTTCTGTTGTACATATCGTTCTTACAAAGTCTACTTGTTCCTGGTCGCGAACATAAACAATAGCACAATCACTTCCAGCCCAAAGTATGACTTTGATATCTTTTAAATATAGACAAGGTGCACCATAATACCTTAAACCTAAGATAAATAAACACCGTAGAACTTCCAAGTCATCAATTTCTACGATCTCCCCTCTGGAAAACATTGACTTTGTTTTCGACAAAAATGGTCTATTTAAAAATTCATCCGGAAAATGAAAGGGGTTAGCATAAAGAATGCCGCTCTCTACAAGGACTGTAGAGTATGCGCATAGCTTTAAAAATATAGATAAAAATTTCTTTTCTTTTTCAAAATAAACGTGATTAAAACCATACTGATCATCGTAAGTGTAGAACGATTCCAGTTGTCCATATCTCCCTTCAATCGTAACCCGTTTGGGCATATCATCGATTATGTGCATTCTATTTTTATAACAGATATTCATCTCTTCACGTTTATCACTCAAAAAATTTTCCCAATCACTATCAATTAAATTTTCATCCAATAAAGATAAATCTATATCAAATAGATGACACAAGGAGTCTCTGCTGTTCATTACTACATTCTCCTTTCTCTAAACAGTCTGCTCACTTCATCACCCATTGGCACACAGAACTAAATTATGTGCCGCACATGCTATTCTGACCACATCGACTTGTTGCGGATCAGCGATGTAAACCACACAACCCGTAGCCTTTGTCCATAAAATGATCTTCCTGTCGATCAAATATAAACAAGTGGTCATCCCATTTCTTACACTTGCTAAAACCAAACACTCTATCATTTCCCCATCGCTTACTTCTTCTAAAATTTCCCGCTCAAATAACGATTTCATGCCCAATAAAATGTTTGTTTCTAAACATTCTTCTGGGAAATTTAAAAGGGTAGCATTGTAAAGAAATTCACTTTCTATACGAACGAGACAATGTTCCCGTAATGTAGACAAAATAGATAAAAGCTTTCTTTCCATTTCACTAGCAACAACATCGATCTTGCCCTCCAAATATCGTTTTTTTCTTTAGATGGATTATCCAAGTTGTATATCCCTAAATATACCATATACTCACAAGAAAAAAAGGATATTTTACAAGAACGACCGTAAAATTTTTCACAGACTGTAAAGCGCAGTTTCTCACACCCTCTATTTATGGATAACAAACGGAAAGGGGTCAATTTGCGGTTTTCTGCAGAAGGAAGTTAGTACTAGCACGGCATTAGAACGTCGTTGAGAGCCGTCAAGGGCGCGAGGAATAGCGGACTGACCGAAGGGAAGGATCGTGCCGCAGATCAGGGTGCCCCCCGTCGTCTGGCCTGACGATCTCGCCCAGTCCAACGCTGCGATCAGCACGAGCGCGGCGAAGAGCGAGAGGAACATGTTGTTATCGAGCGTGTACCCGGTATGGCAAACGTCAGCAGCTTGCTGCCTCCCGCCATCACCAGGGCGAAGAGGAACATGCGCTGCATATAGCGCTGGATGTTGCGCGTATGGGCGTAGCGGGACGAAGTGAACATCCATTTTCCTGGGAGACTATTCAAATGCTGAGGGGGATTTTCGTATTTTCTAGCGTACATGGTCAACGACATGATCCAATTCCAGTAGCGCCCCTTGTTTCAGAGAAACTTTCAGGTTGTCGACGCAGATGATATAAATATCCTGTTTTCACTGACAATGGACTTTTGGCTGTTGCCCTTACGACGGTTGGAGGTCATGTTGGCTTTGGCTTTGGCTTTATGCTTCTCCTAACTTAGATGGGTGACCAGTTCCTCCTCCAGCCTTTCCAGAATCGTTTCCGCGAACCACTCTTTGCAGGCGTTCTGCGCATCTTGTGCGGTGACCAACTTATTCTCTTTGATGAAAATGACCCATTCCACATGACTGCCAACTCAAGATTCCGATCGCGACGATTCGTTACTCATTGATTGAAAGAATTGATTTTTTTCATACCCGACATATTCCGCACATGTTTTTTGCTCGATCGCAGCATCTGGAAGAAGGGTTCAGTTGAATGAATAGCGAATCCCTTTAATAGAGCCACGATCAGGACCTACATCGAATGCGAGAGGAGCAGGAAGCAATGCGCAAATGGATGCTAGTCGGATTATGTCTGTTCATCGGGTTGGGACTCGAATTATTAGCGGGGCCGGGGAATGCGGAGGCGGCCAGCAAGACGGCGGCTGGCGGGAAGGCCAACGTGTACATGAACGGATTTCAACTAACGGAATGGAGATGGGAGCGAAATACCATCATGGTTCCGTTGTTTGCTTTTGACGATTACAGTTACTTCGGCAACTCGAATGACCGGGAGATTACGTATAAATGGGATGCGGCAACCAAGACGGTATGGGTCTATTCCAAAGGCAAGACGAATGCCGTAAAGCTGATCGCGGACAAGCCGGTCGCTTGGGTGAACGGCAAGGAAGTGGAGCTGGCGGCCCCGGTCAAAATCATTGACGGCCACACCTATGTGCCGCTCCGCTTCGTAAGCGAGGCGCTGGGCGGCGAGGTGGAATGGAACAACAGCAAGCGCACGGCGATCATCCGGACGCCGGAACGGGTGCGGCGGGATGGGGTGCTGCGCACCGGGGGGCTGGAGGATGCGCGCAAGGAGGCCTTGCTGCTGCCGTTTGTCTTCCCGAACCGGGAATTGCCTTATCACGCGGAAGGCTTCGAAGTCAAGATCGAATTCCCGGAAGGGGAGGCTTTGCGTTACTACTATACGGTGAAGGATGTGAAGAGCTACGTCGCCGTGAATGCCGACGGCTTGGCGGAAGTCTTATGGCAGGGGCGGACGACGGCCAATCCGGACATCTATGTGGAGCAGAGCGGGACCCGGCCGGAAGGGGAGGAAGCGCTAATCTATTTTGAGCATACGTTCCCGATACAGGACACGGTCAAATACGGCAAAATCGGCAAGGACGGCAAGGCGGCCGAGCTAGGAAGCTTCGAGGTCAGGCGAGCGCTGCGGGCATCTGCGGACGCGGTGACGTCCATTGCCGGCGAGAAGCGGAAGGATGCGGCTGCCACCCCAGGCAGCGACAAGAACGCAAGCCAGACTGCGACAAAGAGCGAGAGCATGGATGCGGGCAAGAAAGGAAGCAAATCTCTGTCCAAATAAACGCATCATCAGCAAGAAGGCAGCAGCCTCACGACTCGGGGGCTGCTGCATAACGGCATTTATTGGATTCGATCCATTCCGCGCATATAAGGCCGCAGCGCTGCTTGGACTTAGCATAGATCTCTCGTCGAAGCGGCATTCTGCTGCACTCGACGAGAAGCGCTGAGTAGGCGCTGTCATCAGGCCGGCCTATGGTGTGGCTAACCAACTGATGGAGTATAGTATCCATACGTGCAGAGGATAAAATATATAGAATGAGTATTTGGCCCATGGAGGGTCCGGGCCTCGTGTTCCGTTATACGCCAGTATCAGCGGGATCACGAAGATCATCATCCATTGCGGATTGACCACGAACAGGTAATGCGCCGTCCACATCTCCTCTCGGTGCACATTGGCGTACGGGGCGAGCGAGAACACGAGAGAAGAGAGGATAAACGCCGGAATCATCGCTTTGGTGCCCCGCAGCAGATGGAAGACGATCGCCATCGACACGGCTAGCAAGCTGTACTCGACGAAGAACATGGCTCCCATAATCGTGCCGCAGATCAGGATGCCGCCCGTCGTCTGGCCTGACGATCTCGCCCAGTCCAACGCTGCCATCAGCGCGAGCGCGGCGAAGAGCGAGAGGAAGATGTTGTTATCGAGCGTGCCACCCGGCATGGTAAACGTCAGCAGCTTGCTGCCGCCCGCCATCACCAGGGCGAAGAGGAACATGCGCCGCATATAGCGCCGGATGTTGCGCGTATGGGCGTAGCCTTCCGCCACGAAGAAGAAGAAGACGGGAGCGGCCAGCCGTCCCGCACTATGGAACCAGTTGGGAGAATCTGGCAAATAAAAATGAATATGATCGAGCAGCATGAGTGCGAGCGCGATCAGCTTCAGCGTGAACGCGTTCAAGGCGTAGAATCCCTCCTTGCAAAAGGGGCCGCAGCGTTCCGGCCACGGTCGTCCATTCCCTTATCATAGCACAACCTGAGAGGAGGACTGCAAAGAAAGCGGATGAAATGGGGGAATGTCGGTGCACTCGGTCTCGCGAAGACGCTGGCTCCGGAGCTGGCACGGGACAATTTCACGGGACAACTTAATTGATCAATACGGTCGGCCGGGCTGCTTCGCGACCGATCGCGTTATTCACGTGGTAAGGGTCCGCACTGTGGTTGAACGCCATGATATAATGGGGTCAGAGTATGGATAAGGAAGGAATGGACGCATGAAATCACTCGTTCTGGCAGAAAAGCCTTCGGTCGCGCGGGAACTCGCGCGCGTGCTCGGATGCCGCAACTCGCATAAAACGTATTTTGAAGGTCCTGACTATATCGTCACCTGGGCGCTTGGTCATCTCGTCGGACTGGCGGAGCCAGAAGATTACGATAAAAAATACCAGACCTGGCATCTGGAGGATCTGCCGATCATTCCCGATCGGATGAAATTGAAGGTGCTGCGGGAATCATCCCACCAGTTCAAGGCCGTTCAGCAGCTCTGCAAGCGTCAGGAGCTGAAGGATCTCATTATCGCGACCGACGCGGCGCGCGAAGGGGAACTGCTTGCTCGTTGGATTATGCAGATGGTGAAGTGGAATAAGCCGTTCTATCGTCTCTGGATCTCCTCCCAGACAGACAAGGCGATTCGAGAGGGCTTCCGCCAATTGAAGCCCGGCAAGGCGTTCGACCGGCTGTATGAATCGGCCCGCTGCCGCGCCGAGGCCGATTGGCTTATCGGCTTGAATGTGACGCGGGCGCTGACGACCAAGTTCGATACCCCGCTGTCCGCCGGCCGGGTGCAGACGCCGACGCTGGCGATGCTGATGAAGCGCGAGCAGGAGATTCGGGAATTCCAGTCGCAGGAATATGAGACGGTTCACGCCGACTTCGGCGGCTTCGAGGCTGCATGGCGCGCCTCCGGCGGGGATGCCCGCCTGTTCCGGCTGGAAGAGGCGGCGGCGCTGGCTGAGAAGCTGAGAGGGCGCGAGGCGGTTATCTCCGGCATGAAGAAGACGGAGAAGAGCGAGCCGCATCCGCTCGCTTACGACTTGACCGAGCTGCAGCGGGACGCGAACCGGCGCTACGGCTTCTCCGCGAAGCAGACGTCGAATGTGCTGCAGCGCTTATATGAGCAGCACAAGCTGGTGACGTATCCGCGCACGGACAGCCGCTACCTGTCTTCCGATATGACGGGAACGCTGCCCGAGCGGCTGGACGCGATGGCCGTCGGCCCGTACGCCGCGATCGCGAAGCCGCTCCTGCGCGGAAAGCTACAGGTGACGAAGCGCATCGTCGATGACGCGAAGGTGACGGACCACCACGCGATCATCCCGACGGATGAGCCGCTGCGGCTGGCCAATCTGTCGCCGGAGGAGCGCAAGCTCTATGATCTGATCGCGCGCCGCTACCTCGCCTTGTTCCTGCCTCCGGTCCGTTACGAGCAGGTCGCGGTCACGATCGACATGGGCGGGGAACCATTGCACGCGAAAGGCAAGACGGTCATCGACAACGGCTGGAAAAAAGCGTATGAGAACGATTGGGATCTGGCGGATGACGAGGACGATGCCGATGAAGCGGGCCGGGCCGAGCAGCGCCTGCCGAGCCTTGCCCAGGGCCAGCGGCTGCAGGCGAAGCGCGTCTTCACCCGGCACGGACGGACGAAGCCGCCCGCAAGGCATACCGAAGCCACATTGCTTACCCAGATGGAGAAATACGGGCTCGGCACGCCGGCGACCCGGGCGGATATTATCGAGAAGCTGGTCTCCTCCGACACGATCGAACGCCAGGGCTCTTCACTCCAGCCGACCGGCAAGGGGAGCCAGCTCATCAAGCTCGTGTCCGAGCAGCTTCGCTCGCCGGAGCTGACGGCGCAGTGGGAGCGGGAGTTGGAGCAGATTGCCCGCGGATCGGCCCATACGTCCGCCTTCATGGCAGACATTCGCAAGATGACGGAGCAGCTCGTGAGCGAAGTGAAGCGGAGCCAAGCGGAGTATAAGCCGCATAATTTGACGAACAGCCATTGCCCGGACTGCGGATCGCGGCTGATGGAGCGCAAGGGGAAGCGGGGCAAGTGGCTCGTCTGCTCCAACAAACCATGCGAGTACCGGCGCTCATCTGAGAAGAATCTCTCGAACCGGCGCTGCCCGCAATGCCATAAAAAAATGGAGTTCAAAACCGGCAAAGCCGGCAAATTCGTGCAGTGTCTTCCTTGCAATATTACAGAGAAGCTGGAGGAAGGTGGCGGCAGAATCAAGAAACATGAAGAGCGGAGGCTGGTCAAGCAATTCGAGAAGCAGGAGCCGCTCGGCAACAATCTGGGCGACCTGCTCAAGGTGGCGCTAGCGAAGCAGAACGGCGAATAAAGAAGCCCAAGAATGCTTTACATTATATAAGAAAAGGTACGGCCTTCTCATGTTTCTTGAGTGGCTGTACCTTTTCTACAGCATAAGGAACTTTTTCAGTGGCCTCATTTGTTCCGGGGTCATTTTTTTGACATGCCATGAATATCAATCGTTGGGGCGGTCCTGAATGCTACATCCCGCATAAGGGACAGGTCAGCGTCTCACCACATCACTCTATGTTTCCTTTCCCGCTCCCTTTGTTTCAGTAGATTCTCCTCGTTCTGCTATCCTCTCCAGTCGCGTTCCTACCAATATCTTTTTCTATGAAATGGTAACAACATTGTATATTAATCCCGCTTATTTCCACTTTTTTGTCATGTTTTTGTAATGCCAAAATGCTAGACTTATATTATAGTAGTGTCGAAAGTAGGAGAAGGAAGTGGAGATAGAGTATGAATGATCGAAACGTGATGTCGAGAAACACACGAAAGCGGAAGAGCAGGAAGAGATGGATCGGGCGGACGGTCTTGTTGCTGCTCGTTATTGGTATTTGCTACGGCGTTTATTCGATCGCCAAGAGTTTGACAGGCACCGGCACCGCATCGGCGACCGGCAGTGAACTGGTTGTCACGGAAGTAGCCGCATTCGCCTCGGCAGCGGTCGAGAAGGAAGTGCCGAAGGAGTATAATGGCATGACCCATAAGGTCGTCTATCTTACATTTGATGACGGTCCAAGCAAGTATTCGAACGACATACTGGATCTGTTGGACAAGAACGGCATCAAGGCAACGTTCTTCATGCTTGGCGACAATATGAGAACCTATCCCGACGCGGTGAAGCGGATCGTGGAAGACGGCCATTATCCGGGCCTTCACAGCATGTCTCATGATTACAATAAGCTGTATCAGAGCGGCGGTTCAGGCAACTTCATCAAGGAATTCCAGGAAGCGCAGGGTATCGTCAACGATCTGACCGGCGTGACGGCAACACTAATCCGGGCTCCTTACGGCAGCTCTCCGCAGATCGGGGAATCGTTCCGCGGCGATATCGCGCAGGCCGGATTCAAGATGTGGGACTGGACGCTCGATTCGCTGGACTGGCAATATGTCGGGCAGCCGAATCGGATTCTGGAGCAGGTCAAGGCAGGACTGACGACGGATGTCGAAGTCATCCTGATGCATGATCGTCAGCAGACACTGGAAGCTTTGCCGTCGATTATCGAGTATATCCAGAGCAAAGGGTATGAGTTCGAGGTCTATGATCCGAACGCTCACTTTGTATGCAATTTCCAGCATGACAATCGTCTGTAGCAGGAACTAGGGAGGTGCGAAGAGTGGTAGGATTGAGAACAGGGGGCGCAGCGGCGGCATTATTATCCATCGCCGTGGCGGTAGCAGGATGCGGCGCATCGCCGCCGACGCAAATTTTCGACCGGTTCGAGAGGGCTTCGTCGACGGAAGTGAACGTGCCGGCCGCGATGAGCTCGCTGAAAACCCTTGAAGATAAAGATGAGAAGCAATACATTTCCATTATTAATCAAGGCAAGCAGGACAACCGCAATGTGCAGACGCTGATCGAGAATACAAATCAGGCGCTCGCCGAGCGCAAACAGGTGCTGGATCAGATGAAAGCCCAGTTGGACGAGGCGCGCGATCAGATTGGCGAGATGGACGGCATCATCGCGAATCTGAAGGAAGAGGAACTGAAGAAGCGGGCGGAAGAAGCCTATCAAGCTTACGTGAAGCGGTATGACACATTCAAGTCGCTCTTCGAGAGCTACGAGAAGTGGATTGAACATGAGCAGTCGCTGTACGAGCAGTTGAAGTCGGAGGATACGAAGCTGAAGTCTATTAATAAGGCGGTCGCAGAACGGAATGAAGCCTACCGCCAGGTCGAAGAATTGAAGAGACAGTTCAACGATTACACGACGCAGTTCAATACACTCAAATCGGACTTCTACGAGAAGGCGGGCTTGCAAGTGAAGAAGCCTGTGCCCCTGAAGCAAGAGGATGACTCCGTCGATCCTGAATTGGAAATTACACCTATCGAGATGGACGGCAGCGAATGATATCATGCTTAGCCCTCATCGCTTTTTCTCCGCCCAGCAGGCGGTGGAGTTGGCGGCGGGGGCCTTGTTGCCGTTGCAACAGGTTCTTGCATGTGCCAATGCGGGGACGATCGGATCAAAAAAAGCATCCTATCCTTGTCAGCAAAGGATGCTCCGGATGAACGGAATGGACGATATGCCCTTACCCCCACGTCTTATGCACGAATGCGGCAGCGATGAGAAGGAAGATGTAGGAGACGACGGCGGATGCAATGTATGTGAACCCGATCTTGACACGCTGCTGAAAAAGACGGACGATCCCCAGGCTGACGAGCGGACACACGATGAGCAGAAAAAACAGTACCGTCACGAACAACTGCGGGCTTATGGAACGGATATCGACATATGTCACGAATATCACCTCTTGAACCGATGGTTGAGCGTTGCGCCTGCGTATTGCACATTTATAACCAAATGCAACCCTCCATATGGAGTGAATGGAGAGCCGAGTTCCGGAAACCTAGGAAAATTTGGACATGTGATATACAATAAAAGGTGATTGTTCTCGGAAAGGATAGCCCGTATGACGGCTGCCGATACAAGAAGTTATTCCATAAGTGATCCTACACATCGCTGCTTCCCAGGGCATGCCGGACATGCAACAATGACTTGCGGCACCGATGGGTTGGATGAACCGGAAAGGAAGGTGGTATGGAGATGATAGAGCTGACTGATCTTTGGTCCTACAGCATGGGGGCGATGGCCGCGCTGGGCTGCCTCGCCGGAGGGACATGGACGCTGGTGGTGAAGAGCCAGTCCCCGCGGCAATTGCCGGTGCAGAATGAGCCGGAGCGCCCGTTCGAGCGCATTTCCTTAGACGGATGCGCCAAGCTGCAGGGCTGGTTCGTCTGGGGCAAGGGGAACACTCCGGCAAAGCGTGCTCCGGTCATTATCATTTGCCACGGATGGGGCTCGAACCGCGAGCGCGTGCTTCGCTATGCGTATCCGCTGGCGGATGCCGGCTTCAATCTGCTGTTGTATGATGTCAGCAGCCACGGAGACAGCGGGGTGGTCAAGACTCCATCGCCGCTTCTGTTCCGGGATGACCTGCTCGCTTCGGTTCGATATGTGCGCACCCGTTCCGACGTCGAGCCGGAGCGAATCGGGGTACTTGGCCATTCACTGGGCGGCTTCGGCGCCGTCATGGCGCTTGATTGCGGACTCGACGTGCAGGCGCTGGTGACGGATTCGATGCCTGCACGCCCGTTGACTCTGGTTGCTGCGGAGCTGCGTCGGTGGCGGCTGCCGTCTTTTCCGCTCGCTACGGTCATTCCGCGCATCTGGCTGTACCGCTCTCAGATTCCCTTGGCGGTCTATGAAGATCTCGATCTGGCCCGCTCGCTGTCTAACAACGAGGCCCGGACGAAAGGCCGGGTGCCAGTGTTGATGGTGCATTCCCGGGGGGACGGCTTCATCCCAGCCGGGGAACTGGAAGGGATTCTGGCCCGGCTGGCGTTTCCGCAGCAGCACGTCTTCGTCGACAGTCCAGGGCATAGCTGCTCGGAGCAGGATCCCCGCTTTTGGCCGGTGGTGCTCCCATTCTTCCACTGGCATTTGGGGCTGACGGCTGAGATGCCTTGTTCTTGTCCGGAGCGGGCGTCTGCGGCGCGGCAGACATTATTCACTTGAATCAGGCAATGCGCAACCGGTTTTTTCGGCCGGCTGCGCATTTTTTATTGGCAAATGCCGCATCCATTCGCTACGGCTCGTCTTTTTCCAAGAAGGTGGAAAGGGAATGGCCGGGCGGAACAAGCCGGAACCCACACTGTTGCTGGTGGACACTGTCGAGCGGAAGAGAATGGTCAGAGTACGGGAACGGCGAAGCGCATCCCATAACTAGACAGCATCTGCAAAATCCATATGTTACGATATGAACCACCAAAGGCGGAGAACACCGCTGGATGGAAAGGTGGGTTGCGGATTGTATGATGCAGATGTGCGAGAGGGCGGGGGATACGATGAGGGAACGTTCATCCGGAAGCGGCCAAGACGGCGCTCCCCGTTCTCCGTATTGCGTGTTATGCTCTTGGGCTGCTTCATCGTCAGCGTAGTGGCCGGACTGGCCCTGTGGCCGACGGTGGAAGCCCGTCCCTTCGAAGTCGTGCTAAATGATATGACGGCGATGACGAGATGGTTCGAGGAACGGTTCACGGAGCGGGAGGGGATCTCCTCTTTTCGTTATGAAGGCGGCACTGACACGCTGACGGCGCAGGTGACGGAAGCTTTGTCCGCCGCGCTGCATTCCGATCCGTTTATCAGGTACAATGTAAGCAAGTATTCGTTCCAATGGAAAGGGAGCGCCGATTATGCGCTTATCACTGTATATGTAGAATATAGAGAAACACGGGAACAAACGCAGTTCGTCTTGAACCGGGCCCATGAGATTGTGCAGGAGATTACGGCCACGGATGATTCGCCGCATCAGAAGATGAAAGCGATACACGACTATGTCGTAAGCCATCTCACCTACGACGAGGGAATGACCAAGTTCACGGCGTATGAAGCGCTGACCGAGGGCAAGACTGTGTGCCAAGGCTATGCGCTGCTGGTATATGCCATGCTGAGAGAAGCGGGGATTCCAGGCCAAATGATCGAGGGCGAGGCGGGCGGCACCTTGCATGCCTGGAATCTTGTGCAACTGGACGGTTCCTGGTACCACCTGGATGCGACTTGGGACGACCCGCTGCCTAACCGGGACGACCAGATCCGGTATACGTATTATTTGCGCACCGATGAAGAGATGCAGAGTGATCATATTTGGGAGGCGGGCCAGGCCCCGGCTGCCGAAGGGGCCTATGCGCTGGCCGTTGATCGGATGAAGGCGGGGGACGGCGCGCTGAGCAGCTTCGCCCGCCAGTTGGAGATAGTATGGAGCCCGGACGTGCTTCTGGCCGCTCGTACCGTTCATGATGCCTCTACCTTGGCCGAACGGTTTCAGATGGCCCTCGCGTCCGGCAGCGAGCGAATGCAGCTTCGGTATGAAGGCGACGATCTGCAGCTTCGATCGGATCTGCATGACATGGTGGCGCTGCTCGGTCTTCCCGCTCCGCTGGAATACCGCGTCTCGTCGCTGACGAACAGCGTGGATCGGATCGTGGAGATTACGATTCCGGATTCGCCCTAACTTACGGTAGTCCTCTTCCTCTCTATAAGGCCCCGGTTCCGTTCAGGCGGAGCTGGGCCTATTTTTGGTCCCCATATGGGTCAGAATGCAGAAAAAGATGCAGCATACTGCGGCGGTCAGCAATACATAGAAGCCGCCGATCCGACGGCGAAGGGCGGCACGACCTCCAACGTCTGCACGGAAGCGAGGAACTGCGGAATGTAAATCAGACATCCGATGATGGCCGCCCACTCGAAAAATAAAAAGGCGACGCTCATCTCCGTCTTGGTAAAATGTTTCACATCACTCCCATTCGCTCCGGGGGAGCAGGTAATTAACGAGAACGGCGCGTCTATTAGAACCGTGTTATCTTGGTTGAGAAACCAGCATAAGGAAACCGGCGAAAGCGAATTGCGTTTGTCATTCCGTCAGCATGGGGCGTTGCTGAAATCATCACCACAGGCTTAACCTTGAAAAGTTTTGGTCTTCGTTGAATGATTAAGGTGGGGCTATCGTAGGGTCTATCAAATAGATACACGATATGCATGATTGCCCAATTTGCAGAGACCGAAAAAGCCCGCTTGCGCTATAGGGGAAATCCCCGGCGCAAGCGGGCCGTATCATCTACTGATTCTGGTCAGGAGTCGAATTTGCAGTCCTCCAGCGGAATCATTTTCGTCCGGTGCTTCCATTTGTAACCGAGCCAGACCGAGAGGAAGATCGGAAGACCGATATAGGTCATCAACAATCCCTTCCAGTCGATGCCCTCCCCGGTGAAGGCCTGATAGTTCTGTCCAATAATGACGAACATACAGAGCGCGAAGGCGAACAGCGGGCCGAACGGGAAAAATCTCGCTCTATAAGGCAATTCCTTCAGATCATGGCCCTGCTTCACGAAGGCCCGCCGGAAGCGGTAATGGCTGACCGCGATGCCGAGCCAGGCGATGAAGCCACACATGCCAGAGGCGTTCAGGAGCCAGATATAGACGACGCCGTCGCCGAAGAAGCTGGCCAGGAAGGCGAGCATGCCGATAATCGTCGTGACGATGAGCGCGTTGATCGGCACGCCCCGCTTGTTCAGCTTGCTCAGGAACTTGGGCGCCTTGCCTTCCTTCGCGAGAACCCAGAGAACGCGCGTCGAGGCATACATGCCCGAGTTGCCGGCAGACAGCACGGAGGTCAGGATGACGGCATTCATAATCGCGGCTGCGAACACGAATCCGGCCTTCTCGAAGACGAGCGTGAACGGGCTCGTGTTGATACTGTTCAGATCACTGGCCAGCAGGCTCGGATGCGTGTACGGAATCAGCAGTGCGATGACGAAGATAGCGCACACGTAGAACAGCAGGATCCGCCAGAATACCTGCCGGATGGCGCGCGGCACACTCTCGCGCGGATTCTCGCTCTCGCCGGCGGCAACCCCTACGAGCTCTGTGCCCTGGAACGAGTACCCTGCCGCCATGAAGACGCCGAGCACCGCGAAGAATCCGCCGTGGAATGGACCATCTCCGATCCGGAAATTTTCGAAGCCAACGCGTTCGCTGCCCAGGATGCCGAAGATCATAAGCACGCCGACCGCGAGGAAAATAAGGACCGTCGCGATTTTAATAATCGCGAACCAATATTCGGACTCCCCGTAGCTTTTGACAGACAAAAAATTTAGCAGGAAAATGATGCTGAGGAACAGCAGACTCCATAAAAATGAATTGCTGTCAGGGAACCAGTATTTGATGATGAGCGTAGCGGCCACCAGCTCCGAAGCGATCGTAATCGCCCAGTTGAACCAGAAATTCCAGCCGAGCGCGAATCCGAACGACGGATCGACGAAGCGGGTCGCATAGGTGCTGAACGATCCGGGATCTGGCATATAGGTTGCCAGCTCGCCCAGACTGGTCATCAGGAAATAGACCATGATGCCGACGGCAATATAGGCGAAGAGCGCGCCGCCCGGTCCCGCTTGGGCGATGGCTCCGCCGCTGGCCAGGAACAGCCCTGTGCCGATGGAGCCTCCAAGCGCGATCATCGTAATATGGCGGGTCTTCAGGCTGCGGCGCAGCCCGGACTGCCGATTATCTTCTGTTGCCTTCATTATTGAAACCCTCGCTTCCTTGTTAATTGTACAGTGGTTGGAAGGAGCGGCGACATGACAAAAAACCGTTCGAGCGTATCACGTCCGACGGTTAGACCGTCCCAATCATACCCTTCCATAAAAGATAGCGCACCATACGGGAACGGGTAAACCCGTATGACAGTGCTGCGCCTTTCGGCAACAGCCCCAGCCCGCGTGCCGGAAGATGCCCGCAGACTTCGGCGGTGGTTCCTTTCCCTCTGCATCCTCGGCGCTTCCCGCCTCCACAGAGCTACTACTAACAACCGCAACCTCTACCTCATCTCGGATAGGATGAGGATTTGCATGATGTGCACAATGGCACGTTATATTCGTTAAGTATAAAGAATGCCCCGGGGGCGAATCAATGACAAATGTTGCCGAAAGTTTGCATGATTTGTCGAATACCATTCCGAGTTCACAAACAGATGTCGACACCCTTATCTTAAGCTATGGCTAGTACTGCTTTCACTGTTCAGGACTTGAACCCTAGAGATAGTGCCCGGCAGGCGTACCCTCCCAATGAAGTGGGAGGTGTCCGGCCGTCCCGTTGTTCCGTTATCTGCTGAACCGCAACAGCCCCGCTTCGTGCTTAGTCCCGTTCGGCTTCGGATTGCTCGCGCAGGCGGGCCATCTGCTGCCAGACCGTGCCGACCGCTGCCTCGCCGGAGCGGATGCGTTCGAGCGCCATGCGCACCTGCATCGCGACCTCGAATTCGCTGTCGTTCGCCGCTTCCTCCAGCGCCGGCACGGCCCGCTCGTCTCCCGCTTCGTAGAGGAAGCGGGCCGCGCGCCAGCGGATCAACTTGTTCTTGTCCTTCAAGGTTGCGATCATCGGATCGATGGCCGCCGGATCGCCGATATCGGACAAGGTGTCTCCCGCTGTGCGGCGGACGCTGACTGAGGCATCGCGTAGCGCTTCGAACAGCAGCGGCAGGCATTCCGCCGTCTTGATCTCGCCAAGGTAGACGACCGTCAGGCGCCGAATCTGGCTCTGCGGGTCGCGGAGCGTCTCCGCCAGCAGCGGCAGGCGGCTGGACTCCGGATCCATTCGATCCAGCGCCGCATAGCGTACGCGCCAATCGCCGTCCTTCAGGCGGGCGGTCAGAGCTTCCTCTGTCAGCTCGCGGCGCACCTCGATGAATGGCTCATCGCTCTTGGCCTTCTCGATCGCCTGGCGCACGAGCGAAGCGAGCCGCTCCTCCAGATACGCGGCCTCCAGCTCCTGTTCCACCTCGCGTGCGATATCGGCCAGTTCTCCATAACGGATGCCGTAGTCGCTCAGCTTGCGCTCCTTGATCAAGGTGGCGCTTGCGACCTCGGTGATAGCCTTCACGAAGCGCTCGGACAGGCCGACTCGCTCCTCCCGGTTATCCGCCTGGACCCGAATCTGCATCGGAATGCCGCGGAAATATTGAACATAGACCTGGGCCTCACCGAAGGAAGTCCAGGCCGACCATTCCTCGGCCTGTCCGCTCTCTTCCTGCGGCTGCCCTAAAATGTCGCTCACATGGGCCAGGATGCGGGCCCAGTCGGCATGCGGATAGCGATCTAGCGCCATGAAGTCCGCAGTATGAAAGACGCTCTTCACGCCGTCGATATCAAGCAGCTGCCCGATGATCGGCGGCGCGGAGCGGCGGTTGTCATCAGAGTAGGTTCGCCGTAAGCCCGCCGGAAGTGTCTCATTCAGATGAAGCTTCATGGAATTTGGACTCGGCGTCGGTTCAATTGTGATCAATTGCATTGACAGCACCCCCTGTATCATTCTGGTATCCTCTATTGTATATGAAGGCAAAGCTGTGAACAATGCGGGCCATCGGGTAAGTATGTTGTGAAGTCGGTAGGTTGGGACAGGCCGCTTTGAGTAAATATAGAGAAAGGGCGCTTTGCTGCAGCAGCCTGCCGCAACCAGGCCGCCGCCGTGGGCGTTCGCTGCTTTTGGCGGGCTAGGATAGACGGCGTTGTGGCTCGTTGCATAGGATAGAGGCAGACAGCGCCTGGCGGTGTGCGGCGCGGAAGCGGGAGCAACGAACCCGGTTGGAGAACGCCAACCGGCCGGTTAGGCCACAGGGTGGATTGGAGTTCGCCGGACCGATTTGTTATTCTAGTATGAGAATGGACTTTTTTTTCCCGGCCCTTCCTTGCTGCCGCACGTTCGAACGGGAAGGCTTACGAATACTTGGTGTGTGAATGAGGTGGTGCCATGAAGCGCTATTATACGAATATGGACAATGTGTCGACAGAAAAAGCATGGAAGCAATTCCGGCGTTGGCGCGCTGAGCGTAAAGTTCGGCTGAAGCAGAAGGATTATTCTTATGTCGTTCCGCAGGTGGATCCGGATCTCGCCCGGCTGCATGTCAATGATGGCGGTCTATCCATCACTTGGATCGGGCATTCCACCTTTCTGCTGCAAATGGGGGGCTTGAACATCGTCACGGATCCGGTATGGGCGGCGAGCATGGCGATGGAGAAGCGATTGTCTCCTCCCGGCATTTCGATTGATCAGGTGCCGCCGATTGATGTCATTCTCATCTCGCACTCTCATTATGATCATCTTCATTTGGGATCGCTTCGCGAGCTGGTGGGACCGCGCACGGTGCTGGCCGTTCCGGGGGGACTCAGATCGAAAATGGTGCGCAAAGGCTTCCCGCAGACCGTGGAGCTGGAATGGTGGAAGGATCTCGTAATCGGTTCCGTACGGGTGACCTTCGTGCCGGCCCAGCATTGGACGCGGCGGACGCTTTCCGATATGAACCGCTCTCACTGGGGCGGATATGTGCTGGAACGGATGGATTACGAAGCTATGGGGACGGGAGATAGGCTGCCTGCGAAAGAGACGGTTTATTTCGCCGGGGACAGCGGATATTTCCGGGGCTTCCGGGAGATTGGCCGCCGGTTCGTTATCGATGTTGCGCTGTTGCCTATCGGTGCCTATGAGCCGGAATGGTTCATGTCCCGTCAACATGTAACGCCGGAGGAAGCGCTGCAGGCATTCGAGGATGTAGGCGCGAAGCTGATGATCCCGATGCATTACGGTACTTTCAAGCTAGCCGACGACACGCCGAAGGAAGCGCTCGATCGGCTGGAAGCGGAGCGGATGCGGCGGAAGCTCGAGGAGTCGCAGGTAAGGCTGCTGGCGCTCGGGGAGACGTGGCGCGGCGGATAATAGAAGTGTAAGGCATGTAACAAAGCCATTTACCCAAGGCGCTGCGCCTGGGGCAGATGGCTTTGTTGATCTTGCGGTAGGGCGCTGCCCGTCCAGCGAGCGGGAAGGCGAAGCCGGCCGCAAGGACGGCCCGCTTCGGCTGCGCCTAGTGGCGCTTGCCCGGCTTCCATGCGCCGCAAGCACGCCGATGGTGTCATTGCGCAGGAAGCGAGCATTACCGGTAATAGTGTGCTATAATAATCATTTGAATGATAAATCGCGTGTTAAAGGACGGGAATGCCATGATTAGTACAACCGGCGTCACGCTCCGATACGGCAAGCGGCCTTTGTTCGAGGATGTGAACATCAAGTTCACTCCGGGCAATTGCTATGGTCTTATCGGCGCGAACGGAGCAGGTAAATCGACATTTCTTAAAATATTATCCGGGGAAATCGAGCCTACCAACGGGGAGGTTCACATTACTCCGGGAGATCGCTTGTCCGTATTGAAGCAGAATCATTATGAATACGATGAATTTCCGGTGCTGGAGACGGTAATTATGGGTCATGAGCGGCTGTATAGCATAATGAAGGAGAAGGACGCGCTCTATGCGAAGGCCGACTTCAGCGAAGAGGATGGCATGCGCGCGGGTGAACTGGAAGGCGAGTTCGCCGAGTTGAACGGCTGGGAAGCCGAAGCGGATGCGGCGGAGCTGCTAATCGGGCTAGGTATTCCTAAACAAATCCACGACGACAAGATGTCGGAGCTGGACGGCAACCAGAAGGTCCGCGTCCTGCTGGCACAGGCCCTATTCGGACACCCGAACATCCTGCTGCTTGACGAGCCGACGAACCATCTGGATCTCGAGTCGATCAACTGGTTAGAAAATTTCCTTATGGATTACGAAGGCACCGTCATCGTCGTATCCCATGATCGCCACTTCCTGAATAAAGTATGCACGCATATCGCCGATATCGACTTCGGTAAGATCCAACTGTATGCGGGGAACTACGATTTCTGGTACGAATCGAGCCAACTGGCGCTGAAGTTGGCGCGTGAACAGAACAAGAAGAAGGAAGAGAAAATCAAAGAGTTGCAGACGTTCATTCAGCGCTTCAGCGCGAACGCGTCCAAGTCGAAGCAGGCGACCGCTCGCAAAAAAATGCTCGACAAAATTACACTCGACGACATCCGTCCGTCGAACCGGAAATATCCGTTCATCAACTTCAAGTCCGAACGGGAAGCAGGCAAGCAGTTGCTTACAATTGAGGGGCTCACGAAGACGGTCGAGGGCGAGAAGCTGCTCGACAATATGCATCTCGTCGTGAACAAAGGCGACAAGATCGCGTTTGTTGGACCGAACGGACTGGCGAAGACGACGCTGTTCCAGCTTTTGATGGGCGAGCTGGAGCCGGATGCCGGTACGTACAGCTGGGGGGTGACGACGTCGCAGGCGTATTTCCCGAAGGATAACTCGGCTTACTTCGACCGGGTGGAATACAATCTGGTCGATTGGCTGCGCCAATATTCGAAGGATCAGGACGAGACGTTCCTGCGCGGCTTCCTGGGCCGCATGCTGTTCTCCGGCGAAGAGGCCTTGAAGAAGGCGAGCGTCCTGTCCGGGGGCGAGAAGGTGCGCTGCATGCTCTCGAAAATGATGATGGCGGGCGCGAACGTGCTCATCCTCGACGAGCCGACGAACCACTTGGATCTGGAGTCCATCACCGCGCTCAACAACGGTCTGATCGACTTCGACGGCACGATACTGTTCACGTCGCATGACCATCAGTTCGTGCAGACGATCGCGAACCGCATCATCGAGATTACGCCGAGTGGCATCATCGACCGCGTGACGGCGTTCGACGAATACCTTGAGAGCGACGAGATCAAGGCGCTACGCGAGCAGATGTATCCGCAAGAGAGCAATAAGTAAGGCTTATCGAAAAAGGAAAGGCCCGGGCGATCTGATGTTACCCCCGTCAAGTAGACAACCTTAATAAGACCAATCTTAAGCAGTCTTAGTCCGGTACTCCACCCGGTCTAAGATTGTTTAGCTTTGATTGAAAACGTTCGTGATTGTAGAACTGGTATAGCCTGTGCGTATACTGGAAGCCTTGGTCGCTATGAAGCAGCAGGTTTGTTACTCTGCGTTTATAGTTTGAAGAAGACATACTTTAGGATAAATGTGGTTTTTTTTGATTAATTCACCATATAAAATAGTTTTTATGGTATACTAGCTTGTAAATATTTCATATAGGGGGAAATAACATGAAGAAGTTTGTTTTGTTGTCATCAGTTTTTTTGTTATAATCTAATGGGAATTTTGCTTTTGCAAGGGAAGAAGTGGATAAGACTTTAGGTGTTAAAGTTAATGCAAATGAGAAAATTTTTGATTTTGAAAAGAGGTCACAAAATTTTGGAGAAGTATTTAGTGTAAAATCTGGTTTGGGCAACGATTTTAATAGAATAATTCCTTTTCTAAAAGCTATTGAGTCTATGCCAGATGAATTAATTGAAAGAAGTAATCCCAAGGAGATAGACAGTTATTTTAGAGGTATGGGTATCATTGTAACAACATATAATGATAATAATGAAGTTAAAAACAGATCTAAGAGAAATGCTTGGGATTGTTCTCTTGCAATAAGTGCGTTACTTGTTACTAATGCTCTTCCTGTGGCTAAAATAACAAAAATAAAGAAATATATAGAGTCTTTAGGCGGTGTAACAAAGGCAGCTAAAGCATTGTTTGGAGCAGGTAGTGCAGAACAAAAAACTGAAAAAGTACTAATTGCTTTGGGAGCTTTAGTTGCTGAATTAACTGAAATTAACACGGTGAAAAAGGATTGTTTTGATTAAAAAAAAGGGGTGTATAAATGTCTTCAGCTATGGGTTTGTTTTTACTTAGTGTATTGGCATTTATATGGGTTCTTATAACAAGAAAAAGAACAAGTGTACAAGAAAAGCTATATCTCGTATTGATTAGTAATGATGAACTTAAATCCTTTGTAAATCTTAGAGAAAAAGTTAAATCCTTATTAAGAGAAAAAAATAAAAAAGAAGCGTTTAGGTATGTGAGTCAGGAAACGGGCTTTGGAACACTATATACTTTAAAGTATATAGATTTTGTTGAGAAAGAATTAGAAAATGACGATTAAGTGGAGTAGAGATATCAGATAAACTGCGGAAGCTACCCGAGAGGGTAGCTTTTTGCTATGCTTTGTTGATAAGGAGGGATGTTTTTTGCCTAGAAAGAGGCTTTCGCCAGAAGAGCGTAAAGATAACATTACTTTTAGGTTACCGGGATGGCTTATCAGGATTATATTCCCATTTCCTTTTGGCAATAAAAATAGCGACCCTTGTAACCAGTAAATGGGATGATCGTTGGCCACGAAATGAAATTCCGAGACATGCGGACCATCAAAACGATCCTCTACAGTATGTAATCTATTTTCCGTAATACACCTCATCTTCTTGGTTAGTAGTTACAAAATATTCTTTTTTCTTATGAATAATAGGTATATTGAACTAGATGAGGTTACAATTTTGTCTATTTTTAAGTAGATTGTCGGATAGTTTCCTGCGTCCGGCTTTATTTATAATTAGGACAAGTTGTTTTTGGGGTGTGATAACAATATTAGGACAACTACGAAAACAAACTATTATTTTACATTGAGTTCATATGAACAACAACTCAATATCCCATTGCAACGTCACATAGCAGCATTGTTAGGACAACAAGGAGGATGACATGAAAAAACAACTATTGCTAGGATTATTGATGGTTACGATGGCTGGACAAGTATTTGCAGAGGTTCCCCATGCAGCCGCGGCAGCGCAGCAAGTGTCAACTAATCAGACGGGTAATATTATCGCTTCGGTTCATTTGCGCAAAGGAGCTTCTACTTCCTCTTCGGTTATCCGCTTGATGAAAAAAGGCGAGAAAGTTACTATCTTGAGCAAATATAACAGCTACTGGTACAAAGTTCGGGATTCAAAAGGCAATACCGGGTATATGAGCACGAGCAGCAAATACATACAGGTGGCGAATTCCAGTACAAGCAATACGCCGGCGGTGTCTAGCCAAGCCGCCAATATTGAGAAAGTGATCCAAGTCGGAAAAAAATATTTGGGCACGCCATACGAATTCGGCTCCAACCGGAGCAGCACCAAAACGTTCGATTGCTCCGACTTCGTCAGACAAGCCTATAAGGAAGCGCTCGGTATCGTGCTCCCGATGGATTCACGCCAGCAAGGAAGCTGGATTAAGTCCAATTCCACGGCGAAGACGAGCATCAGCCAACTGAAGCGCGGTGATCTGATGTTCTTCATGTCCTATAAAGGCTCCAAGGCCTCCAGTTATAAAGGCGTCAACAAGAGCACGGAGCGAATTACGCATGTGGGGATTTACTTGGGAGACGGCAAAATTCTGCATACGTACTCCAAAAACTCCGGCGGTGTACGGGTCGACAATGTACTTAACACCACTTGGGAGCACCGCTTCCTATTCGGCGGCAGCGTAGTGAAGTAAGACTAGCACCACTTGCTGAACGCTTTCATCAGCACGTATATTTCCTTTCATCTCTATAGGAAAAGAGGCCGCAAGGGCCTCTTTTTTCGTTCACGGTATATGCTAGCGCACGCGAGTATGATGCCAGAGCGAGGGGATGGCATCGGGTCACTGGAACTTCGGCGGTTCCTTCTTATGCTCGTCGATGACCGGCATTGTCCGGTACTTCTTCGTGCGCGCGAGGCGTACCGCTCCGTAGGAGCTGGTGGCGCCGAGCGGGAACAGCAGCGCAATCGCCACGTATTGGGGAACCTCGTTCCCGGCCGCCACATAGGCAATGATGAGAACCATAAGCGGCGTGTAATCGAGATACCGGACAAGCCAGTGCCGTCGTCCCCAACGGTTCTCCACGATGCCGAAGCAGAAGAAGCCGGCAATGATCAGCGCGGCGAACAGGAAGGAATTCGTTATCCAGCCGAGCGTCCTGGACAGCAGTGCCAGTCCAATAATAAGGTAGCCTGCGAACCCTACCGGGGTGAACATCATAAGTGAATCATTCCTTTATATTTATATTCAGGATTGCGGATGTCGCGTTAGAGCAAATCAATGACGGCGCGCGGGCAGCCGTCTGGCTTCATTTCCGGGGAAGGCCCGAGCTGCCGCTTCTTCCGAAGCGTCTCATAGTGTTGACTCAAATCATTGAACCAGCGGTCGATCGTCTCTCTCGATTCCAGCAGTTCCCCCAGGCCGTGCTCAATGAAGAAGCCGCAGTTCTCTTCCTCCTGTCCGGGAATCGGCGCATGGAAGATCATAGGAATCCCCTTCATCATCCCTTCCGTACAGGTCATGCCTCCCGGCTTCGTAATAAGCAGGTCGGAAGCGTCCATCAGCATCGATACTTCCTGTGTATAACCGAAGATCCGGATATTCGGGTGCGAGAAGATCGGGTCCTGCTCGATCCGCTGCATCGCCTTCTCATTGCTTCCCATGCAGAGGAGAAGCTGGATCTGATCCCGGTACTTCGACATATAACGCAGCAGTTCTTCGTCCAGGGCGAGGCCCCAGCCTCCGCCCATCAGCATGACGGTCGGGAGCGGCTTCAGGCCGAGCCGCTGCTGGGCCTCTGCTTGCGGGCAGCGCTCCCAGAACTTCGGATGGACGGGAATGCCGGAGACGATAATCTGCTCGGGGGAGATGCCCCGCTGGAGCAGCTTCTGCTCCACCTCGGAGGCCGAGACAAGATATTTGTTCACTTCCGGCGTGATCCAGGTGCCATGTGCGTCATAATCGGTAATCAGCGTATACAAAGGAATGTCGAATCCCGCCCGCTTCAACCGGGAAACGACGATACTGGGAAACGGATGAGTGCAGACAATGGCATCCGGCCGCAGCTGTCTGATGACATGAGAAGCTTGCGTATAGAATATGCGATGCAGCGCCGATTGCGTAACCCGATTCAATGATTTTTTATATTGCTTGCGGTAGAGCATGCCGACCAGCTTCGGAGACACGCTGATCGTTTTGCGATAGGCTGCAAAAATTAAAGGAGCGACCGTTGGGTTCAAAAATTTGCCCAGTTCCATGACGCGGGTCTGCACTTCCGGAGCCAACTGCCTGATCCCGACGGACAATGCATAGGCTGCCTGCGTATGTCCGGTTCCAAAGCCTTCGGATAACAGAAGAATTCTTTTTTTTCGCATATTCTCACCTACTCTCATTATAACCGGAAAATGAAAAGGAAGCATCTTACTGCATGATAATAGTATAACGAGGGTAACCGAAAAATTATTATGGTCATTCAGTCACTTCAGGAACAAGGTAGAACTCTTTGATGAGATTTTACAACAATTGATTATGGAAATAAAAGGGGTTGCCGACCGAGAAATTTAGGAAGACAAGCCTTTTTTGTACAATCTGTATCGTGTCCTTGATTCAGGTGCTTGAATTCCGGTGCCGCCATAGGCTGGCCATCAAGCCCGGCGGATGACCTCTGTCATGGGCTTTTTCTGTTGGATGATGCGACTTACGGACCTGTGAGACAGGCAGATGGCATAGGAAGGAAGTTCCGAATAGGGGGGGGCGCTTATCCTATTTATCTGCCTTGAGGTAACATTTTTTCGTCTTTTATCCGTATATAAAGCTAGCGCCGATTTGTATATTTTTGGTGCAACACATAGCTTGAGAGGAGAAGATGAAGAGTGAACCTAACGTGGAAAAGAACTTCGTGGCTCAGCGTCATGTTGGTATGCGCGCTTGTGATCGGCTTGCTGCCGTTGCATGGAGTGGCTAACGCAGAATGGGGGGGGACGGACGTCCAGTTTGAGTCTGATGAATCGGCGGGCTGGGGAAGCGGCGACAGCAAGACGACTCCGGAGATTACGGAGAAGTACCAAGGGGGAACCTCGGAGAAGAAGGCTATCCCCAATTATATGTATGAAAAATTGGGCATACGTTCAGCAGATACCGGCGTAAATATCGACAAAGAAATGAACTTATACCCTGGCATGAAGCTGGACTGGAAAGCGTTCGCTTTTGACAAAGCGGGGAATACAGAGAACGATGTAACTACCGACGCTTCATGGAGATCTTCCAACCCGAGCGTTGTCGAGGTGGATAAGGGCAAGCTTTCGCTGAAGGACAAGGGTGAGGCCAAGATTACCGTCAAGCATAAAGGCTTGACCAGCAACATCAAGATCAAGGTCGAGCCTCCATGCAAAGAGTTGACATTGTCTCCGGGCAAGCTGATTGAATTTAAGTTCGGCGACAAGGCGATCAACGTGACCGCAAAGGCGAAGATGAAGGATGGCAATCTGGAGAATGTGACCGACAAGGCGGATTGGTCGACAAGCGATAGCGATGTCGTGGAAGTGAAGGACGGCGCCGTCAAGCCGATCGGTGTCGGCACGGCAACGATTACGGCCACTTATCTGGGCGTGACGAAGTCGGTCACGGCCGTTGTTCGTCCGTCGTACAAGGCGATGCGTATTTCGCCGGACAAGCAGCAGACGATGTTCCTGGACAGTGAGCCGCTGAATGTGCAGACGTTCGTTCTGAATTCGGAGGGCGAGCAGGAAGAGGTCACGCATCTCACGGAATGGCATCTCGCAGAATGGACATCGAACCATGCGGTGACGGTACACCAGGGTCAGTTCTATGCGAAGAGAGCTGGCACTGCGACCGTGACGGCGAAGTATAAAGGACTGTCGAAATCAATTAGCGTGAAGGTTATTTCGGCGGATAACGTGCGGCGGCTAGATTGGCCGGAAGAAGACAATACCGATAATGGCGGCATCCGCAAGATGGATATCTATATGGAAGATTCCCAGAGTCTGCCGAAGGTAGAGGCAATTTTAAGGCTGGGGATAGAAAACGTAGATGTATCCGATCTGGCGGAATGGCAGAGCTCCAATACCGGCGTCATTTCCATTGAAGACGGGAAGATGAAGGCAGAGAGCCGGGGGACGGCCATCCTGACCGCGACCGTGCGTAACCATACCATTTCGATGGAAGTGACCGTGAAGCGCAAAGCGCCCATTCTCCAAACGTACACGGGCAAAATGAACATCGTAGCGGGACGGGAGCAGCCGGTTCCGGATGTAACGGCCATCTATATGAACGGGGATGAGGAGAATATCACCTCCGAAATGAAATGGGAGTCGAGCTCTCCGAATCTGCTTGTCGTGGACGGTAAGCTTAAAGGACTGGTGCCAGGCACAGCGATGTTGATCGGAACCTATGACAATGTGAAAATATCGGTCAAAGTTACGATTAAAGTTACGATTGAAGAAGAGGTTGTTCGCTTCGAGATTGAACCGGGGAAGCTCGCCTTGGATTTGAAGAAGAGCCAGCGCATTAAGGTAACGGGCTACTATAAGAATGGGAAGAAGATTTCGCTCGGATCCAAGGTGGATTGGAAGTCGGCCAATGAAAAGATAGCGACGGTGAAAGGCACGTCCGTCAAGGGAGTCGCTATCGGCAGTACGCGGCTGGTCGGCGAGTTCCAGGGGCAGAAGCTGGAAGTGCCTGTCATAGTGGAGCCGAAGCTGACGAAGCAGATTGCCGAATCGAACAGTGTGAAGCTGACCATTGGCCAGGAAGCGGTTGAAGATGTTGAAGAAAAGCTTGTCCGCTTCGAGATTGAACCGGGGCAGCTCACCTTGAATCTGAAGAAGAGCCAGAGCATCAAGGTAACGGGCTACTACAAGAATGGGAAGAAGGTTTCGCTCGAATCCAAGGTAAAGTGGTATTCGGGCAATGAAAAGGTAGCGATGGTGAAAGGCGCGTCCGTCAAGGGAGTCGCTATCGGCAGCACGATGCTGGTCGGCGTGTTCCAGGGGCAGAAGCTGGAAGTGCCTGTCACAGTAGTGCCGAAGGTGATGAAGCTGATTGCCGAACCGAACAGTGAGAAGCTGACTGTCGGCGAGGAAGCCTACTGGAAAGTAAAGGCGATCTACGACACTGGGGAAGCCGTCAATGTCACTTTCAGCGTCACGTTCGTGCCATCCAATGCAAATGTGAAGGTGGAGCGGGGCAGAGTGAAGGGCGTGTCCAAAGGCTCGACCAGCGTAAAGCTGACCTTCGGAGGCAAGAGCACGTCGATGCGTATCAGCGTGAAATAAGGCGTTCATGTACGGCCTGTCGGCTTCCTGGGAAGCGGCAGGCCATCCTGGCGCCGATACGCGAGTTCAGCATCCGCCCATCTATGATTTTCCACGACGAGTACCTTCACTTCTTTTATCTCAGACCCGTTATAGGGTGACAATATTATAGAAGAACAGTATGCGGAAGCTGTCAAAGTTGAAAACAAGCCGGATATATGCTATTTTCGATAGTATAAAGAGGTTAACCGGAAAATTATAATGGTCATTCAGTCACATCAGCCTCCCAGCGGGAGGAAGGAGGCGGAGTACATGTCCGTTGACCGCCGTAAGCTCATCGTAGATGCGGCCGCCCAGTCCTTTGCTTTGTTCGGCTATAAGGCGACGACGATGGATCAAGTCGCCAAGATCGCCAAGGTAGGGAAGGGAACGATTTACACGTTCTTCACGAACAAGGAAGAACTCTTTGATGAGATTTTACAACAATTGATTATGGAAATGAAAGCAATTGCCGACCGAGAAATTCAGGAAGACAAGCCTTTCTTCGACAATCTGTATCGCGTCCTTGATCGGGTGCTTGAATTCCGGGGCCGCCATGAGCTGGCCATCAAGCTCTCGCAGGAAGTCCGCGACCTGGGCACGCCAATGGCCCGAGAGGCGTTTCAGAAGCTGGAGAGCGAGCTGCTCGCCTATATTGAACGCCAGGTGCGTCTCGCCATGGATAAGGGCGAAGTGAAGGGGGATAATCCGAGGATTATCAGCTTTGTTATGCTGCAGATGTACAAGGCGCTGACGACAGAATGGAATAAGCTGTATCATCCACTTGACAAGGAAGAGATTAAAATCCATTTCCGGCTTCATTTTATGGAAGGGCTTGCGCCGTGAAATTTGCCGATTACAATAGAGGAGATATCTGGTCCGCGACCGCAAGGCTGTTGGCCAGATATCTTTTTTGTTGCGGCGGATGACCGCTACCAAGGGCTTTTTTTGTTGGATGATGCGACGAACGGCCCTGTGAGACGTATGTGGATGGGTATAGGAAATAAGACCTAAATCGAGGAGGAACACTTATTTTTTTCTGGGATGAGGTAACATTTTACCGTCTTTTGTCCGTTATATAATAATGTACATAGTGAAAGGTAAGGCTGGAAGGGAGAAGATAAAGAGTGAACCCAACTTGGAAAAGAACTTCGTGGCTCAGCGTCGTGTTGGTCTTCGCGCTTGTGATCGGCTTACTGCCGATCAATGGAGTGGCTAACGCTGCGGACACGGTAACGGATGTCCAATTCGAATCTGATGTGTCACCGATTCATGTCTTGGTGGATGGACAGTCCGTTCAATTGAAGCTGATCGGTACGATCGATGGAGAAAGAAAGGATGTGACCGGTAAGGCGACATGGAGCTCCTCCAATCCGAGCGCGGTCGAGGTAGACGCGGGCTGGGTAAAGGGCGTCGGCAAGGGGACCTCGGAGATTACGGCGAAGTACCAAGGGTATACCTTGAAGAAGACGGTCATCTCCAATCTCATGTATGATGAATTGAGTATACGTGCCGCAGATACCGGCGTAGATATCGACAAAGAAACGACTCTTTACCTTGGCATGAATCCGAACTGGAAGGCATTCGCTTTTGACCAGGAAGCAAATACGGAGAACGATGTAACCACCGACGCTTCATGGAGTTCTTCCGATACGAGTGTTGTCGAGGTGGACAAGGGCAAGCTTACGCTGAAGGATAAGGGCGAAGCCGAAATCACGGTCAAGCATAAAGGCTTGAGCAGCAAAATCAAGATCAAAGTCGAGCTTCCGTATGAGGAATTGACATTGTCTCCCGACAAGCTGATTGAATTTGAGTTCGGCGACGAGGCGGTCAACGTGATCGCGAAGGCAAAGATGAAGGATGGCGATCTGGAGGATGTGACCGACAAGGCGGATTGGTCGACAAGCGACAGCAGCGTCGCGGAAGTGAAGGACGGTACCGTCAAGCCGATCGGCGTTGGTACGGCAACGATTACAGCCACCTATCTGGGCGTGACGAAATCGGTCACGGTCGTTGTTCGTCCGTCGTACCAGGCGATGCGCATCTCGCCGGACAAGAAGCAGACGATGCTTCTGGGCGACGCGCCGCTGAATGTGCAGACGTTCGTCCTGAACTCGGCCGACACGCAGGAAGAGGTCACGCATCTCGCGGAATGGACATCGAGCAATATGATGGCAGTGACGGTCGAGAAGGGCCAGGTCTATGCCAAGGCAGCCGGCACAGCGACCGTGACGGCGAAGTACAAAGGACTGTCCAAATCGATTGAAGTGAATGTCATTCCGGCGATCGAGAAGCTGAAATGGCCGGAGGAAGACAAGGATAAAGATAAAGACGGCATCCGCAAGATGGATATTTATTTGGAAGAATCCCAAAGCCTGCCGAAAGTAAGCGCGGTTACACTGGGAGGAGACACCGTAGATGTATCCGATCTGACGGAATGGAAGAGTTCCAATACCAGCGTCATTTCCATTGAAGACGAGAAGATGAAGGCGGAGAGCTTGGGAACGGCTACCCTGACCGCGACTGTGCGCGACCATACGATTTCGATGGCAGTGACCGTAAAGCGCAAAGCGCTCATTCTCCAAACGAACACGGCGGAAATGAATATCGTAACGGGACGGGAGCAGCTGGTTCCGGATGTGACGGTCATCTATATGAACGGGGACGAGGAGAATATCACCTCCGAAGTGGAGTGGGAGTCGAGCTCTCCGAATCTGCTCGTCGTGAACGGCAAGCTCAAAGGACTGGTGGCAAGCAAGGTGACGTTGAACGGAACCTATGCGAATCTCAAAATATCGGTCAAAGTCACGATTGAAGAAGAGGTTGTCCGCTTCGAGATTGAACCGGAGAAGCTCACCTTGAATGTCAAGAAGAGCCAGAGCATCAAGGTAACGGGCTACTACAAGAACGGGAAGAAGGTTTCGCTCGGATCCAAGGTGGATTGGAAGTCTGACAATGAAAAGGTAGCGACGGTGAAAGGCGCATCCGTCAAGGGAGTCGCTATCGGCAGCACGCTGCTGGTCGGCGAGTTCCAGGGACAGAAGCTGGAAGTGCCTGTCACAGTGGAACCGAAGCTGACGAAGCTGATTGCCGAGCCGAACAGTGTGAAGCTGACTGTCGGTCAGAAAGAGAACTGGAAGGTGAGTGCGATCTACGACACCGGGCAAGTCGTCGATGTCACTTCCTCTGTCACGTTCGTACCATCCAATACGAATGTGAAGGTGGAGCGGGGCAGCGTTCAGGGTGTGTCGAAAGGCTCGACCAGCGTGAAGCTGACCTTCGATGGCAAGAGCACGTCGCTGCGTGTCAGCGTGAAATAAAGCAATCATGTACGGCCTGTCGGCTTCCTAGGAAGCGGCAGGCCGTCCTTATTTGGCGGGCAAATCTGCGTCCCAGACCAAAACAGAATGTGAACCGCAGACTGTATCTTCCGAAAAAAGGGACAGTTTTTTTGATTTATGTATAAAAATTCGATTCCTACAGGAAATGATTAGGAGTACGCTTATGGATTGATTAATAAAATATAGTATTATATATGATAATTACCAATATATAAGATTGTTATCGATGGACGTTCTTATATACAAGTGTAGTGTAAAATACGGATAATAGAACCGTAATCTCTCGATATCCGAATAAGTTATCGAATCCATAAAAACATTCAATTGCTCTAAAAAAAACATGATGATAAAATGATGAAACAATAGAAATGCATAAATATGTGATTTCGCATGTTCAGAATACAATTACATCAGGAAAGGACGGTGCCCTCATGAAGCCGAATGGTTTACCTCCACAGCAAGGCTTGTATGATCCCCAATTCGAAAAAGATGCATGCGGCATGGGCTTTGTCGCTCATATCAAGGGCAAGCGATCCTATGATATCGTCCGCCAAGCGTTGGGCATGCTCGTCCGGATGGAGCATCGCGGCGGACAAGGCAGCGAGCCGAATACCGGGGACGGGGCTGGAATTATGCTTCAGCTTCCCCATCCATTTTTCGTGCAAGCGATGGCCGTTCAAGGAATAGATCTTCCTCCGCCCGGAGACTATGCCGTCGGCATGCTTTTTCTCTCTCCGGATGAATCGATCCGTACCGGACAGGAAGCGGCTCTCGGCAAGCTGATTGGGGAAGAAGGGCAGATGCTGCTCGGCTTCCGGACGGTGCCAGTGAATGTGGACGGACTGGGGGCCACCGCCCTTGAAGCGATGCCGTGCATCCGGCAAGTTTTTATCGGCCGCGGGAAGGCGTTGCGGGAGGGAGCGGAAAGTCCGCTTGATTTCGAACGGAAGCTATATGTGATCCGCAAGCGCGCGGAGCGCATGATTCGCTATGCGTCCGGCATAGGGGATGGCGCGATGTATATCGCAAGCCTGTCCAGCCGTACGATCGTGTACAAAGGGATGCTGACGACGGCTCAACTTGGCCGTTTTTATTTGGATTTGCAGGAGGAGTCGCTGGACACGGCGCTGGCGCTGGTCCATTCGCGCTTCAGCACCAATACGTTCCCGAGTTGGGAGCGGGCCCATCCGTACCGTTATATGATCCACAACGGGGAGATCAATACGATGCGGGGCAACGTCAATTGGATGAATGCCCGCGAGAAGCAATTTGAATCCGAGGCGTTCGGCGTCGGACTGGAAGAAGTGTTTCCTGTTATCCACGGGGACGGTTCCGATACGGGTATGTTCGACAATGCCTTGGAATTTTTATATCTCGCGGGACGGCCGCTGCCTCATGTCGCCATGATGATGGTGCCGGAGCCATGGGCCAATGACGAGCGGATGGAGGAGGCGAAGCGGGCATTTTATGAGTACCACAGCTGTCTGATGGAGCCGTGGGACGGACCGGCCGCGATGGCGTTCACCGACGGGGTCCAGATCGGGGCGATTCTCGATCGGAACGGGCTGCGCCCTTCCCGATACTGGGTGACGAAGGATGATGTCATTATCCTCTCCTCGGAGACCGGGGTCGTTGACATCGCTCCGGAGCAGGTGCTCCGCAAGGATCGCCTCCGCCCGGGGCGGATGCTGCTGGTCGATACGGAGCAGGGCCGGATTATCTCCGATGAAGAGGTGAAATCTGCCATCGCCGGCGAACAGCCGTACCAGCAGTGGCTGGATGAACATCTCGTCGATCTGGACGAGGTGCCGGATGCGCCGCGCATGCCCGATCCGGAGCATGTGAGCGTGCGCCGCCGCCAGCAAGCGTTCGGCTACACGTTCGAGGATCTGCGCAAGGTGCTGGAGCCGATGGCGTCCAGCGGGGTGGAGCCGATTGGCTCCATGGGCTATGATGCGCCGTTGGCCGTGCTGTCCCGACGTCCCCAGCGATTGTACAATTATTTCAAGCAGATGTTCGCCCAGGTCACCAATCCGCCGATCGATGCGATTCGGGAAGAGATCGTGATAGCTACGGGCACGACCATCGGTCCGGAGCGGAATCTGCTGGCGCCTGGGCCGGAGAGTTGCCGCCAGATTCGAATCGAGAACCCGATTCTGTCGAATGAGCAATTCGCGAAGCTGCGCCATATCCGTTTGCCAGGCTTCCGGGCGATTACACTGCCGATCCTGTTCGCGGCGTCTGGGGGAACAGATGGTCTGCGGGAGGCGCTTCATACGATGTGCGAAGCGGCGGATCGAGTCGTTGGGAAGGGACATCATCTGCTTATCCTCTCCGACCGCGGCGTCAGCGAGGAGGAAGCGGCTATTCCGGCACTGCTGGCGGTATCCTGCCTGCACCACCATCTCATCCGGCAGGGGACGCGGACGAAGGTGAGCCTGCTGCTGGAATCGGGTGAGCCGCGGGAAGTGCATCATTTCGCGCTGCTGCTCGGCTACGGCGTAAACGCGATCAATCCGTATCTGGCGTTCGAATCGATCGAGGATATGATTCGGGAGGGTCTGCTCGCCGGCGTCTCGCCGAAGCAGGCCGTGAAAAATTACCGCAAAGCGGCGATCAAAGGGATCGTCAAAGTGCTGTCCAAAATGGGGATCTCGACGATCCAGTCGTACCGCGGGGCACAAATCTTTGAAGCGGTCGGTCTCGATCAGGCGCTCGTGAAGCAGTACTTTACCGGAACGCCGTCCCGTATCGGGGGAATCGGACTGGAGGAGGTCGCCCGGGAAGCGTTGCTTCCGCATGAGCGGGCGTTCGCCGCAGTCGAGCATCGCGACCGTACCCTGGATCCCGGCGGGGAGTATCAGTGGCGGCGGGACGGGGAGGAGCATCTATTCCATCCTCACACGATCCATGCGCTGCAGCAAGCGTGCCGCAACAACGATTATGCGCAGTACAAGATTTATTCGGAGCGGGTGCAGGGTGAGGGCGAGCGCCATTCCACGCTGCGTTCCTTATTGGAGCTGAAGCCGAACGGCCCGGCGGTTCCGCTGGAGGAAGTGGAGCCTGCGGAGAACATCTTGCATCGCTTCAAGACGGGGGCGATGTCGTTCGGATCGATCTCGAAGGAGGCACATGAGAGTCTGGCCATCGCGATGAACCGGGTCGGCGGTCGTTCGAATTCAGGAGAAGGGGGCGAGGACCCGGCGCGCTACCAGCGGGATGAGAACGGGGACTCCCGGCGGAGCGCGATCAAGCAGGTCGCTTCCGGACGGTTCGGCGTCAACTCGCAATATTTGGTGGAGGCCGACGAGATTCAGATTAAGATGGCGCAGGGCGCCAAGCCGGGCGAGGGCGGACAGCTTCCGGGCCGCAAGGTGTATCCGTGGGTCGCGGAAGTGCGCGGCTCGACGCCTGGCGTCGGACTCATCTCGCCGCCGCCGCATCATGATATTTATTCGATCGAGGATCTGGCGGAGCTGATCTTCGATCTCAAAAACGCCAATCCGCACGCCCGCATCAATGTGAAGCTCGTGTCAGAAGCGGGTGTCGGCACGATCGCCGCCGGGGTCGCCAAAGGCAAGGCCGATGTCATCCTGGTCAGTGGCTACGACGGCGGGACGGGGGCGTCGCCGCAAGGCTCGATCCGCCATGCGGGCCTGCCGTGGGAGCTCGGCCTGGCCGAGACGCACCAGACGCTGCTGCTGAACGGGTTGCGGGAGCGCGTTGTGCTGGAGACGGACGGGAAGATGATGACCGCCCGCGACGTCGCTGTCGCCGCGCTGCTCGGGGCCGAGGAGTTCGGCTTCTCCACCGCTCCTCTGGTCGCCTTGGGCTGCGTGATGATGCGAGTCTGCCAGCTTGATACGTGCCCGGTCGGGATAGCGACGCAGAATCCGGAGCTGCGCCACAACTTCAAGGGCGACCCGGAGCACGTCGTCCGCTTCATGCGCTTCATCGCCAAGGAGCTGCGGGAGCTGATGGCGGAGCTTGGCTTCCGCTCGTTGGAGGAGATGATTGGCCGCACCGACCTGCTGCAGGCCGGCATGGATATGACGTGCCACGAGAAGCTGCGGCATCTGGATTTGTCGACGCTCCTTCACCGCCCGACCAGTGCCGCTGGGAACGGCGCCGCGGCTGGCAAGGAAGTGATGGCGGAGCGGAAGGAGCGGGAGCTGGCCGCGACCCTCGATGCACGGGAACTGATCCCACACGCTAAGCAGGCGCTAGAGCACCGCCTTCCGGTGGAAGGGGTATACGCCATCTGCAACGAGGATCGGGCGACCGGCACGCTGCTCGGCAGCGAGGTTACGCGCCGCCATGGCGCTGCCGGCTTGCCGGAGGACACGATCCGGTATAGCTTCCACGGTTCGGCAGGGCAGAGCTTCGGCGCATTCGTTCCCCCTGGCGTGACGCTGACCGTCATGGGCGACTGCAACGACTATGTCGGGAAAGGGCTGTCCGGCGGCAAGCTGATCGTACAGCCGCCGGCGAAATCGACGTTCCGGCCGGAGGACAATGTGATCATCGGCAATACGGCGCTGTACGGCGCAACCGGCGGCGAGGCGTACATCCGCGGTGTGGCAGGCGAGCGGTTCGCGGTGCGCAACTCCGGCGCCGAAGCGGTCGTCGAAGGCGTTGGCGATCACGGCTGCGAATATATGACCGGCGGAACGGTCGTCGTCCTGGGCCCGACCGGACGCAACTTCGCGGCCGGAATGTCCGGCGGCATCGCCTATGTGCTTGATCCGGAACGCGACTTCGCCGGACGCTGCAATCTGGAGATGGTCCTGCTGGAGAGGCTGGATTCGGACGCGGAGGAAGAGCAGGTTCGCCGTATGCTGGAACGACATGCGGCCTACACCGGCAGCAGTCTTGCCGAACGTCTGCTGGCGCGGTGGGAATTGGTGCGCCAGCAATTCGTCCGGGTCATTCCGAAGGATTACAAGCGGATGCAGGAGCATATCGCGCTCGCGGAAGCGTCCGGCATGACGGGCAGGGATGCGCTGCATGCGGCATTTATGGCCAATGTAAAAGAAGTGACACGTGCCGGAGGCAGCTAAGACCGGAGGCAACTAAAATAGATTACGGTAGCCTTGATTCGCCAGTACGGATCCCTCGGGTCTGGCGGCGGAGCAAGGCTCTTGCCCGTTGGCGGGAAGGCCGAACTTCCGGGGGACTGACGGTACAATTACCTGGAACTGATGCCGCACGTGTCGGGCGGCCTGATGAGCAAATATACAGGGGAAAT
>NZ_BALG01000257.1 GCF_000315235.1 Paenibacillus popilliae ATCC 14706 | reverse complement strand
CCGCAGTTGCCGGACTTCTGCCGTCTGAACTAATCTACATCGATCATACACTGGCCCCAATCTGACCGCTAGGTGGGGCCGATTTGACGTTCACTCTTCTACTAATATTTTTTTTGTTGTTCTTCTAGCTTCGTTTGCTTTTCTTTCTTTAATGCTTGCAATTGTTCTTCCCCTTTGGTCAATAGGGATCCGAACTCTGCCGTAGGGGTTTGTCCTTCTGCATACAAAGGAGAAGGAACATAAATTTCTGTAGCTATTAAATTGAAGCTTGTTAACACAATAAGACTAATTTTACTAAATTTTTTTAAAGACATCTTCCTATTCATAAATAGTTATCCCTCCAAAATATTCCTCCAATGTTAATATTAATGATTGAAATTAATTTTACAACTCCTAAATTAATTCATTCTTGTTGAAAAATACTTATTAAATAACCAAGCCTGTTGATTATCCAACAAAATACTATTTAAAATAGTAAAAAGGCCGCTCATTCGGTAAAATGTTTGTCCCCCTACAAACTTCCGAAACGAGGCGACCTCATGAAAAAGTCTACCCTAAAATGCAATGGCAAGATGGAAATGAGCAAACGAATCCGATTGCAGGCCGTTGAGTCATTGAAGGTGACCTTACAGTATCAGAGTGCCGCGACGTGATGTATAATGGCTCAGCCGATCGCGAATTCCTGTGCAACACGGCTCTGGGGCCGTGTTGCACGGGACAGCGGTGGAGCGTATTGGAGCTGAACAGGGTTGGCCTTTTTTGTAGCTGTTACAGGCGGCCTCTTTACTACCCTCCGAATTAGATTCTGCTTATCATCAGAAGTAAATTGCTGCTGCTGTAATTCCTCAGACTGTCAGTTGTGAGCATTTTCTTCGTAAATATCACGAATATCACGGATAACTTCCTTAACAACGGGATCCATTTTATACCTGATTTGTGCCTGTAAAGATTCATTTTGTTCCGATATCAATTCTCGAACCACCTCAAGCAACTGTTTTGTTAAATTCTCATCGATATTGTCAATTTGATAGGGACTATAGTTGTAAATCGAATGGTTTTGTACGAAAGCATCAAGCATGTCATTCGTTATGTTCGGTAACAAGGTATTTGCCATAATATCTTTTATTTTCGTGTGTAACTTTTCTAGCTGCTGCTGCGGAACTACCTGTTTTTTAATCAACTTTTGCAATGATTTTGCCTGTAAATTGAACGAAAACAAGTCTAGCAGCATTTCTACTGTAGAGCCTACCTGCTCCGGTTGATCCAAAAAACCTATTATGGCTTCTTTCACATGTTCTGCATTTTCAGATACGGAGCGCCAATGGGTAACTTCTATCCATTCTTCGTCATCGTGTTCATCACCATCCTCTACGTTTTCATCAGTATTTATTACTTTCCCTCCGATAACTTCATCTCCAATTCGAACAATGACAGGAGCAGCATTTATCAATTGTCCTTTCCACTCCATTGGCACATCGTATTGCTGGTCTTGAAACACGGTTTCCAATTGTTGTTTCACAGATTGTACGTGTTCTGGAGATACGGGAACATGGAGAAATACAATGGGATAACCCTGAACGGTATCAATATGCTCTATAATTCCATTTATCGATAGTTCTGGTAATTGAAGCGATAATTCTTTTCCAACCACTATCTTCGTTTCCTGCGTTGATTCATTTACATCAATGCGTTCATCCGGTTTTATTTCGTTTGTATATACATATAGAACCGGTTTATATATGCCTTGCTCTTCGCCATCTATACGTACAAAGGTATTTAAAGGAAATTCATCTAATTGTTGGCTTGTTGTAGACTTAGGAACACCGATTCGAACAAAAGAATCGGGTTGATCTCCAAGAGATAACACCTTGCCTACTACCGTTTTATATACTCTCGAAAAATGACCGGGAGTGTCCACTTGCTGCTGCATCTCACTCCACCGAAGTGCAACCTTCTGTCCTACACGATGAACAGCAGGACCAGGATTATTAAAAGGAACTATCTCCACTGTCTCCACAGGTAAAACGGTACCTTCTTCATTTCTATATTTAAAGAAATGATTTTCCATAGTCGAGCTTGTTCGGAATAAATTATCCTCCTCTAGACCATATATGATAGGCAGTTCACTTGTATCTGCCTCTGTTATACCCGTTATTGTAATTGAAACCTTATTATCTTGTGTATATTCATTAAAAGACAGTTCGCCAATAAGCGTTTGCCCCTCTTTAAACGGGACACGAATTACTTTGCTATCTTCAGCATCCAATATAAGTGGACGATCTTCAGTCGGAAATTCTGATATTTCTTTTGTTGGATGTACTGGGATGTTTTCATTTAACTCTGGCTGTTCCATTGATACGCTTGTCCCCGGTTGCGGCTGTAGTTCTCTCCCTTCCATCACTGCGATTTCTTCTTCTGTTGGAGGTGCTGGGATGTTGTCATCTAACTCCGGCTGTTCCGTTGACGTGCTTGTCCC
>NZ_BALG01000258.1 GCF_000315235.1 Paenibacillus popilliae ATCC 14706 | reverse complement strand
CCAATCGCAGTATTACTCAGTATGGAGGAAAAGTGCTGCGCTAAACCCCACTTTCATGCTGGGGATGCGGCGGAAAAGCCATGATTGTTTTAAGCTAATAGGTGCAATAGCCATAGTAATGGATCAGGTTAGTGATATGATTTATACATTATTAAGTTTTATTCTTAAAATTGTCAATATCGCTCGAAAATTCCCCAAAAGTATCGCTCGAAAATTCCCCAATTTCATCGGTCGGCTTCAGCATCGCCTATTGAATCAGGAC
>NZ_BALG01000259.1 GCF_000315235.1 Paenibacillus popilliae ATCC 14706 | reverse complement strand
ACTGGAGAAGCCC
The DNA here is from genome assembly GCF_000315235.1 of Paenibacillus popilliae ATCC 14706. Lineage (GTDB taxonomy): Bacteria > Bacillota > Bacilli > Paenibacillales > Paenibacillaceae > Paenibacillus_B > Paenibacillus_B popilliae. The sequence continues at coordinate 199 of NZ_BALG01000259.1, read as the reverse complement.
TCGGTACCCGGTGAAGAAATCTCATCGAGGAGACTGTCCCTATAACCGCGATCGGGAAGTGGGAAAGCAGGTACCAGGGTGACGGATCGGGCCGTAGTACTGATAATCCGCGTGCAGCAAAACGCGTGGGGGGACCCGTAAGCAAATCCGTATGACCGAAAGGAGGCAAGGGTGCCATGACAAAAACACCCGTCAGTTT
>NZ_BALG01000260.1 GCF_000315235.1 Paenibacillus popilliae ATCC 14706 | reverse complement strand
CCGCTGATGATGGTGCAGCAATTGATATTTCAGGTCGTGACCTAAACACTATAGTAAAAACTGGGTTTTATAAGGGTGCACATCTAGGTAATACCCCTATCCTGGGTGATGGTTGGAGTTACGTGGAGGTCATTGCGCATAACCCCGAATGGGTACTACAAAAGGTTTACGGTTTATATGCAAACCAATTTTATATGCGCAGACTTACAAA
>NZ_BALG01000261.1 GCF_000315235.1 Paenibacillus popilliae ATCC 14706 | reverse complement strand
ATCTTAGATATCGGAAATCATACGATATACAGCTTCAACCACAACGTATCCTCCCCCTTGCTTTTTATCATCCAGAGTCATATCGCCTTGCTTATGGTCGTATTGATTCTATTCGGAGCTAGTGTTTTCTGGAGCAAGGAGGTCGAATTTTAGCCATGGCAACGCATCTCTTCAGACTAGCCTTTCAATACAATTTAAAGTTTATTTATCGTTATATTCTCTTCTTTGCCCTGTGGGCTGCGGGCATCAGCTTGTTGAACGTCATCTCTCTGGGGCGCTATAAACAGGTTACGTTATTGGACGCGCTCATGTTTCCTTTCGGAGGATACGACAGCGGCAACATATCGTGGATGCAGTTCTTCATTGCCCTATTTTCCTATGTTTTACTTAGCGCTGTCGTGGAACTATACATCACCAAAATGATGGGTTCCCATGCGATCGCAAGTCTCATTCGTGTTCGCAGCAAAACAGTATATTACTGTGCTCACCTGATTAGTTTATCGGTGATGA
>NZ_BALG01000262.1 GCF_000315235.1 Paenibacillus popilliae ATCC 14706 | reverse complement strand
CGTTCCAGTGCCTGAGCTTAAGCTTGAACTACTGCTTGAACTGCTGGATGTCTGTGGCACTTCAAATGTTGCTTCCTTTATGCCCGTAAGTGCTGCTTGCCCAAAACCTTTAACACCACCAGTTACCGTTACTTGATACTTACTTCCAGATTGAAGTCCCTCTAGCTGTAATACAACCGTGTTTTGGGTTTGACCAGCACCATATGTTGCATATGTTACACTTGTAACCGTTTCATATGTCACATTTGTAACTGTAACCGTTCTGTCTTCTTCAAATTCCTGTTTGCTAGCATTATACTTTTTAAATGTGTAGCTAGCTTTATTTTTAACAGAGTCACCATCTAGCGCACCATTGAACGTCAGTGTCAAGTCGTTTCCTTTCAACCCTGGCTTATTGCTAGCTAATCCTGTTGCTGGTGTATTTTTCGTTCCAGTGCCTGAGCTTAAGCTTGAACTACTGCTTGAACTGCTGGATGTCTGTGGC
>NZ_BALG01000263.1 GCF_000315235.1 Paenibacillus popilliae ATCC 14706 | reverse complement strand
CCGCGTGTTTTTTGTTTTGGCAGCAGCCCAAGCAGCCTGACATCGCACGGACTTTAATCCTTTATTCCCCTTACGGGTTCGCATACTTTTTTTTACCGGCGCTTTCGTTATTCCCTCCCCAAGAAGCAAGGTGCCCTTCCGACGGAAATACCGACATGTCGGGTCCGATTTGCCGCGGCATCCTTATTGATTCCCGGAATCGTATCCAGTAGTTCGATTTCCTTCTGGTATGGGCGAAGCAAGTCTTCGATCTCCGCTTCCAAAGCGGTAATTTCTTTTTCTAAAACCTCCAGATGGTCGTAATGCCTGCGGATCATCTTGCGATGGTGGGCTCGCACGCGTCCGTTTAAGGCATCAACCAACTGGGGTACTTTTTTTCTAACTTGGGTTTTGACCTTCGCTTTCACGTCTGCTGGCTCCAGCACAACACCGTTCATCACCGACTCTAGTAAAGCGCGGCCCGACACACCAAATACATCGCTAAGATAAGT
>NZ_BALG01000264.1 GCF_000315235.1 Paenibacillus popilliae ATCC 14706 | reverse complement strand
AGGAATGTAAGGGGCTGACAAGTGCCTTTTTTTTGCATCTGATCTAAGCACTTTTACGCTGCAATTCTAGGCATTTTTAGTATGCAATAAACACGCGTTGTCTTTCAAGCAAGCCTTCATAAATATCAGGCAGCAGATATCCTTGTGTCAGTTCATGTTGGATCCAACTTGGCGATACTTCAAACTTGTGCGCCAACCACAATACATTTTCAATCGTAGGATACGATAATTTTTCGATAGGGGCGCTTTTTGTTTCAAGCGTAGCGATTTCCTGCGCCTCATTACCTACTTGCTGTGCAAATGTAAAATTGCCGTTACCTACAAACAATAAAAGTACGAGGGCTAGTAAAACAAACTTCTTCATCATTTTATTAACTCCTAGGGAATATAATTCAAGCCATTGTACCATAAAATACCTATAATGTGGAAGATAAAAGAAAAAAATAACTGTATTTATTAACAGGGTAATTTGCGCTTAGTATATCTTTACGTTCAGGCAACCATGGATATAGCGCTTCCAACCGTGTTGAATTATCCCTTTTTACCTACTAATCAGCCAATGAAAGCCGGATCGAACGGGATCGGAATGCTGTAGCAGCGTATAAGTTGCGTTGCCTTGCGGCTGTTCGGGAACAGAACAGGAACGTGGGCGGCTGCCCTCCGATGATAAGGGGAACGGAGGCATCCAGCAGATGGAGCGCAGCCGGCGAGCAGGCACAGGTGGATTAGAGCCATTTCAATGTGAGCAAGCAACGGAATGAAAAGTTGTACACGTTGATCCTGGTGCTTGGCTACTCGCGGGCGATGTACGTGGAGTTCACGGAGGATGAGCGGCATACGGCTGTTTTTGGCAATCGAAAAGTGCCGAGTTTTGCAGCCAAGCAATTTTATCAATATGCAGCAACAAGTAAGGTTTATGCATAGGTTTGACATGGAGCCTCTATGGGCATGATTCCCTGCGAAAGGGCGAAGCCACAGGCTTCGCAGAGACCAGTAAGCCTATCATGCCCATCTCTCCATATCAAACCAGGCTACTTTTACTGCATAAGCAATTGCTGCAAAACTGAGCACATCTACCCTGCAACAAACAATACGGCAGTCCAAAAGTGTGGCACGCATTGAAATAACAAGGCATTCACGTCTCTCAGAAGACCGTTGTTCGTATGATGAAGGAACTTGGGTTAAAGTCCCGTATTGTTAAGAAGTACAGACAAGCGAATGACCAAGCAACTCTGTCTGAAGGGGCTGGATCAAGCGTATCGCCATCAGCGCAACCTGACGCCAGAAAAAAACGTATTCAGAAGTACCTGGAGGCTAGCAACGTCAAACTGGCCACGATGATCTCGGATGTATTCGGTTATCCGGGCGGAATCTGCTCGAACGATTGGTCAAGCCGGGATATGTCGATCCCAAAGATGTCGAGGCCTGCGTGAAAGGTAACATCAAGAACAAAAAGCAACAGGTTCAACATAATAACCATTTACAGGAGGCAACCGTTTTCAGATCGTATTTTGAATGCTTTGAAAAAAACTGAAGAAAAAGGCCATGAAATTATTTTTGCTTCTGCTCGTCCAATAAGGGACATGATTCCAGTGGTGAATAAGCATTTTCATCTCTAATAGGTGGGAATGGTTCTCTCATATCAAGACAAGGCAAAACCATATCTGTACAATCTTTTTCCAATGAGCAGATCCAAATCATTATGGAACTCATCGGGAAGTGCCAGGCTACCTACTTAATAGATAGTGATTGGGATTATGCATATACTGGGGCTGCTGACCATCCGATTCTCAACAATCTAGACCCTTTGAAGATAGCCAAGAGGCTTCCGTTAGAATCACTCGCCAGCATTGTTAAAGTTCTTGTGTTGTCCGCAACTGACATAGAAATGTTAGCTGAAAACTTGACTTCATTAGATGTTGTGGTGCATAAACATAGAAACGAAAATTCATTGGATATTATCCCTAAAAATATTCATAAGTGGAGTTCTTTGCAAAAATAGGTGTTGAAGAAAAACAGTTTGTAGCATTTGGGAATGACTCAAATGATATTAGCATGTTTCAGAAAGCATTCTACTCCGTGAGGATTGGTGACCATGAGGGGCTAGGTGAGCATGCTACAGAGGGCATATCGCTAGATGAAAATTGTGGAGTGAAAATAATTGAAAAGTTGGAAGAGCTGATACTCAAATTTTCAGACTGGGTATAACGAAAATGACACCCCTCTATAGAGCACGTTGAGTAGCGCTTCATCCGAGAGCTGTAAAATAGTTTGTGTGCCCGGTGGTCAAAGAATGGCAAAATCGACCGCTGCAAAGCGTGTATGCCGCGGTCTTTCTGGATGTCATTCACGTTAAGGTGAAGCAGGATGGCGTCATTTCTCTTGATTAGACTCCAAAAGGCCGAGTACAGGAACAAATATCCCTCCTAACTCGACCTTTACGTCTAATCGCTTTGTCTGAATTCATCTTGGTCTTCTTTAATTTCAGCCAGCATTTTATTCAGTTTCTTGATATCAAAACAACCGTTTTGTGCGACAAAATAAAACTTCAGAGCATATCCGTTATCTTCAAGGCAACTTTCAAGGGCTTGTTGAATATATTGTTTGGTTAAGGAA
>NZ_BALG01000265.1 GCF_000315235.1 Paenibacillus popilliae ATCC 14706 | reverse complement strand
AACGAACAACCCGAAAGGAAATCGGGTAAAACAAGTTCTCATGCAAATCCAAAAAATCAAATGTAGACGTGGAAGGAACGAACTTGTAAATCCCAGGATTAGCCTTGACCTTTTTGGTTTGTTTTTTGGTGAGTGTCAGGTGAACGTCCCTATCAAACTCTCCGCTAGAGGGCAAACGCAAGCCCGAAAGAATACCATTGGAATCCAAATCCTTTCCCCGTATGACATAGTTCCACCCTTTGCGTTCAAGATGCGCGAAATTGTTGTAACTTTCATAACCCCTATCGGCAATAACAATGGTTTTGCCCTTGATGGGAGAACGGTCAACCATAGCAGCCAGCGCCCTTCCCTCGTTGCACAACCTTCGTGGCTGAACAATGGCGTCCACGTACAGTCTGTTGCACAAGTCATAGGCAACGTTCAAAGGCAGAAGGTTATAGCCTTTCGTGTTCGGTTGACTTTGAAAATAGGTGTCCGTGTCCGTAGAGTCAGTTGCGATATGCAAATCCGAACCGTCAACGGCAAGTAATTGATACCCTCGGTAGTCCTTGATATCCGTATACGATTGCGTAAATGCGTGAAACAAGAATTCCACAGCAGACGGCAGGATTTTATTCCTTACACCAAATACATCGCTAAGATAAGTGGTCAACTTGATGTTCCCATCCTGAAGGATTTTGTGAATACGGTTCTTTTCCGCTGTCACGTCGTTAA
>NZ_BALG01000266.1 GCF_000315235.1 Paenibacillus popilliae ATCC 14706 | reverse complement strand
ATGCATTAATTATAAACGAAAAAAGGTACGGCTCCTCAATTTTCTTGAGGAGCCGTACCTTTTTTCATGAGAAGGACTTTTTCAGTGGCCTCATGTATTGCCATCTGTTTTTGACTTTCACATACGTTAGGCCGCTTACAACGACGCGTTTCGCTTCAATTTCTGGAAAACTGATGGTTCAGTTCATTTGGCTGTTGCGACTCGTTACATGCCGCTTTGTGAGGTTTGAATTGCCCTGCAGCAGCTCATTCCATTGCGTCGAGCCTTTGCTGTTCAGCCAGGCGGCGGTGCGGTAGCGCAAGGACATTATCGCCCTGGTATCGGCGGGCTCGGCTTGCGAAGCATAGATATCGGCTTGGACTCGTTCCTCGATAAGCCGGAATGTGTTCATATGTGGCCGTCCCTCCAATCATTTCTATTGATTTATTTTTCGCCGTGCAATTCCCCGCTTCCTGCTTGTGACGATCGGCTACAAAGTATAAAATATTCAAGTCTTGATTCTTACACAAGTTGTAACTGTAATTGTTACAATTACTATTTTTATAGAGAAAGGTTGTTCTACATGAATCCTGGAACACATCTGAACGCTTCCGTGGCGGCCGCTCCGCGCAAGCGGAGACTCGCGATCGCGATCGTGCTTGGCTCGATGACAGCGATCGGACCGCTGTCGATTGATATGTATTTGCCGTCGCTGCCGATGCTCGCCGCCGATCTGCAGGCAAGCACCTCCTTGACCCAGCTCAGCTTGACCGCGTGTCTGCTTGGCCTGGCGCTCGGTCAATTGGTCATGGGGCCGCTTAGTGACGCGCGGGGCCGCCGCGGCCCTCTGCTGGCGTCCTTGACGGTATATGCTGTCGTCTCTTTTTTGTGCGCTATCGTTCCCTCCATGTGGGGCTTGATCGCCCTGCGCTTCCTGCAGGGCATGGCCGGCGCGGGCGGGATCGTCATCGCACGGGCGATGGTACGGGATCTGTATTCCGGATCGGAGTTGACGAAATTTTTCTCGCTGCTCATGCTCATTAACGGGCTGGCGCCGATCGCCGCCCCGATCATCGGCAGCCAACTGCTCAAATATACGTCATGGCACGGCGTTTTCACGGTGCTTGGTGCATTGGGCCTACTTATGATCGCTGCGGCTTACTTCGGGCTGGCGGAGACGCATTCCCCGGAACGGCGTTCGTCCGGCGGCATCCGGACGACCTTGTCCACCTTCGGGGGACTGATGAAGGATAAGGAGTTTATGGGCTATGCCTGCACGCAGGGACTTGTCTCTGCCGCGATGTTCAGCTATATCTCCGGTTCGCCGTTCGTGCTGCAAAATATGTATGGCGCATCGCCCCAAGCGTTCAGCCTGTTCTTTGCGCTCAACGGGTTCGGCCTTATTTTGGCCACCCAGATTACGGGACGGCTGGCTGCGCGCTATGGCGAGATGCGGCTGTTCATCGCGGGGCTCATCCTGTCCTGCGGCGGGAGTCTCGCGCTTCTGGCGGCGATTCTGCTGCACGGGCCGCTCTGGTCGGTTCTACTTCCGCTCTTCGTGTCGGTATCCAGCACGGGGGTAGTCAATACCGCCGGCTTCTCCCTCGCGATGCAGAACCAGGGCCAGACGGCCGGCAGCGCCTCGGCTATGCTCGGCTTGCTGCCCTTCATCGCCGGTTCGGCGGCAGCGCCGCTCGTCGGTATCGCCGGCAGCGATACGGCTGTGCCGATGGGCGTCGTCATCGCCTGCTGCGGGCTTGGGGCGGTCGGCTGCTACCGGCTGCTGATCCACCGCCGTTAATCATTCATCCCCGGTCCATCGTTGGGCCGGGGATGTTGCGTATGCGGGCGCGGGGCTGCGGTCTCCTTCTCGTACTCAGCCGCAGACTTCCCGGTTACGGAAAAAAATGTGCCCACAAAATGTGCCGACCATGTGAAAAACCATATGACACCGCTTCCAAAGTAAATTAAACTGTGAACTAAGGTTGATGATGTTGCGGAGACAGGGAGATCTACTTGCTGACGCGCTGATCGCTCTCTAATGTAGAGTTATCGCGTGGATGGGTAGGTCTTTTTTGCGTTCCCAGCGAATAATGCTATTTATGAATTAGGGATGAAGGAGGGCTCGTGATGTCGGCATTTTTGGGGGAACTCATTGGGACGATGATTTTGATCGCGCTTGGAGGAGGTGTAAGTGCGGGCGTATCCTTGAAACGGTCCTATGGGGCCAATGGGGGCTGGATCGTGATCGCAATGGGCTGGGGCCTGGCCGTGGCAATGGCAGCCTATGCGGTCGGTCCGATCAGCGGGGCGCATCTGAATCCGGCGCTTACGGTAGGGATGGCTCTGATCGGCAAGTTCTCTTGGGCGGATGTGCCCGCCTATATTGCGGCACAGCTTCTTGGAGCGATGGCGGGGGCGGCCCTCGTGTATCTGCATTATTTGCCGCATTGGAAGCTGACGGAGGACGTGGCCGCCAAGCTGGGCGTATTCGCGACAGGACCGGCAGCGCCGCATCTATTTGGAAATCTGATGAGCGAGATTATCGGGACATTCATTCTCGTTCTTGGCATTTTGGCGATTGGAGCCAATGAACCTACCGCCGGGCTCGGCCCGTTCATTGTCGGCTTTCTTGTTGTGAGCATCGGCTTATCGCTGGGGGGAACGACCGGGTTCGCGATCAATCCCGCGCGCGACCTCGGCCCCAGAATGATGCATATGCTGCTCCCGATCCCGGGCAAGGACGGTTCCAATTGGGCCTATGCCTGGATCCCTGTCGCAGGCCCGATGCTTGGGGGCGCATTGGGCGGACTATTCTACAAGACGGTGTTCCTTGGGCAAGCGGACTCCCTCATCTGGGTCGTATCCGGCATCGTCCTCGTCATCCTGGTCATCGCATTGCTGACTTCCCGACGAGGCGGGGATAGCAACGCCTCCGCGCAGGCGAGATGATAGGCGTCCTAGCGCAGTTCATTCTATGGATTGGAGGAGTCGGGGATGGAGAAGTATATTTTATCGATTGATCAGGGGACAACCAGCTCCAGGGCGATATTGTTCAACAGATCAGGGGCTGTCATTCATATGTCCAAAAAGGAGCTTACACAAATTTTCCCTGAACCGGGGTGGGTAGAGCATAATGCGCAGGAGATCTGGGGAACCGTGCTCGCTGTCATTGCGACTTGTCTGATTGAATCGGGCGTCAAGCCGAGCCAGATCGCCGGCATCGGCATTACGAATCAGCGCGAGACGGCCGTCGTCTGGGATAAGGAGTCAGGCCGCCCTATCTACAATGCGATTGTATGGCAATCTCGGCAGACCAAGCCGATGTGCGACGAACTTCAGGCGGCGGGATATCGTGAGCCGTTCCGTTCCAAGACCGGGCTGCTGATCGATTCTTATTTTTCCGGCACGAAGGTGAAGTGGATACTTGATCATGTCCCGGGTGCCCGGGAGAGAGCGGAACGCGGGGAGCTGCTGTTCGGAACGATCGATACGTGGCTGCTCTGGAAGCTGACCGATGGGGAAGTGCACGTGACCGATTACAGCAACGCGTCCCGTACGCTGATGTACAACATCCACGAACTGACATGGGACGACGAGCTGCTAGAAATTCTGGATATTCCGAAGCAGATGCTGCCTGAGGTGCGCTCATCCTCCGAGATTTACGGTCAGACAGCCGACTATCATTTCTTCGGGGAGCGGATTCCGATTGCCGGCATAGCCGGAGACCAGCAGGCAGCCCTGTTCGGGCAAGCTTGCTTCAAGCCGGGAATGGCCAAGAACACGTACGGAACCGGGTGCTTTATGCTTATGAATACGGGCGAGCAGGCCGTTCAATCCTCTCATGGATTGCTGACGACGATTGCGTGGGGAATCGACGGCAAGGTGGAATATGCCCTCGAAGGCAGCGTATTCGTGGCCGGTTCGGCGATACAGTGGCTGCGCGACGGCCTGCGCATGTTCAAAGCCGCTGCTGACTGCGAGCAATATGCGGGCCGCGTCGATTCGACCGATGGCGTATACGTCGTGCCGGCCTTCGTCGGGCTGGGGACGCCATATTGGGACAGCGAAGCGAAGGGCGCCATCTTCGGATTGACGCGCGGCACGTCGAAGGAGCATCTGATTCGGGCGACGCTGGAGTCTCTTGCTTATCAGACGCTGGATGTGCTTCAGGCGATGGAAGCGGATTCTTCGATTGAATTGGCAACGCTGCGCGTGGATGGGGGAGCGGTGCAAAATAATTTCCTGATGCAGTTCCAGAGCGACATGCTGGGCGTGCCGGTGGAATGCCCGCAAGTCAGCGAGACGACCGCGTTAGGGGCCGCTTATCTCGCAGGGCTTGCGGTTGGCTACTGGGAGAGCCGGGAGGAGATCGGCTCGCTCTGGAGTATCGAACGAGACTTCCAGCCGACGCTGCCGAAGGAGCGGCGGGAAGAGCTGTACGCAGGCTGGAAAGCGGCCATTGCGGCTACCCAAGCATTCAAATAAGTCGGGCATAGCGGGGACCGGATATATCAGGATAACGTTACTGCAACGAGGAGGCTCACCTATGACAACTGCCATATTCTCTTCTGCACATCGCGAGAAGATTGCGCATGCTATGGGCCAGACGCCGCTGGACGTCATCGTAATCGGCGGCGGCATTACCGGGGCGGGCATCGCGCTTGATGCGGCGACCCGCGGGCTGGCGACAGCCTTGTTCGAGATGCAGGATTTCGCGGCCGGAACGTCCAGCCGTTCGACGAAGCTGGTGCATGGCGGGCTCCGGTACTTGAAGCAGTTCGATATAAGTACGGTAGCCGAGGTCGGCAAGGAACGGGCCATCGTCTATGAGAACGGCCCCCATGTGACGACTCCCGAATGGATGCTGCTTCCCATTCACCGCGGCGGAACCTTCGGCAAGTTCAGCACCGGCATTGGCTTGCGCGTCTACGACTTCCTCGCTGGCGTCAAGCATAGCGAGCGCCGACGCATGCTGTCCGCGCAAGAGACGATGGAGCGTGAACCGTTGCTGAAGCGGGAAGGCTTGCTGGGCGGCGGTTATTACGTCGAGTACAGGACGGATGACGCGCGCTTGACGATCGAAGTAATGAAGGAAGCCGTGCGCCACGGAGCGATGGTGCTGAACTATATGAAGGCCGACTCCTTCCTCTATCAGAATGGGAAGCTGCGCGGCATGCGCGTCGTGGACCAAGCGGATGGCAAGGAGTATGAGTTCGATGCCAAGGCGATCATTAATGCGGCGGGCCCATGGGTGGATGGGCTTCGCGACCGGGATCTGTCCAGAACGGGCAAGCATCTGCAATTGTCCAAGGGGGTGCATCTCGTCATGAATCAGGCGAAATTCCCGCTCAAGCAAGCAATCTATTTCGAAACGCCCGACGGGCGGATGGTATTTGCGATTCCACGTGACGGCAAAACGTATGTCGGCACCACCGACACGTTCTACAAGGGCGACCTCGTCCATCCTGTCATGACCAAGGAAGATCGCGATTATATTATGGACGCTATCGCCTTCATGTTCCCGTCGGTGCAGCCCACCGCCGACGATATCGAATCGAGCTGGGCCGGGGTCAGGCCGCTTATCTATGAAGAAGGAAAGAGCGCATCCGAGATCTCGCGCAGGGATGAAATATGGCAGTCGCCGTCCGGTCTAATCACAATCGCCGGCGGCAAGCTGACCGGATACCGCAAGATGGCGGAGACGGTTGTCGATCTCGTTATGCAGCGTCTGGCCAAGGAAGACGGCCGTCCGTTCGTGCCGGTCAAGACGAAGCGGATGCCGATCTCCGGCGGCCATGTTGGCGGCGCTTCAGCCTTCCCGGGCTTCGTGAAGGCGAAGGTGGAGGAGGGCGTCCGTCTCGGTCTGGATGCGGCGCTGGCTAGGCGGTGGGCTCGCATGTACGGATCGAATGTGGATCGTCTCTTCGCGCTGGCGGAGCGGTACCGCGATGAAGCCGCAGCTGGCGGCCTTCCGTTCGAAGTCCTCGTTCCGCTTGTATACGCGATGGAGGAAGAGATGACACTCAAGCCGACAGACTTCTTCATTCGCAGAACCGGTGCCCTGTTCTTCAACATCGAATGGGTCCGGCAATGGAAGCAGCCGGTCATCGAGTGGATGGCCGTTCACCTGGGCTGGACGCCGGAGCAAAAGGCGAGCGGTGCCGCAGATCTGGACCGCTATCTTCATGAAGCGGCCGTTCCGCAAGTGGAAGCGGCAGAAGAGCAATAGAGGATAGAAGGGGACTGCCCTACCGCAGCTGCTGCCGTGGGAGTGGATGATTTCCGACTTCCCGGATCGGAAGAGCCGGCATCGAATAAACCAAACCAAGTAAGCCGGGCGATCGCCTGATTAGACGTCATCCGGCTTATTTGCCGTGCTGTGCAGTAACATTATTTCATTTCAGCAAATGGCGGTAACGGCTCTCCAAATAGCTCATCAGCTCCTGGGCGATCACCTGGTGGCCCTGCTCGTTCGGGTGAATTCCGTCGGCGCACAGGTATTTCCGGTAATCGAATGCCCGCAAGAACGCGCCTCTTACGTCGATCCAACGCGTATTCATCTCCTCTGCGACCCGGATAATGGCGGCATTGTAGCGTTCATGCCACCAATAAATCCGGCTGACGCTGCCCAGCCAGGATAGGATGCTCGCGGCGGCGGAGTCATCATTCTTGCTGATCCATCGGAAATACCGATCCGCGTCCAGCGGCGGCAGGGACATTAGCACGGGAACGATCTCATGATCCTTCAAGGTGCGGATCATGTCCTTCAACGTCTGCGTGTAGCGCTCCAGATCGGTGTTCGGCTCATGCAGCTCCCCGGGCTGCCGGGCGATCTTTTCCCAATCGAAGTCGCAATCATTGCCACCGAACTCAAGCAGCACGATATCCGGGCGCTGGCTCAGGACATCCTGCTTCAGCTTCTCGGCTCCCTTCGTAATGAGGCAGCCGAATCGCCCCGCGTTCGTCACGATCCCGTTCAGGCGGCGCTGAACAAGCTGCCCGAAGCTGTCGGCCAGTTTCGCGTATCTGCCCTTCTCTTCATCGTATACGATCCCCTTTGCAATTGAATCGCCGTACAGGACGATATTGCATGACTTTTCCATCTTCAATCGAACCTCCCGTGAAATTGTATCCGGATATCCGTCCTATTTATGATTGGCACGTACCCGTGCATCGTATGTATTAACGAAAGTCATGATATAGTAATAAAAACCACATCCTGTTGTATATAAATTATAACATGTGATTTGTAGAAGTAAATAGACGCGTTTTTTGCATTGTAGCCACTTGTCTTTGGCATATGGTAGTATGGAGAAAGGAAAGGGACAGCATCATTTCAGTTGCGCCCCCACGCATGAAGGAGAAGAAAACATGGAAGACGCAACCTTGAAGGCGCGGATCGAGGCCCTGTACCGGGGCATCGCGGCGATGCCGGACATCGAGCCGGCAGAAATCCCGAAGCTCGATCTCTATATGGATCAGGTCATCACGTTGTTCGAAAGCGTGCTGGAGCCGACGAAGCGCCATCCCGAGGATAAGCTGCTGACCAAGACGATGATCAATAATTACACCAAGGACAAGCTGTTGCTTCCGGCGAAGAATAAGAAGTATTCTCCCGAGCATATCATTCAAATGACGTTGATCTATCATTTGAAGCAGTCGCTGTCGATCAGTGATATCAAGGCGCTGTTCCAGGGCACTCTACATCAGGAGGATGTGGACGGATGGAAGGTGTACGAGCAGTTCCTCCGGATGAAGCAGGAGCAGGCTCCTCTGTTGGAGCGCGCCGTCGCGGCTCAGACCGAAGCCGTGGCAACGACCGGGGAGAGCCAGGCCTTCACGTTGCTGGCCGTCTTGACCTTCATTCATCAGGCGAATACGTATAAGCGTCTGGCCGAGAAGCTGATTGACGATCTGGATAGACGCACGGCGAAGGACAAGGACAAGAATAAAAAGTCCTCCTGATTCGCTATACCGAACTGCCGCCCGGAACATGCGGCAACCTACACCACGAAGAAGTTCAGGAGGGAACGATGTTCAGGGATTACAAGATACTATACTATTTGGGCTTGTTCACCGCAGGGCTGCTGTTGTACAAGCTGGTGGACAATATTGGGGGCGTCCTGCATTTTTTCTCCACGCTGATGTCCCTGATGACGCCTTTTTTCATTGCGTTTTTTATTGCTTATTTGCTCCGGCCGCTGGTTAACGCGCTGGAGGCGAAGCTGTTCTCGCGGCAGCGGCTGCGCAGGCTGTACAGCATTCTTATTGTTTATACGCTGTTCCTCGGACTGATCTTGATCGGAATCACGGTAATTACCCCGAGAATGATTGACAGCGTCAGTACGCTACTCGCGGGTTTGCCCCAGTATATCGCAGGGTTGGAGCAGTGGATACACGGCCATGTGCTGGAGCCGGAATGGTTCGCCCAATCCGGGATCGACGTCAAGCTGGGGGAGTTCCTCTCGTCCGCTTCCAGCCAGATCACCGAGTTCGTGCGGCTCATCCTGAACAATTTGCTGTCCGGCCTGCTATCGATAACGACGACGCTGCTGAATCTCGTCATCGGCTTTATCGTCTCGATTTATTTGCTGAAAGACAAGGAAGTGATCGGCCGTGGCGCGCAAAAGATTCTGGTTGCCCTGTTGGGACAGAGACGGATGGCATCGGTGGTTGGTTTCGTCAAACGGATCGATACGACCTTTTCCCAATATTTTGTCGGGGTTATTTTGGATGCGATGATTATCGGCTCGATCGTATTTTTGGGGCTGCTCGTTCTGCAATCGCCGTTCGCGCTGCTGGCTGCTCTAGTCGTGGGCGTCACGAATGTCATTCCCTATTTCGGCCCGTTCATCGGCATGCTGTTCGTCGGACTGATCACCTTGCTCGTGTCCCCGATGCAGGCGTTGTGGACCGTGCTGTTTATTTTCATTATCCAGCAGTTGGACGGCTATTATATTGGCCCGAAGGTCATTGGGAACAAGGTGGGCATCGGCCCGCTGTGGATTATTTTTGCGATTATTATCGGGGGCGGCTTCTTCGGGCTTATCGGCATGTTCATTGCGGTGCCTGTGGTGGCGGTCATCAAGACTGCGTTCGATTCTTATATCGAGCGCCGCTTGTCATCGATGTAATCCGGCTGCGCTTGCGTATACGCAAGGAGAATGCGGGTGGCTCCTTTTTTTTGGAATTTGACATCGGTCAGCAACGAAAATATAATTAGTTTACCAAATAAATAGGTCACCTAACTAATTTATTTTTTAGGTAACGAGGGGGCAAACTGGATGCATGAGGAGGGAACGACAACTGACCGGCTAATGAGGGCCTTCAAGCGGTTCAACAAGGCGGATTGGCATCGCCGTTCGATTGAAGGACATAAGCCTAGCGAACTACATCTCATGATGATCCTGAAGCGTAAAATGAAGAAGGACAAACAAGGCTTGATGGTCTCGGAGATCAGCAGTTTGCTGCATGTCACCTCGCCGACGATTACGCAATTGATCAAGGGCATAGAGAGCAAGGGACTCGTCACCCGGAACGTAGATCCCGAGGATCGGCGGGTCATTCGGATTGCGCTGACCGACAAAGGCATCGCGGTAACGGACAAAGCGCTGGCCGTCATGACGGCCTATTTCAACGGGCTGATTGAGTACTTGGGTGAGGAGGACAGCGAGAAGCTAGCCGAGCTGCTAACTGCAGTTTCTGCGTATTTTAAAAAAAATCCTCCAATCAGTTGGAGGGAGATAGAATCGCGTACGAGTGGAGATGATCATGTATGATGAAACTATTCCGCTTCCTGAAGCCGTTCCGGCTTCCGGTGGCATTTGTGCTGGGGCTAGTTTTTTTCCAGTCGCTGGCCGAGCTGTATTTGCCGACGCTGATGTCGGATATCGTCGATATCGGCATTGTTAGCGGAGATACGGCTTATATTTGGAAAATAGGAGGGTGGATGCTTCTGGTCGCCGCAGGCGGCACGTTATGCGCCGTCGGGAGCAGCTACTTGTCTGCGAAGGTGGCGTCCGGCTTCGGGCGCAATCTGCGGCGGCGCCTGTTCACCCATGTGGAGAACTTCTCGCTGCAGGAGTTCGATAAGATTGGGACGTCTTCCCTGATTACGCGGACGACCAATGATATTACCCAGGTTCAGCAGGTGCTGGTCATGATCCTCCGGATGATGATCAGCGCGCCGATGATGTGTATCGGCGGCATTATTATGGCGGTCTCGAAGGATGCGAAGCTGACGCTCGTGCTGGCGGTCGTCATTCCGGTGCTGGCCCTGGCCATTTTTGCCGTGGCCGGCAAAGGGATT
Source organism: Paenibacillus popilliae ATCC 14706 (assembly GCF_000315235.1). GTDB lineage: Bacteria > Bacillota > Bacilli > Paenibacillales > Paenibacillaceae > Paenibacillus_B > Paenibacillus_B popilliae. The sequence goes on along the minus strand of NZ_BALG01000266.1, from coordinate 5,832 downwards.
CCACTCTTCAAGGCGATGCAGAAAAAGCTGGATAAGTTGAACCTTGTCCTGCGCGAAAACCTGACCGGAATCCGGGTCATCCGTTCCTTCAACCGGATCAACCACGAGAAGCAGCGGTTCAACGAAGCGAATGGCGACTTGACGAGCACGGCCTTGAAGGTCAACCGCATTATGGCGTCGATGATGCCGATCATGATGATTACGCTGAATTTCTCGACGGTTGCGATCATTTGGTTCGGAAGCATTCGGATCGACAACGGCAACATGCAGGTCGGTTCCTTGATGGCCTTTATTCAATATGCGATGCAAATCATGTTCTCTGTCATCATGGTTTCCATTATTTTTGTGATGATTCCAAGAGCATCCGCATCTGCAGCCCGGATTAATGAAGTGCTCAGCATGGAGCCGGAGATTCTCGATGCAGCTGAACCGAAGCGGGCTGCCGGCAGACGGGCCCATATTCAATTCGACAATGTCACCTTCAGTTACCCGGGGGCAGAGATGCCGGCCCTATCGAATATCTCGTTCGAGACCGGTCCAGGAGAGATGACCGCGATTATTGGCGGAACCGGGGCTGGCAAGTCGACGCTAATCAGCTTGATACCACGCTTCTATGATATCGAGAGCGGCAGTATCCGGGTGAATGGCGTTGACGTCCGCGAGTGGGAGCAGGAGGAGCTGCGGGAGAAGATTGGACTTGTCCCGCAGAAGGCCGTGCTGTTCACCGGAACGGTGACGGACAATATCCGCTATGGCAAAGAGGATGCAACCGACCAAGAGGTGGAGCATGCAGCCGAGATTGCCCAGGCGACAGAATTCATCTCCCATATGCCGGAAGGCTTCGACGCTCCGATCGCACAGGGCGGATCGAACGTATCCGGTGGGCAGAAGCAGCGCCTGTCGATTGCGCGGGCCTTGGTGCGGCGTCCGGAAATTTATATATTCGACGACAGCTTCTCGGCGCTTGATTTCAAGACCGATGCGAAGCTGCGCGCGGCGCTCCGGCCGGAGACCGGAGACGCAGCCGTTCTGCTGGTCGCTCAGCGGGTCAGCACCGTCATGGATGCCGATCGAATCATTGTGCTGGATGAAGGACGGATCGCGGGAATAGGCACGCATCGCGAATTGATGGAGACGTGTCCGGTGTACCGCGAGATTGTATCCTCCCAGCTGTCAGAGGAGGAGATCGCATGAGTAAAGATAAGACACCACAAGCCGGCGGATCCCGAGGCCCGATGGGAGGTCCGCAGATGGGGATGCCTGTGGAGAAGGCGAAGGATTTCAAGGGGACACTGAAGCGGCTCGTTGGCTATTTGAAGCCGCGGAAATATCAGCTGATCGCTGTCCTGGTGATGGCTATACTCAGTACCGTCTTCACGATTCTGGGCCCGAAGATTATGGGGAGGGCGACCACCTCGCTGTTCGAGAGCTTGATGGGGAGGACCGCCATTGACTTTGGTTACATTTCAAATATTTTGCTTGTATTAATCGGATTGTATGTCGTGAGTGCGCTGTTCAGCTATATTCAGCAGTATTTGATGGCCGGCGTGGCGCAAAATATTGTGTATGAGATGCGCAAGCAGGTGAATGACAAGCTGAGCCGTCTGCCGCTGAAATATTTCGACGCGCGGACGCACGGCGAGATTTTAAGCCGGGTGACCAATGATGTCGATAACATCAGCAGCACGCTGCAGCAGAGCTTGACGCAGTTGATCACCTCGATCGTGACCTTGGTCGGCGTCGTGGTGATGATGCTGACCATCAGCCCGCTCATGACGCTGATCTGCCTGCTGACACTGCCGCTCAGCTTCGTCGTCACGATCGTGATCGCGAAGCGGTCGCAGAAGCATTTCAAGGGGCAGCAGACGTCTCTTGGGGAAATGAACGGCCATGTCGAGGAAATGTATACCGGCCACAAAATCATTAAAGCCTTCGGTCATGAGGAAAAATCGGTGGCCGCGTTCGACGGCATTAATGACAAGCTGTATGAGTCCGGATTCCGGGCGCAATTCATCTCCGGGATGATCATGCCGTTAATGACCTTCATCGGCAACATCGGCTACGTGCTCATTTGCGTGGTCGGGGGCGTGCTGGTCACCCAGCGCACCATCCAGATCGGCGATATTCAGGCGTTCATCCAATATGCGCGGCAGTTCACCCAACCGATTGCGCAGACCGCCAATATTGCCAATATCATTCAGTCCACCGTCGCCTCGGCGGAGCGGGTCTTTGAAGTGCTGGATGAAGCCGAAGAAGTGCCGGAGGCGGCTCCGGCGAAGACGATTGCTCATCCGGCGGGCCAAGTCCGCTTCGATCACGTTCGCTTCGGCTACAAGGAAGATGCGGTGCTGATCGACAATATGAGCATCGACGTCAAGCCGGGACAGAAGGTTGCCATCGTCGGTCCGACCGGGGCCGGCAAGACGACGCTGATCAACTTGCTGATGCGCTTCTATGAGATTAACGGCGGAGCGATCACGATCGATGGCGTCAACATTACCGCCATGGAGCGCGGCAATCTGCGCAGCCTGTTCGGTATGGTGCTGCAGGATACGTGGCTGTTCAACGGCACGATCCGCGACAATATCGCTTACGGACGCCTGGGCGCGACGGAAGAAGAGGTCGTACATGCGGCCCAAGCCGCGCATGCGGATCACTTCATCCGCACGCTGCCGGATGGCTATGATACGGTGTTGAACGAGGAAGCATCGAATATTTCGCAGGGCCAGAAGCAGCTATTGACGATTGCCCGCGCCATTCTGGCCGATCCGGCGATTCTGATCCTGGACGAAGCGACGAGCAGCGTCGATACGCGGACGGAGTTGTATATCCAGAAGGCTATGCAGGAGCTGATGAAGAACCGCACCAGCTTCGTGATTGCTCACCGGTTGTCTACCATTCGCGATGCCGATCTGATTCTCGTTATGAATCAGGGCTCCGTGATCGAGCAGGGTACTCATGAGGAACTGTTGCAGCAGGGCGGCTTCTATGCGGATCTATACAACAGCCAGTTTACCGGTCGTCTGGTCGACGTCGGCTAACGTAATTCAGGAAAGGCGCGCCTTCGGGTGCGTCTTTTTACATCCGTTTCTCTGGAAGCGGTTCCGTAGGGAACTCTGAGCGGCTTGAACTCTCCGGTACCAAACGATTGAGCGAAGCTTCGCGGAGGCCAAAGCGCTCCATCGACTTCGCTATTGCCGGCTGCACGGTAAAGAGGGTTAGAGCAAGCGCTCATGACTGCCATCTGCCAGAACGTCAAGAAGATCGCCAACCACCTGGCCAGGCTGGCCGGATAGGGGCGATCTTCTTGTTTTCATATACCCGTTATTTCAAGACCACATTTCATTATATGATTAACTATTGTTTTCCATAAGTTGTAGTACCAGTGACAAGACGGTACTCCTGTACATCTGAATTGGGAGCGATGTATTCGACTAAATAGTATCCGTCTTTTTCAGCAATGATTTCTTTTCCACTTAACGTAGGTCTAATTTCGTATTTTGTTGAGCCATCAGCTAAAATCGTATTATACCACGTAATACCTGCTTGTAATTTTTGTCCTTTTGATAGCTGAATGTATTCAACAACTTTGCGTTCACCTGGCTTTAGACTAAGGTCAATAATGCCACCCTCTTTTCCGGTTACATTTCTACCATCACTAAAAGATAAGGAATTACGCGGTACGTCTAACTCCGACCGATACATGATATTTACCGTGGGTTCCGTTGTTACAAACTCGTTAACCGATACGTCTGAAGCAGAATCAACAACAGGAGATGCATCAACCGGTACAACTGCAAACATAGTAAGCGCAGCGGTGAGAGAAAGAATAGTTTTCCTCATGAAACGTCACTCCTTTTGAAATTGATTATTATTCTTCCATATTATAACATATAAATAGGTGAGCGCAAATAAAATTATGTAAAAAGATTGAACTCTAGTATTTGATTAGTAGTATTGATGGTCACAATGGAACGTTCCGAATCCATACTATTATGCCCACATTGTTGGAACTGACGATTCAGTTCATTTGGCTGTTGCGACTCGTTACATGCCGCTTTGTGAGGTTTGTATTGAGCCACCGTGTACGTAGAAACAAGGCCCTGTTCCTTCATGATGCGGCCAATTCGTCGTCTAGATACGGTAAGTCCACGTTCCTGAAGCTTGGCTTTCATCTTTCTTGTGGGACGTCGCACCTTGCTGATACCGAGTATTTGTCACGATTTCGCTTGATGACACTTACTTTCGTCCCATGATCAGCGCGGCTTGCTTTAAAATATCGACCTAGCAATCGGTGAATGGATTATCTTGACTTCTGTTCCGGTTGGCAAAATTGTAAAAGACGGATTGTAAAATGAAGTGCGACACCTTCTGGAAATAAAAAAACAAAAGGCTCATGGCCGGATTCGTGTAGAATGAAAGTTCTCACACCCCATTCACACAAGGAGAATCCTCCATCAGCAAGGGAAAAGTGCCCGAGCCATCGCCAAGGACATGCCACCATTAGCCGGGAACTGCGCCGAAACGCAGCCCAAGTGACTTACCGTGCGGGGCCATCTCAGGAGAGCTATGTCCAGCGTCGTCAGGCCTCCACTCCCGCAGGAAAGTGGATACCGGAGCTGGATATGGTCATCGAAGAGAAGCTTCACAATAATTTTTTGTGCTTTGCAAATCGCACGGACAAGTTCTTTACATCGCTCGTCAAGAGCAGAATATTGGTCGTGATCTTCTCCGCTTTCTCACGCTTTTCATAGCCCAGATGCGTGTCCATCTCGGCCTCCAGCATTTCCTAAATCGTCAGTTGTTTTTTCCTTAACTTAAACCTTGATCGTGCAGTTATTTTTGCTGCAATATACAGTTCCAGTTTTTCCATTTTTGGTAACTGTAATTTTATCAGCAAATGCTGATTGTGATGCAACCAGCATCGAGGCGATTGCTAAACTCAAAATAAATAATTTCTTGTTCATTTGATTATTCCACCTTTTCAATATTGTTCGCACACTTTAAGTAATTTGGAATACTCTTTAGAATTTTTTGGAACCGGACTACCATTCTTCATAATAGTTATGTCATTACCACATTCCATACACCATAAGTCACGCCATAAATCATCATCTTTTGAGGCTTCAACAGAATTATTTGAAGCTTCAACGGAATTTACATTTGAGGTAACATTAGAGTTTTGACTAAGAACCTTATTCTCATTGCAAAAATATAACTGCGGAAAAAGAATTAAAGCAATTGTTAAGCTTACAATAAGACTTTTTTTAATTCCCATTTCAAATCTCCTTTCGTTATTTTATTCACTTCTTTGTCTATATATTCTATGTCTGTGTGTTCTGCTATGGAATATATTACCATGATAATATATTGAAGTCAATGAAAAAAGATAAGTAAAAAAGCCACCCCGTAAGGTCAATGTCATTAAGTTAAGCTCAAAGACAAGAGCGGAAATAAAAATGGAATTTGAAACGGCATGGGAAAAAGCCCTGTGTCGTTTGTTTTTTGGTGTAAGCAAGGAAAAAGCGTACAGCAAACAAAGCGGATGGAATATCCGCTTAAAAAAGTGTTCATGTGAATCGAATTATGCAACTCTGTAGACGAAGCTAACCACTGATTTGTAGCGTATTTCGCGCGTATTCTGCTGCCCTGGGCGAATGGGTCGAATCGGTAAAATGTTTTTGCGAATCAGCGCTTCAACATCGTGCGGGAGTTCATCGTGCCGTGATCGCAGGAAATGTCTACAACCGTGAACGGCAACCGTGAAGTTGACTTGGTATGGGTGCCGTTTATCCATTTGGGAAATGACGATGTGTGAGGTCATCATTTCAG
>NZ_BALG01000267.1 GCF_000315235.1 Paenibacillus popilliae ATCC 14706 | reverse complement strand
CACGTTCTGCTTTTAATCGTTCGTTAGCTAAACCTGTGGCTATTAACCAAACCTCAGCCATCATCCGCGCCGCAGCCTCATCCAATACTGGCGGTAATGGCTCCTTAATAGGCGCGTCCGACTTCTCCTGCACTGCCCTAAACTCTGACATAGCCTCGCTAATCGTCGTATAGCTGCCGCCACCGACTACCCCACGCACAGCTGCCAACGTTGGA
>NZ_BALG01000268.1 GCF_000315235.1 Paenibacillus popilliae ATCC 14706 | reverse complement strand
GCCGCGTGTTTTTTGTTTTGGCAGCAGCCCAAGCAGCCTGACATCGCACGGACTTTAATCCTTTATTCCCTTTACGGGTTCGCATACTTTTTTTTCTAACTTGGGTTTTGACCCTCGCTTTCACGTATAAAATTGATCTCAAAAATCAAATTATCTATCCTCATTTTGCTTACGAAGTGACTGATAAAAACGGTAACACCGAACGATATATAGAAGATTTAAGCCTTAAATATTACTACGAAAACCAACTTGAAGAAACAGTTACGAAAGCAGGATTAAAAATTATCGAACGATTCGGTTGGTATGATAAAAAGTTGATTGAAGAAGCAAACCGTGAATTGATTTTTATATATAGGAAATTATAGTGGTTTGCAATAGAAAAAGGAACAGCTATATAAGAGTAACCATCTGTTTTTTTGTCTATTTACTAAATATTTATCTTCCAATAATAAATGATAAAAAAACAATAATATTTTATTGTATAACGATAAATTGTGTGATAAAATCACGTTGTCATTAAATAAGTGAGGTGTTTTAAATGAATGGTAAACGAGGTTCAACCACTTTCTTAAAGGTAA